>JBAVYX010000028.1:0-6215 GCA_049588475.1 Silvibacterium sp. | reverse complement strand
GCCACCATCGATTTCTTGCTGTCAGCGTTCCGTGACGCCGATGCTGCCAAGCGCCTGTTTCGCAAGGCGCTCGGCGATCGATCCCATCCTCAACCTCGAGTGATCAACACTGACCTGGCGCCGATTTACAGCTCCGCGATCCCCGACAGTAAGAAGGAAGGGACGCTGCGCAGGCGCTGTCGACACCGACCGGTGCAGTACTTGAACAACATTCTCGAACAGGATCATCGAGCCATCAAACGTCGCGTGAATGCCAAGCATGGCTTCCGAGTATTCCAGGCGGCTCGGCGAACGATTCAAGGCTACGAAGCAGTCCACATGATCCGGAAGGGGCAAGTTCGATGGGTGGCAGGAGAGGATCTTGTTCGTCAGATTCAGTTCATCGACAGCCTCTTCGACTTGGCAGCCTAAGAACGCACGACAGACCCTCGGCGACAAACTTGTCTGCATTTGAAACTTGCAACACTACCGGATTCTGTTATGGCTTGTGAACCGCTTCATTCCGATGCAGTCGAGCATCAAATCAATCCTGAATGGAGTTGTCGTCATTTGCGTTGTGCTACGGTCCCTGATCGGCGCGTCACGGTATCAATTGAGCCGCAGCAAATCACATGGTAGGCATGCGCGTGCATGGCGACAACCATTTCATCGTGCGCGGTCCGTTTTCGGATCGAGATGTTGCACAAGCGCTGATTCGACACTGGTTCATTATTCAGATTGGAGCGACAACACCGCCTTCGCTTGAAGGGTGGCGCATCAGCACGAAGGAGTTTCGAGAAGATGCAGTTTAGGAGCCTGTTTCAGTCAATCCCGTCAAACTGAGCTGTTTAGCTCAGTTATTATTCTGCGTCTTTGAAACACTGACTCTGAGAAGAGTCGGTATTATCGGCTCCCTCATGGTTCTGAACTAAGTCAGCCCATCTCACATTTGTCCTGATGAAGACAGTTGTCGGGATTGCTCACACGAGTGCCATCGCCGAATCGCATGCGGATTAACGATAGGCGCAATGAGTCATTCACCATCGATCGCGCTGATCGGAATTCCCGTGTTCGTCCCGTTCAGCGCGGAGAAAGCAAGAGGCAGCCTCGTAAGCCACCTCTGGCTGGCTATGCAGCAAGAATCGAGCCCGGTCGTTAAAGCGGCTGGGGGCCTTAAGGAAAACGTGACTGACAAGCAGCCACAGAAAGAACAGCTATGAAAACCACCACCATAATCGGCGCAGCATTTCTGGCGGCCCTCCTCGGAGTCACCGCCTCCGCCTACGCATGGCAGGATCATCCAGACGAAAAACAGGATAATTCCAAACCCCAACAGAACTCGCACGAACAAGCCAAGCCCCAACAGCAGCAGCATCAGCAAACTCAACAAGCTCATCAACAGCCGCAGCAGAATCAAAATCACACGCAACCGCAACAGCATGCCCAGCAGCAACAGAACACACAGCAGAAGCAGCAGCACGCCCAGCAGCAAGAGAAGACGCAGCAGAAACAGAACGAGCAACAGCATGCCCAACAGCAACAGAAACAGCAACAGCAACAGGCCAAGTCAACAAAACAGGAACACGTGCAGCAAGTCAAGAGTCAGCAGGACCAACAGCGGGAACAGCGCGGTCAGCAGTCCGAGCAAACACAAGGGCAGTGGGCCCACAATGGTCAGAAAGATAGTCGCGGCCACGAGTACAACGAAAGCAGGTTTGGACGTGAGCATGATGCTCGCTTTGAAGAGCATGGTGGTCGCTTTTACAATGGGCGTCGGGAGTACTCCTACGGTGGATACTGGTTCTATGCTGGAGCCTATCCGGCGTGGTTTTACCAGCAGGAGGTGTACTTCATTATGGGGACAGATGGGCTATGGTATGCGGTTGCATACGATAACCCTTCTTTAACCTTCCAAGTCAATATCGAGTAGCCAGGTCGAAAGGAGAATTTCGTCGTTCTGAGTGAATTGCCAGACCGGCGTAGGTAGCCTTCCATTTCAGCAAGGACGAAGCATATCCATTTCACACGAATCGAGGCGCCCCACAATTATTTGGAAGGACGGAGTTCCTCTTCCGAAACCAGAGATTCCGGCACTATGTCATGGAACTGGCGGTTGACGATCTTCGCCGACGCTCGAATGCCACCCGACTAGGCGGCCTTCTCCTGGGCGATCTCTGGTGGTTTGGGCGAGCTAAGAAAGTCGATATCGGAGGCCCCTGCAGCAATCTGTATCTTTCCAGCGCGTGTTATTCCTCCGGCCAGATGCGATTGTGCCATTCCACGCAATACGACACATCGTCATAATGAACATGTACGTTTGCCCAATCAAGTTTAGGATGCAGCTTCTCCACAGGGGCAAGCTCCTTCCGGTCTCGAATACCGTTCAGTTTCTGCTTCAAATCTGCAAGGTCAGCTTCGGACAGCGCTCGGAGGTCCCATATACGAAAAGACATAGTACGCGTCTGATCGTCACACTCCACAATGGAATGGAGGCTGTATCGCGCGCCGTCCTTTAGGACGATGTCCACGCAAAAGGGAGGAATGAGCTCACCCTGGCACATCAATTTGAGCCAGTCGAGTACCCAATCTAAACCTATCTTCTTTGGCCCTTGTGGTGACTGGTCGGCAAAATCTTGTGGCTGAAGACATGGTTTTCCGGTAAAGCGGCCGTTCTTCTCCTCCAGGACCAGCGGCGCAAGCCAAGCATGCACCTGGGAAAGGGACTGTAGCGTTGGAAATGGATTATCGTGCCAGGGATTATTTTGCAAGGTCGCCATTGCAAGTGCCTCGCCACTTCGTCGCGGATAGCGAAACAGCCAGGTTCCTCGAATGTCAGAATTCATCCCATAGTGAGTTCTGCAAAGAAGCCGCTCCCAGGTCTTGCTAAGTTCGGGCTCCGGCTTGATATCCACGATCGATACTTCAGCGAGTTCGAAAGTGGGATTGGAGCCCCAGCCAAGAAGCATTAACGCGACCGCCTCGACGTCCGTTACGGGTGCGCTGTAACCAAATACTGTCAGCATGTAGCCTGTTGTAAGGGCGCTCTCGAGTTCCTTCCACTCCGCTGAAATTAAGGGATCTGACTTGTAATCCTTCTGTCGTACCGGATATAAGAGCCTGCTCGCCTGAAGAGGTGCACCGCACTTTGAGCAGGTATCTGCACGGAATCCCTTGACCCTATCTACAGGGCAATTTCCAACCTGAACATTCCCGTGCAGGAAGAGAAGTTTTGGCATTTTTGCAACGTGCTTATTCCGCATGAACGCTTTAGCCAGGAATGGGTCCCAATTGAAGGTTGCTATGTAATCGGTCTCTCTCAGAGAGAGTAGAAGGTAGTCATAAAGGGTCGGGATTTCCGGAAGCTCGAGTGCTTCAAAATAGGCTCGGACTCTTGTTTCGATTTCAGTCTTCAGAGAAGGCGCACGGCCACTTGTCGCAATCTCGTCATATAGCGATTCGAAGTCTGATGTATTCGAAAAACCAGCTGCGGCAATGGCTGGCGCGAGGCCAAGATAGTCGATCAAGTCCGCCATCACCGGCAAGGGTTTGCCATTCGCGTCGCCTTGTGGGAACGCGGCCCTACTCGCGCCTGCTCCCAGGATGACCACGTGAGGCGAGTGATTGACTTGAGTTCTTGGATCGAAGATCGGAAGATGCGGCACTCAAAGTTCTCTTGGGGTAGTTCGCGTCAGATGCATCTAGATCCTTTGCTCCGACGCATTTATCCCGGGCCAATCATATCTCATCGGAAACGGCAGGCTGGCTTCGATTGACTTGCTGGTTGTATTTTCCGCTGTCGTCTGTGCGCTGCAAACACAACGATGATCAAATCACGCCCGAAGCCGAACTAGGTCGTCGTATTATGGTTAATCCTCCGAGGTCGCAATCGCGTCTCCAATCGCGAGACTACGGTGGGCACCGAGTATGGATAGCACGATGGGGGTTTGTCGTTATTATTTTTAGATATCTCACACCCGAGGCCGAAAGCCGCACTAGCTAAAATCTCGACCGCCGCTCCTCAGCGAGGACGAGAAGTCCCGTCGGAGCCGCACTGTACAGCGAAATCATTCTTTCCGGCGAACTCTGCCAGCGTTCCGATCAGCTCAGCATTTTTTCCATAGATAGCATGAAGCCTCTTGAGAGCGGCATCTCCAAACGTTGAATCAACAGAGCGCGCAAATAGAATCAGGCCGCTCAGGTGATTCAAGTACGCAATCGGATGCTTTGAGGGATACGCCCGCGAGGAACTCGTTGCCGAGCTGGGCAGTGCGTTCCTGTGCGCCGATCTGGAGCTGACGCCGGAAGTGCGTGATGACCATGCCGGCTATATCGCCAACTGGGCTCGAAGTCCTAAAAGACGACAAGCGCTGCGTCGTCCAGGCCGCCTCTTACGCGCAGAAGGCCGTGGATTACCTGCACGGGCTGCAGCCGCAGCCAGTCGCGGTGGCCGTCGCATAAACAGCCTTCGGAGCGGCTAACTCGTTAGATGGCTCAAACGAATCCGAAATAGCATCTTGGAGTGCCCGGCTTGATTTTTCAATGGGCGCGCCGATCTCATCCCTCGCGAGACGGACGGCTGCAATGATGGACGCGGCGATTACGAGCGTAGACGTGGAGCGTGTGTGTTCACGTCTGGGTCTCCTTGGGAAAACAGTGGTTTAGGAGTTTAGTGACCTGTAAAGGAAATAGCCGTAATCGCAGCCATCGAAATATGTGTGCTTGCGACACTCGCCATCCCCTTGCTGACGCTAATAATGCCGGGATGCTCTCCCCGTAGTAGGTGACCTTTCTCAAACTCAAAATGTTGTTCACCTTGACTGATTTTGATAGGGCGGGTGACCGTGTAAGCCTGCTTCTTGGTGTCATCGAAGGCTGGAGTGAAGCCAGGCTGTAAGACTGACCACCATATCATCGAATCCATGGTGCTTTTTCTCCTTGGTTTTGTCGCGTCTGCACTGTGAATAGGTTACACGCGTGGTTTAGTGCCTACGGTTAAACTAAATTCCCTGCGAAGAGTTTTATTTCCGGTCTCCGATCCGCTCTGGCACCTCCCGACACACGCGATTGAATATGGAAAAGAGATCGAACCTATCCCGCCTGCCTGCGCCGTTAAGGCGCAGGCGCTATTGCGATGAGATCAAGAACGGCCCAAATGGGAGTATGCTCCGTCCAGACATACACTCTCTCGGGTCCCCGGTCGTCGGAGCTATGAGCCATAACCGATGCCCGGCCATTTGCATCGCTCGTGTGAAGTTCACCGCTCTGCTCCACCATGTCACGGTCGATCTATTAGAAAGTGGGTTTCGGCTTCACTTTCTGATTGGGCGGTCAGAATCAGGCAAACGCTTCGATGTCATTCCAAAGGGTGTCAATCTCTCTGCCTCCGAATGGCGGTCAATGGAAACTGTGGGGTGCCGTACTGTTGCCGACCGGAATATCCAGCGACGAACCAGACTGTGTTTCATGGTTGAGACACCGAGAGCAGGCTGCAATTCATAGCGCAATAACGGGAGGCAGGCAGTAAACAGGCGTCGCGCCTCGACCTTCCGGCCGCTCACATAGAATTTCCAAATGGCGCTGAAGCGGTCGGCAATATCCGATCCCGGCATCGTAATAGATCCACGGGGGGCGACTCCTTTGAAGTTCTCAAAAAAGCTACTCGAACAGGAGAAACGGACCGAAATCGGTGTCCGATCTGGTGTCCCTTCGATTTCTGATTCTATGCGATTCAGTGCAGACGAGTGCAACCAGGTATGCCGCCGAAACTATTGTAGAAAATACACTTACAGTCCCTATGCGATTTGGTGCGATCCAGGGTTTCATTGCGAAGTTCAGGATCAGGACTGATAGGGTAAAGAGTCCATGCCGATCACAGTGACAAATCCGTTTAAGGGCCGCCAGTATCCCGGCGATGTAATTCTGCAAGCCGTACGGTGGTATCTGCGATATCCATTGGCCTACGAGCATGTCGCCGAGCTATTGGCAGAGCGGGGCCTGGAAGTGGACGCCAGTTGTGTTTGGCGTTGGGTGCAAGTCTACTCGCCGGAATTAAACAAGCGTTGCCAAGCCCATCTCAAGCGCACGAATAAGAGCTACCGCGTCGACGAGGCCTATATAAAGGTTAAGGGTCAAGACAAGTATCTGTACCGGGCTGTGGATTCGACCGGGCAGACGATCGATTTTCTGCTGACGGCGAAGCGCGACACCGCCGCGGCTCAACGCTTCTTTGAGAAAGT
>JBAVYX010000027.1:0-2219 GCA_049588475.1 Silvibacterium sp. | reverse complement strand
TCCACTTCCAGGCCCCGCTCTGCCAATAGCTCGGCAACATGCTCATAGGCCAACGGATATCGCAGATACCACCGTACGGCTTGCAGAATTACATCGCCGGGATACTGGCGGCCCTTGAACGGATTTGTCGCTGTGATCGGCATGGACTCTTTACCCTATCAGTCCTGATCCTGAACTTCGCAATGAAACCGATCTGAACGACTCCATGGTGACTCGGGCTGTTCACACCGGGCGACATCTTGTAAATCGGAGTCTGATGAAAACGAACAAACTGCGCGCGTATCGCTTTCCCGTTATTCTGTGGAACGGATTCTGACTGCGGCCGCGAGAAGGCGAGAGAGGTGCGAAGTCTTCGAGGTGGTGGCTGCACGCAAAATAAACTCTTCCCGAGAGCGGCTAACGACCTGCAAGCGTGCGCCAGGAACGATGCCGCGAGCCTTGAGCTGCTTTAGTAAAGCTGCGTCCTGATCCGAGACACTGTCCACGACGAATTCCCCGTCCTCGTCTATAGCCGTCAATGGTGTGGAAACCTGCTTCGCCATTCGTCCGTCCAAAGCGGGAATGCAATGTCCATGAGGATCGAACCTGGGCCGCCCCAGTTTTGCGTCGATGCGCTCCTCGAACCGCTCCGAGATGAAATGCTCCAGCCGTTCGGCTTCGTCATGAACTTCTTCGATGGGATAGTCGAGCACCTCGTAGAGAAACGCCTCGAGCAGACGATGATGACGCACGATCTCCAGTGCGCGCCTTCTGCCCGCGGCTGAAAGCCGGACACCGCGCCGCGACTCGTATTCCACCAGCGGCGAAGGCGATGCTGCCAATTTTTGCAGCATGTTCGTGATTGATGCCGGAGCGACTCCGAGTTGCTCCGCGAGCGCGGTACTCGTCACTCGCTCCTCCTCCGGTCCGCCCAGAGTAAGGATGGCCTTCAAATAGTTGTCCACCGATTCCGTGTTTAAGTTGACGCGGCGCGTCGTCATGCTTTTCCCCATGCCTCCAGTTGACACTACCTTAGTTTAGGTGTACCTAACTAATTTAGGTATGCCTAAATTATTGCCGGCGGTGGGCCCTTCCCGAATTCCTCTCCAGGCAGCAAAGCACACGCACAACCGGGAGTGTCCCGATATGCAAGCGCTTCGAGCATGGAAACACACCTTCATTCTGTTGTGGGTATTAATCCTAGTTAACTCCTCTTTTCTCCAGGCGCAAAGCGGGACCAGCAGCGCTCTCTCCGGCGAGGTAACTGACCCAGGCGGCGCTGCCGTTCCCAATGCAACGGTTACTGCTACCGACGTCGATACAAAAGCAGCCCGCACCAGCCAGACGGATGGCTCCGGACACTTTCTCTTTTCTCAGATCAATCCCGGCGCCTATGTGGTCACTGTCGCAGCAACCGGTTTCGCTCTGTCCAGGTCTGAACCCACATCTGTCGGCATCGACAGAACCGTTGCCCTCAACTTTTCGCTCCGAGTTCAAACAGATCGTCAGGTCGTCGAGGTGACAGCGCAGCAGGGTTTGCTCAGTCTCGACAATCCCAATACGACCACCACCATCGAAGCGAAGACCATCAAGAGCCTCCCCAACCCCGGCCAAGACCTGACCTATCTTGCCCAGTTTGCACAGGGCGCGCTCATGAATACTGCCGGCTCATCGAACGACGCAAAGGCGGCGGGTGGCTATGGCAATGTTGAGTTCAACGGATTGCCCGCCACATCCAATGGCTACATCCTCGACGGGTACGACACGAACGATCCCTGGCTTGGACTGAACATCGGGCTTTCGACCAATCTCGTCATCGGCCTCGATGCGGTGCAGGAAGCGACCGTGAATACAAACTCCTTCTCTGTCGACCAGGGACGCTACGCCGTGGCGCAGGTGAACTATTTCACCAAGTCCGGAACGAACGCATTTCATGGGGATCTGTATGAGACATGGAACGGATCGCTCTTCAATGCGGAAAACTACTTCCTGCATGCCAACGACACGCCGGACAACATCGCCAGCAAGCCCCGGTCAACTGTAAATGAGTTCGGCGTCAGTATTGGCGGACCAATACGCCGGAATAAGCTCTTCTTCTTCGGGCATTATGAAGGCATCCGCATTGCCCTGCCGCTCGTCTCCCAGATCACTCTGCCAACTCCTTCTTACCAGCATTATGTCCTTGGACAGCTGGCCGTTGGCGGAACCGATCCCGTTACCGGGACTGCTCTCCCGGCACA
>JBAVYX010000026.1:0-15221 GCA_049588475.1 Silvibacterium sp. | reverse complement strand
TATGGTTCAGCGGCGGCCTCTTCCACATCACCGTTAACGACTGGAACGATCGCAAAGCCTTCCATCTCACCTCCGTCGACGGCATCCACGACTGGACCTTCCGCGGCCTCGCCTACGACCCTCGCAGCGACTTCGTCCGCTACACCGATGGTACCGTCAACCACTGGAACAAGATGGAACGCCCCAGCGTCTTTCTTGAGAACGGGCACGTCGTCGCGGTGACGCTCGCCGTCATCGATGTCCCGAAGGACGATGAAAAGGGCAACGATGGACACGGCAGCAAGGTCATCGTGATCCCCTTCGACGGCGTAGCGCTCGACCGCGATCTGCAACAGCACAAATAGCGAAGGCCGAGTAAGCGAATATGCAGGCGGCGGTCTCGACGACCTGAACAGTATCGCCGTTGACTCAATGAGTGGTAAGTCACGTGGCTGTTGAAAAACTCACCCTCCAAAAATCCACAGAAATTGGATCGCGTCAGGATGCCCTACAAACGACTTGCAGGGGTCGCCTAGACATTTTCTATCCCCAAATTTGTGCCGGGTTTCGAGTCTTACAACAGCCACTCACCAACTCACTCATCGAGAGGTTCTCGATCCATTGAATGGCGCTTTTTTGAGTTAGCGGGAGATCACCGCCAATCGGGAACTTACTTTATCGGTGAACACACGCGCGCTCGTTGCGGCAAACCTCGGCAGCTGAAATCCCATCTTGCCGCTACGTTAGTACCACAATCTTCCCACTCGCCTGATTTTGCTCCATGCAGCGATGCGCCTCCACAATTTCCTCCAGATGAAAGACCCGGCCCACCTGAATCGGCAGCGAACCTTCTGTGATCTGATCAACCAGCTTCTGCAGCGGCATGCGCATGAAGTCCTCCGCTTCTCCGGCATAGCTCGTCAGGTAGACCGCAGTCGGGATTGCCTCCATCGGGGCGAACTGATCGAATGCCCATTTGTTGCCCACGATTCCGGTCATGCAGACCACTCCGTGCTCCTTGGTGCAGCGCAGCGAATCCTTCAGCGTCGTCGTGCCCACCAGTTCGAGCACCTTGTCCACGCCGCCGGAGCACACTTCCCGTACCTGCTCTGCGATGTTTCCCGTATCGATGAACACCTGCTCCGCGCCGTTCGTACGCAGGAGGTCGCCGCGGTCAGGATTGCGGGTCGTTGCGGCGACATGGGCGCCGTAGTTCCTTGCAATCGCCGCCGCAGCAAGCCCCACTGATGTCGTGCCGCCGCGGATGAGCAGCCGTTCGCCGCTTTCGAGGCGCAGCGACTTGAAGAGCGAGCCCCAGGCCGTCTGCAGCATCTCTGGCATCGCCCCCAGAGTCTTCCACGGCAACTCCGTGCGGATGGCCTGCACCTGCGTTGCCGGCGCGCAAGTGTACTCGGCGTAGCCGCCGTCGAACTGCCGCCCCATGCCCCCCATCGCTGTCGCCACAATTTCGCCTGCGCGAAACTCTCCTCCCGGGACGTCTTCCACCACGCCCACCGCCTCAATCCCGAGGACGCGCGGAAAGCGCACACTCGGCGAGTGCCCCTGGCGCGTGAAGAGTTCGGAACGATTCAATCCAAAGGCCTTCACGCGGATGAGGACTTCACCGCTCTTTGGCTGAGGGATCGGCAGGCTCTCGATCTTCAGTACTTCTGGCCCGCCGGCTTCATGGATCACGACCGCCTTCATCGTTTTAGCCATCTTTCTCTCTCCCCTGTAGCTCTTTGCGGTGTCAGTCATCCCAGCGCACGTAAGTTAACATCGCCCGGCAGTGGCTGTAGGTGTAGATGTCCACTGCTGCCAGCCGGTTGATCCAGCGCGCCTCAACCTCAGCCGAGCAGCGATCAGTTATGCCATCCAGGATGGTGCGGAAGATTGCAAATTTGTTCTCCCACCCATACTTTGCCGCGGCCACAGATGCCACCTTCATCTGGTCTGTGCTGTCGTGCACGCGCCGTACTGTCTTGTATACGTCCATGGCATATTCTTTGGTAGCCTCCACGTCCTCGCGCGTGCCCAGAGATGTGAGGTGGCCCGGAATCAGGACGTCGAAATCGTAGGCCAAGAGTTGATCGAACATCCCGAGATATGCATACATGTTCGATGTCAGGTCGAAATCCTGGAAGGGCACATAGCCCGGCGCGAGAGTGTCGATGGCCATCAGAGCTTTCTTGCCAGGGAAATAAATGAACAGATCGCCTTCGTTCGAATGCCAGTTTCCTTTCTTCAGTTCAACCGTCGCAGTCCCCAGCTTCAGTGTCCGCTGGTCTTTGAATGTCTCTGTTGGCACGGGCCGTTTAGGGTCCTTCTTCTCCCGCAGATATTCTGCAACCCCCTCTTCAGACACGATGTGCAGTCCGGGAATCTGTTTCACCAGCACGCTCGCGCCGGAGATGTGGTCCACGTGCGAGTGTGAGTAGACAAGCTCGACGATGGGCTCCTTCGTCACGTCGGCTACCGCCTGTATGATCTTTGGCGCGAAGGTCATCGGCGCATCGAAGAGGATGACGCCTTTGCCAGTCGTCACAAATGCGGCCTGATATGCTCCGTCGGTGATGACGTAGAGTTCGGGCTTGATTTCCTGCACCGCATAACCCTTTTGCGGATCTACGGGAATGGCACGCGCCTTAACGCCGGGTAACACGGGCACGAAGTTCGGGAGATTCTCGGGCTGCTGTGCCGGCGCCGTCGGCAGCAGCGACAACAGGAACGCCATTGCAATGACGGCGCACTTGATCCGGCCAAGCCGCGCATGGATCCGACTTGTCTCGGCACTAATTTCTCTGATGATCTGATTCTTCATGATGTATCTCCTCGGCGCTCTGTCGTCATGCGCGCGGCGGGTTGGTGGTGGAGAAACAGTAGCGCGCGATCTTCCACGCCCCATCGATCTTCTGAAAAATGAACAATTCCTGATTCGCTTCCGGACCGCTTTCAACGGTCGCGTGCACTGTTACGGTTCCGGCTGAATTGGTGCGCGCGATTGCCCACTCGGGAGCCACCTGCACCACTTCGGCAACGGCGAACGTCACGCGCAGCGTGATCGAGCTGAACACGCCGTCATAGGCCTTGCGCACCGCATTCGCTCCCACGGACGAAGGAAAGTGCTGCGGCATGAAAACGCCGTCCGCTGCGTAGAGCTGCATCACGGCATCGGTGTCGGATTGGTTCAGGGCTTCCTCGTAGCTTGCTAGTACCGCGGCGACCGCTTCTTCATCTGCATTCATGGCTTCTGTTCTCCTGCCTGGGGAGTGCTTGCAACTTGGAACTATAGGACTGACCCAGTCCGCGCGATAAGCGGGATAAATCGAAAATCTTTTTCTCATAAATGGGATAATCGTCTTGAATGGCGTCTGCTAAATTTCTTGCAGTGTGGCCCCGGGTGAAGGGGGGCCAGGAATGACGGATCTCAATTCGCTGGTGGTCTTTGCCCAGGTCGTTGAGTCACGCGGTTTCTCAGCGGCTGCGCGGCGGCTGAAAATGCCAGTCTCAACCGTCAGCCGTCGGGTCGCCGAACTCGAAGATCAGCTCGGCGTACGCCTGCTGGAACGTTCGACGCGCAGCCTCCGCCTCACCGATGTCGGGTCCGAGGTTCTGGAGCACGCGCAGCGCGGCGCGGAACTGAGTGAAGCGATCGACAACATCGCCTCCAACCATCTGTCAAAGGTTTCCGGTACGCTGAGGCTCTCAGCGCCGCCCAGCATCTCAGACTCGTTGCTTGCGCCGCTGGTCAATGGATTCCAGGCGGCATATCCCGAAGTCCGGGTCCAGGTCTTCATCACCGAGCGAATCGTCGATCAGATCGCCGAAGGAGTGGATCTTGCCTTCCGCGTCGGCGAGCTCGAGGACTCCTCACTTGTGGCCCGGCGCATTCTGACATATCGGCATCAGCTCGTGGCCAGCCCAGCCTACCTGGCGCGATGCAAGCCGCCGAGGATCCCGCATGATTTGCTCAAGCACCGGCTGCTCGCCTTCTCATTCTGGCGTCCGGAGAGCAGCTGGCATTTCACGCACGCGAACCGCAAGGACAAGGAGACCCTGACGTTTCATCCTTACTTGTCCATCAACGAGTATTCCGGCCTTGCGGCCGCACTGCTCACCGGAGCCGGCATTGGGGAGCTGCCGCCGATTGTGCAACCAGACTTACTGCGCAGTGGACAGCTCGTTGAAGTGATGCCGAAGTGGCATTTGCGCATCTTTCATCTTTCAGTTGTGCACCTGGGCAACCGATACACTCCGCGTCCGGTTCGCGTCTTCAAGGAATTCGCAGCGCAGATGGTGCCTACCTTGTTTCCGGCGCTCCCAAACTGAGCCAATCCAGAAGTAGCCCCCATTTGGGGTAGGGGAAGGTTGGGCGCGGACAACAGACCCGGAATACTGTCATGCGTGCGTTGGCCTGATAGCGTCAACTGAGAACATTGACGACTGACTGGGTCAATTGAACTCGAGGGCCTTTAGCAATTGCGACCGGCGGTCACAAACCACACGATCTGTCCGCGCCCACTCGCCTCTCGCTATTCGTACCGCAGCGCCACCATCGGATCCACCCGCGCCGCTCTTTTGGCTGGAATCCAACATGCCAGTACGCCCGTTGCCAGCAACAAGAAAACCGACTGAAGTTGCGCTTTACTTGCCTTTCAGCTTCGCATACTGCTCCTCAGTAAGCAGCAGCCAGATGCCGCCTCGACCGTTTTCGATCCCGTGATCCAGCGACTGTCGTTCCTCAAGGTGCATGCTGTAGCCACCGCGCTCGGCAAGTTCGATGATTTTTTGCGGATGTTCGAACGTCAGCTTCTTCGGGAGCGGGGTTTTAAGGTCGGCCTCCAGGAATTGGCAGTACCAGCCGTCTCTGTGCATGAAATACATATAGACGCGATGCACGCCGCCATTCCTCGGCTGACATCGGGGGCAGTATTTCTCGCCAGGGCTGTGCGGAGAGGGGAGGGGAGATTTGCAGCTGCAGCAGATCTTGCCGGCCAGGCGCATGCGAGTTGTTGAGGGTCGTTCGCCGCCCATGGATAAGAGTATAGCGAAGAAAAAGCGAATATGCTGTGGATTCCTCAACTCACACTTCAACCCACAGAATCTAGGTTCTTGCACGACGATTGCGGTTTTAGGCGTTCCGCCACGGCAGAGGTCGCCGGCTCGAGCCCCGTTGTCCTTGCCCCGCCAAACGACTTTCCTGTGTAGTCTTCACATCCACACCGTTCCTCCTTTTCACGGCAGGCCTTCGCTATCAGTCGAAGCGCAGCGATCAGCGATTGCGGGAACGGTTACTGCAGTTGGCCAGGGAGAAGCCGCGGTATTGGGCCACAACATTCTTATGCCTCCCTCACGACCTTGCGCGGATCTTTGTCATCCCGCAGCGCCACGAATTTTGCATGCCGCAAATGATGCGCGCCCGTCCATTCCAGAAAATCAATCCGCGCTACGAATTCCGGCTTCACCCATATGCACTCCTTCATCTTCTCTGCTGTGAGCCCTTGTCCCCATCGTCCCGGCTCTGTCTCCGGCAGGTTCAGAAAAGGACACTTCGCAGTCTTCAGGTGCTTGATTTGCTCGAATACTTCGCGCCTGGTTCTGGGAACGAACCCTGCTCGGACGCGAGCCGAATAAATAAGGTCCCTTCCGCGGTAAAAACCCACAACCAGCGAGTCGAGGCCGAGATGGCTGGGAACATAACCGCCAACCACAAACTCCTGCTCCATATTGATGCGGTATTTACTCCAGAGACCGGTGCGTTTCCCAGGCTGGTAGACACTGTCAGAGCGTTTCGCAACCAGCCCTTCGAGTCCGTGCTTCTTTGCAAATTTCAGCATCTCAGCCGCAGAGCGATTCGACACGACGGAGAGCGCGACATGCTGCTTGGGATTTATGACTGTAGAGAGTATTCGGCGGCGTTCTGAGAGCGGCAGGCAAGTGAGGTCGCGATTCTCAAGAACGAGAATGTCAAAAACGTAGTAAATGATATGCGACTCCGCGGAGCGGTACTTCTGCAGAAGGTAGAAATCAGCATGGCCATTCGGCCCTAACGCCACTATCTCTCCGTCTACTACGGTGCCGAGAGGAAGATGCTCCAATGCCGTCGCAATGTATCCAAATCTCTCATTCAGCACATTTCGCCGGCGAGAATAGAGTGTGACCTCATTGGTGCCCCTTACAGCTTCAAGCCGGTAGCCATCGAGCTTTAGTTCGTAGCTCCATTCCGGGCCTTCTGGAAGCTTCGAGATCGGCAGGCAATCCATGGTTTCGATGAAGCCTGCGATTTGAGACAGCGGCGCGACCTTCTTCGGCATAGCGCTGTTTTATCTGTTTTTCAGCCAGGGCAAAAGCACATAGCGAACGTCTATCATCTCGCGGGAGAGGATGTGACACAGGAGTCGCCGGGGATTTTCTTCCATGAGGCAGCATGAGCAGCCTGATTCGTCCCCGGCGGCCAAGTGCCGTGAATCAAGGCTCCATCCTTTGTGATCTTTCCGACAAACGTGTGGGAGCAACATAAAGGCGTAATAGGCGTAGAGTTCGAATGAGACTATGCCGCCATCTTCGAGATGGATCTTCCTTTGCTGTGTTCGTAATGTGTGCCGATTGTTCCGTTCCAGCTCAGCGAGCACTGTCGCGCGTTCGAAATTCATCACCCGCCTTGCCAACGGACCTACAGCAATCCCAGAAAATCGACGGCTCGCATCGTCTCTACGTCCGTAAGCGCCTGTTCGACTGCCGCATGGTCGACGAGTTCTTCCGCCAGTAGCAGTAAGCGCTCCACCACATTTCTTAGCTGCCAGAATTGCGTATCAGGGAGTAGGTGACTTCGTAGAAGTGGGGGATCTGACTAGCGAGGGTCTCTCAGAATTGATCCAACGCGTGCGAGAGAACCCTTCCTATCTCGAAAACGCGCGCTATTTCCAGGATGTCATTGCGAAGACTCACGGACTCGATGTGGCTGCCAACGTGATCGAACGGGCCTTCGGAATCAATCAGGAAGCGTATGCGCCGAGAAGCGTGTCGAGTTATCGCTAGTCTGAGGTCTTACCGTTATATCCGAAATGGGCTCGATCGCCGAGTCGCTCGTCGAAGCCTGCTCGTGTGGAATGTCACTTTTCGGATGGCGAGCGAATCACCTCCAAACGAGAAATTTACTCATCAGGTAACAGTTTCTTGAGGGATTACTCAACTCGTTACTGAAGGGTAGGTGACCATCCGACCGGAATCTTTGCCAAGACGGCACCTCGGAGTGTGGCCAGTCGCGAGCTTAACCGGGTCGGTCAAACGGACAGATACCATGATCGGAAATGTGAGATGTCATTTCCAGAGGATCGTGTTGCTATGGTCAAGGATCGTTATTTCCTTCTCACTGGGGCATTCGGCAGCGGGAAATCCACTCTGCTAGAACATCTGGAATCGCGCGGCATTCGGGGAATCGTTGAACCAGCTCGACCGATCCTGGCCGAGCAACGAAGCATTCAGGGAAACGGAGTTCCGGAAAAAGCCCCCCGGCTCTTCGTCGAACTGATGCTCTCACGAATGTTGAATGCCTACCAGCAAAGTGAGGCGTTGCCAGGACCGGTTCTCTTCGACCGCGGAATACCGGATCTTCTTGGCTACGCCGCACTGTTCGGCTTTGACTTTCCGCCCGGTGAGAATGCTGCCCGCCTCTATCGTTACAACTCTCGCGTATTCGTCGCTCCGGCCTGGGAGGAGGTATATCGCACGGATGACGAGCGCACGCTGCCGTTTCCCGTGGCGCGCAAGTTTGGCAACAACCTTCGAGCGATCTATGAGCGATTGGGCTATACCCTGATCGATCTCCCCTGTGTCTCAGTGGAGGAGCGCGCGGACTTTATCTTGGATCGCTTGGGAATCCTCTAACCGCCTGTCGGCGCACGGTTCTGCGCAGATCACCGGCAACCTGGCGTTTCACCGTCCACACGTACTTTACCGTTGGATTAAGGAAGGGTGGCCGACGATACATGCTCGATCAGCACGCTTCGGCTGGGTAGTTGTTAGTTTGCGGGTCGAAGGGTTGCCGGTGATCCGGCAACGACAAGGGAAATCGTCGGTTCCCCACTCGACTAAATGCTTCCTATATCTTGCAGGCTCTTCCAGAATTGCCCTCACCCAGGGGGCAATAGCCTAGAACGCGAACAGCTGTTTACTCAGATGCGCCATCCACGATCGCGCATGGCGGGCCGGTGATGATCAGGTTGGGTGATCAGTGCTGCATCATCGACGCCGAGAATGCGAGGCCGGCTGCTCATCCGTTGGATTCTTGGGTCACGATGTGAACATCTACTGTGGGGGAATCACGAAGGAGTCCGTAGATCGAGGAGAGGTATAGAAGCCACCGCCAGCCTGCGCGTACTGACCGTCCAAATATCACTTGCGTGATGTGATATTCGCGAATGAATTCGCGAATACCTTCGATCAACTTGGTCCCCGGTGCTCGCACCACATGAGCACCGAGGTGCTCTGCAAACCGGAGGCTCTCCGTCAGATTCTTCCATTCATCCAGGCCCAAATTTTTGTCCAGATCGACGTACAGAACGTACAACTCGCCGTCCAAGGCCCGAGCAATGCGCGAGCCGCGAGCAACCAGATATTGAGATCCGGGCTTCGCATTGATGCATACACCGATTCGCTCAAGCACGCCCTCCGCCGGTTGGGTGCCGTTCCTTTTAAGATAGACGTCGAGGCTGCGGTCGACCACTTGCGTGACCTGGCGAAGCGCCAACTCACGCAGGGCTATCAGATTGCCTGGCCTGAAGAAGTGAGAAAGAGCCCGTTCTGCACGCTCCACCGGGTAAATGTCGCCTCGCGACATGCGCTCTTGCAGGGCTTGGGGCGTCAGGTCCGCTAGCTGGATCTCGTCGACGCGCTGCATGACCCAGTCCGGGACCGTTTCGTGAACCTTCACGCCGGTAATCTGCAACACGGTTGGGCCAAGGCTCTCAATGTGCTGGACGTTCATAGTGGAGAGGACATCGATCCTGGCCTCGAGTAGGTCCATCACATCTTCAAATCGCTTGGTGTGCCTGCTGCCATCGATGTTCGTATGCGCCAGTTCGTCAGCCAGGACGATACTCGGCTTACGGGCAAGGATGGCGTCCACGTCCATCTCTTCAAACATCGTCCCCTTAAATTCGAGTTTGCGAAGTGGAATTCGATCGAGCTTGCTGGACAGTTCCGCGATAGCCTTGCGGCCGTGGCTCTCCACCACGCCGATGGCAACATCTTCCCCGCGGCTCGCACGGCGTATGGCCTCGCTTAACATGCTGTAGGTCTTGCCGACACCTGGAGCGTAGCCGAGAAATAGCTTGAAAGTACCTTTAGATTTCTCGGCGGATATCTCGCTCAACCACTCCGCGGACGTCTTGGTCACCAAGCCCCGGTCGTTCACAGCGTCACCGTAGGCTCCATCGTACAATACAGGAGTGGAAGGCCATGCTCGGATGCAGGCTGTGCGTTTTAGCCTTGTCGTCGCAGCGATTGGCGTCATTACGGCGATCGATTTTCGGCTGCACGTTAACTCAACGACTGTAGCGTTGACGTTTTTGGTAGCGGTCCTGCTTGTCTCGGCCTATTGGGGTCTGCGTTATGCGCTAGTCCTGGCACTGGGGGCGACTGCCGCCTTCAACTTTTACTTCCTTCCTCCGATCGGAACCTTTACCATCGCGGATCCCCAAAACTGGGTCGCACTATCTGCTTTTCTTATCACCGCGCTCGTGGCCAGCAATCTGGCGGAACGCGCACGGCGTGATGCCGAAGCGGCAAAACAACGGCAGCGCGAAGTGGAGCTTCTTTACGACTTGAGTCAGAGGCTCCTGGCCTCGGAGAATGAACTCGAACTGCTGAACGCCTTGCCACTCTACGTGCAGGAGACCTTCTCTGTTCGCAGCGTTTCCATTATGGCGTCGGACTATCCTTCGGTTTACCGCTCTTCACCCGACGCCGAGGTGGACCAAAGCCTGTTGCGCTTAACCCTCTTGCGAGGGGAACCCACCGTGCAGGCAGGAAGCGCGTATGTGCCTCTGCGCCTGGGTGTGCGCACTGTCGGAGCACTGAGTGTGGCGGGATACGAGCTGTCACTCAAGACTTTGGATGCGATCGGAAGCCTCGCGGGTTTGGCAATCGAGCGCGTCCGTGCTCTCGAGGCCCTCAGCAAGAATCAGGCTATGCAGGAGAACGAGCGTCTGCAATCAGCCTTGCTGGATTCGGTGACGCATGAGTTTCGCTCTCCTCTCACCGCGATCAAAACCAACGTCACAACGCTGTTGTCCGGCGCCCCGCTTGACGACCACGGCAAGCGCGAGTTGCTTACCGTGATTGACGAGGAGACCGATCAGCTGAATCGACTTGTGGGAGAAGCGGCGGAGATGAGCCAGCTTGATGCTGGCATGTTCAAACTCGACCTGCATCTGCATTCAATCCAGGAGGCGCTTCAACTGGCACTAGAGGACGCAAAGGCGTCAATCGAGAATCACCCGATGGAAACTCTGGTGCCCCCGGACCTGCCAATGGTACGCATGGATACGCAGCGCATTCGCGAAGTGCTGATGCATCTGCTGGACAATGCCGGCAAATATTCCGCTCCGGGAACTCCTATCAAAGTGTTTGCTGAAGTAAAGTCCGACCGGCTCGTCATCAGCGTCGCTGACCAAGGCATTGGAATCGATTCTCTCGAACAAACGTTGATCTTCGACAAGTTTTACCGTGGCGGACGCCAACGTTACACGGCACCGGGAGCGGGCATGGGCCTGCCAATCGCGAAGTTCATTGTGGAGGCTCATGGAGGCACCATTGGCGTGGTCAGCCAGTTAGGCAGCGGTACGGTCTTTTCGATCAGCCTCCCGATTTAGGCAATCCGAGCGCTCCTCGCCAAATACATTCCGGCATGCTGCCTTTGCAGATCGAAAGGATGATCGCACCGCCCAGGAACAAGGTTCGCGACGGTAGTTCATGAGTATCACCCCACAGCCCATTTCACTCAGTGAGCCTTCTGGCCGATACGTCCTTGAACAGGCCAACGCCCGGATTTGTCGTCGATCCGGAAACAATTCCGCCACTGACGGCGAAAAAAAGCGGATTCAATAACATTGAAGGATTGAAGGATCTGAATAAAAAGGCGTTCGGCGGACTCCTGCGCCTTCTTATCAGCCTGGCAGCGGCCCGATAAGGTATCAAGCCCATCGAACGCGGAACACTCACGCTGCTGATCCTGCGTCAAATAGTAATTATTGAGTGAGCGGTTATTCGCCAACAACCGGAACTTCGAGTTCTAATCGCGCTTTGGCGGTTTGGCATCAAACTGAGATTCTCCAGCGCTCTCAGAAAGTCCTCTGTACTCATTACATCGGCACGCGCGGGGAAACAATCGCCTGATTAGTGCAGAATGAAGTTCCATATCCAGGTCTGCGCAACAATCTTCAATTACGCTAAGGCGGTAGTCAGTATCAACATCCCGTGAAAATCTATGCTGAGGCTTGATCGGCGCCTTGTCTTTCCAGCCAGGCGAGGAATAACTTGTACCCTACGGACAAGACTACCGCACCGATAAAAAGTCCGATGATGCCCATGGCGAAAAATCCGCCAAACGCACCCAGAAAGATCACCGCCATCGGAACCGCCACACCGCGACCCAGCAGCACTGGCTTCAGTATGTTGTCGAGCAAACCGACAAGAATGCACCAAATCAGGAAGATCACAGCTTTGGTGGTGCTCGCGGTGGCGAATACGTAAATCACCGCCGGAACGAGTACCAGCCCACCTGCCTGAAGCACTGCGGCGAAGAGGAAGATCACAGACCACAAGCTCGCCCCGGGCAATCCGTCGACGAAGAAGCCGAGCGCAGCGAAGACGGACTGAATCAGTGCAACGCCGAGAATGCCGAAGGTGATGCTGCGAATAGTTTTTCCGACGAGTTGCTGAAACTCGGGGCCCTTCTCCCCAAAGAGGCGATTGGCGAGCGAGCAGGTCACTTCATAAGCGGCCTGGGCGTTTGCCAGCATCACTCCCGACACAACGATGGAAAGCAGGAGTTGCAACACCGTCATGCCAAAGCCCGCAGAAGCGGAAAGCATTCCCGGGAGGGCAGCCTTGATTTGTGGAGCGAAACTTCTGATCGCTTCGCTCAGGTCCCTGGAAGCCAATCCCCATAGACTCTTTAATGGATGCCCAATGATTGGCCAACTTTCGATATAGACGGGCGGCGGCGGAATAATTGCGATTCCGGCCTTGAACTTGGCGGTGACAGCCTGGGCATTCTCAACGAGGCTCTGTCCCAGCAAAATGGCCGGAACAATTATGACAGCCAAGAGGGCGAGCGTGAAAAGTATGGCCGCTAAGACTCCCCGGCCGCCTAGCGCTCTTTGTAGCTTCAGAAATCCCGGGTAAGCGGCAACCGCAATAATGATCCCCCACGAAACCATCGGGATGAACGGGTGCAGGATCAACAGGCACGCTGTTACCAGCATAATAACGAGGCCAACGTGGATTGATACCTCGACAGCCCGGTTCACGGATGTCCTTGCGGACGCACCCTGTTCAAGAGCCACAGCGATTGCTCCTCAGAAGCGAACCGTCGGGTACGGTTCGCCCACTTTCTTTGAGCCTGAGCTTAATTGCGGACATACGACGGTCGCAACTACTGAGATCCCTGGTTTAAGCTCCGCATCAGCACAAGAGCAACTAGGATATTCACTTCACAGCTTTTCACACGATAAACTTATCCTCGAGGGGCCGGAAAATGGCTCATCGAGCCGATCTGTGCGCGTAGGATAAAAGCGCACTCCCCGACCTTAGAGGTGACGCACGAGTTTGTATCTAACAAGATAGCTGGGGAGGCTCGGGCTACCGACAGTGACGAGATTTAAGGCGAAATTTGCGACACTCCTGGCATCTGGCGCGCTATTGGCTACATCCGTGATAGCCCAGGAGCATGGGGCCGGACACTCTTAAAGTTACGAGGGAAACACGGGGCCCAGTCATTGGGGCGACCTCAACCCTGAGTTCGCTTCATCAAAAGCGGGCACCGTCAATCGCCGATTGACATCCGCGTAACGCAAAAGGCTGACGCCCAATTGCGAATTCAGTCGCCTTTCTTTGGGTGCCAGGTTTACCATCGGCTGTTCCAAAACAATCGAAAGGAGAAACCATGAGACTCGGTCGATTTACATCAACCATGCTGGGGTTCGCTGTCCTGGTGATGCTCAGCACTCTTCCAGCGCTGAGGAGCCAATCCATCCCGGGTGCCGGCAGTATTCCATCCACGTCCTCGGTGACCGGGAAGTTGCTCGACATCAACTCCGCCAGCGCAGATCAGCTCAAATCGCTTCCCGGCATAGGAGAAACCTATGCGCAGAAGATTATTGGCGGCCGCCCCTACGCTAATAAGACGCAATTGAAGAGCAAGGGCATCATTCCCGCCGGTGTGTATGACAAGATATCCGGCCTGATCACGGCGAAGCAGCCGCCCAAGACGAAATAAAGAACGTTACAGCCGGCGACCTCCACTCCGAAAGCATTTTCTCGATGGGACTGGCCACTGCTTGCAGATGGCGGCGAGACAGATGCAGATAGACGGCGGTGTCTGCCAACTTGGCATGTCCCAGCAACATCTGGATCGTACGCAGGTCGGCGCCGGCTTGGACCATGTGCGTGGCAAAGCTGTGCCGCAGAGTATGTGGGATATGCGCTTCTCCATCTCTCCATCCCGGCTCTCTTCCTCGCTTCGTTCACGGCTATCCAGACGACCTTCGATGTAATGGGCACATCGGCACGCCAGTTCTTCACCGTGCCAGGGACAGATAGGTCTTCGGCTTCATCCATCGCCAATACTCGCGCAAAGTTTCCAGCAGCTTGGCACTCAGAAGAACGTCCGCGGTCACGGCCACCCTTGTCGTTGCGAACGCGAATGACCATACGCTTGCTGTCGACATCGGCAACCTTCAACTGGCAGAGTTCGGCGCGGCGCACGCCCGTACCATACAAAGTCATCAGTATGGCGCGATGCATGAGGCTCTGAGGTGAATCGATCAGCCGCGGGACCTCCTCTTGGCTCGGCACCGCTGGCAACGGCCTCTGGCAGTTCGGAAACGGGATCTCATCGTGAAGGTATGGGTGCTTCAGCGTCTTCTCTGGCGTAGTCGGGTCACAGGATCCTCCTTGTAACCCACACCCTAAACCAGCCGTCAATCCATCCGGAAGCGATAGCGTCCGCCGCGCAGCGGCTTGGTGCAAACGTCCTTGTATTCACGACTTTTATCTGCTCTTTAGTTCTCAATCTAAAACGCCTACGCCCGAACTGAACCTGCACCCCTCGCAGCAAGGAATTTTGCTTGGGGGTGCACTCTTCCCGGCTCCATTGACCTCAGCTTTGGGACAGGGTTTCGGGATTGTCGGCGACGGCTGCAAGAAACCTGTCCGTACACTTTTGGGACAAGTTTTGGGACGAAAATTTTGGACCAAGGAAACATTGATTTCAGGGCGTTGAATTTCGTCCCAAAACCTATCCTTTCTGAAACACGCCCGGCGGAGCACTCGTTTACCCACGTAATATCTTCTAGTAGGTACAACCATGAAATACGCCAGTTGTCCGACCGGTGTAGTCAACGCGCCAGTGGAGGTTGTCTGGACGCTTCTTACGCATCCGGAGGGGTGGGGCGATTTCTATAACGTGCGTATTACCGCCGCCGATCCTGCCGGGCCTGCCGTCGTCGGACAAACAGTTTTCGCACAGTCCGGCCCAGAGTTCTTGCACCTCAAGCTGCGGTTTCGGTTCACGGAGATCGACGCATTGAACTATAAGCTCGGATTCGATGCGCGATTTCCATTTGGCGTCACTGTGCGGGAAGACATGAGCTGTATTCCGCTGGGACAGCAACAATGCCGTGTCAACTATCACTGCGGGTTCGGCTTTCCAACAGGATGGCGCGGTGCGGTGCTGTACTTTCTCATGCGCCGCAGGCTCGACAGCGGTCCGGCAGACTCGCTGGCCCGGCTACAGCGAGAGGCAGAGCGACTTTATACGGAGTCTCCCGGGTAGAAGTCGTCACAACGCCCATCCAGTTAGTAAGACACAGCCGTCTCGAATCCTACCCTTGTGACCGCTAGCCAAGATCGGAAGCGTCTCGCGCACGATGCCTAAGGAAGCGACGGTGCTTCTGCGAGGCGCTTTCGATTTGGGGGTGAGAAGGAAGCCGCAGGCGTTTGCCGCGGACGCGGTGATC
>JBAVYX010000025.1:0-13641 GCA_049588475.1 Silvibacterium sp. | reverse complement strand
TTGCTCGGGGTGCTGCTGGTTACACCTCGACGGCAATGGCGGGCCTATTTTGCGGTGGCGTTTGCGGTGGATCTGGGGATTAACCTGAGCCTGTCGAATCCTGGCCTGATCTCCATCTATCTGGCTGGCTGCAACATGATCGAGGTCCTGGTGGCAGCCCTCCTTTTATACAGGACGATTGCGCCTGATCCGGATTTGACTCAACGGCGGCAATTACAGAGCTTCCTGACGTACGGAGTGATTGTGGCGCCGGTGACCGCGGCTTTTCTTGCGTCGTTTGCGCTTCAGAGATTTCATTCTCTGGCCGTGGGGCATATTTTCATTCCGTGGTTCACCGCCGATGCGCTTGGCATCGCGACAGTAACGCCCCTTTGCCTTTCCTTCAGCAAGGGAGAACGCTTCTCAGGGGATTCGCTGCCGAGGTTTTTGGGGCCTTTCGCGCTGCTTTGTGCAGTCACTGTCTATGTTTTCTGGCAATCAGATTTTCCGTTTTTATTCCTGATTCTTCCCTGCCTGACAATGTTGGGCCTTCGCACGGGGCTTGCGGCTTCGGCGTTGGGGCTGCTGGTGGTTTCGGTGATCGGCGGGTTTCTCACCACGGGCGGTCGCGGTCCGCTGGTGCTGATGCATCCAGACTCGCAGGAAGCGCACATCCTGATCTTTCAGCTCTTCATCGCGGTTTCGATGCTGATGCTCTACCTGCTCGAGCTCGCCATGGCGGAGAGCAGGCGGCTGCAGCAGAATTTGCAATCCAGCGAGGCGTATTTTCGGCTGCTGGCCGAGACCTCGCGTGACATTATTGTGCTGACCGACCTTGATGGCGAGCGGCGATATGTGTCTCCCGCAGCCGCTGAACTTCTCGGCTGGAAGCCGGAGGAGTTACTGGGCGGTACCTACCGTGAGATCGTTCACCCGGAGGATCTGGGTCAGTGGACCGCCCTATTAGAGGATTGCCGATCAGGAAGGACGGGAACGAGCCTCCCCTACCGATGTAGGAAGAAAGACGGTAGTTATCTGTGGATGGAGTCGAATCTGCGCCTCTATCACGATCCGGTAACGGGGAAGCCGTTTGGCTTTGTTAACGTCGTTCGGGACATCTCACGGCGCAAGGAAGCGGAGGAAGACCTGAAAAAGGCATTCCGGCTGGTCGAGAGCCTTGCCAGCATAGACGGGCTTACTGAAGTTGCCAACCGCCGCCGCTTGGATCAGGTTCTGGAGCAGGAGTGGCGGCTCGCTATGCGGAACCGTTTTGACATCTCCCTGCTACTGATCGATGTCGACCATTTCAAATCGTACAACGACGTCAACGGTCATCTGCGGGGCGACGATTGCCTCCGCCAGATTGCCAAAGTGATTTTGGAAATTGTTTGCCGTCCCGCAGATCTCGTGGCTCGTTATGGAGGCGAAGAGTTCGCGGTGGTTCTACCAAATACGCCTGCGTCCGGGGCCAGACAGATCGCGGAGTGGATACGGAGCGCCGTGCACGGGTTAGGCATCTCGCATGAAGGCCACCCGCACGGCGTGGTAACGGTGAGCATCGGATGCGCCACCCAGGCTCCGGAAACGGAATCAAACCTCGATGATTTGATCGATGCGGCCGATAGTGCTCTCTACCGGGCAAAGAACGCGGGGCGGAATACGATCGAAGTTGCGAGCCAGACGATTCTTCAGCCGCGTGATTGGAAAAGGTTCTGACTGACTAAGACCCACGCCACCGCCGATTTTCAGCCCCCCAAATCGATCAGCTCGACCTGCTCGATAGCTTGGCCGAGGAAGCGCGTGCCCAATTTCCGGAATTTTGTCACGGAATCGGTGGCATAAAAGCGGCGGGTGTGCGGATATCCGTCCGGGTTGTCTGAGCTGTTGGGTAGGCAAAGGGCGACCGCGACCTGGGCGGCGGTAGCTTCGGCTGAGTCAATCACGCGGATAGATGCGGGCAGAGCACGCTCTATGTTTGCGCGCAAAAGCGGGTAGTGGGTGCAGCCGAGTACGAGCGTGTCTGGACGCATGGCAGCCTGGGCGGATTCCTCCAGCAGTTCCGATAGGTAGATGCGCAGGACTTCTTCCGTGACAAGGTGGTCGACCCAGCCTTCTTCGGCCAGCGGAACCAGGAGCGGACAGGCCTTTTCGATCACGCGCAGGCCGCGCTCGTGGCAGGCAGCGGAGTAGGCGTGGCTTTCAACGGTGGCCGCGGTAGCCATAACGAGGACGTCGCCCGTTTCGGTGGCAGCCTGGGCGGCGTTGGCCCCGGTTTCGATAACTCCGATAACGGGCACCGGGACGGCGTCACGAATCGCGTCGAGGGCAAGAGCGGAGGCAGTGTTGCAGGCGATGACCAGGTAGTCGGCCTGCTGCTCCACAAGGAAGTGGGCGCTCGAGACGGCGTAGCGCGCGACGGTGGCTTGCGATTTCGCCCCGTAAGGGAGGCGAGCGGTGTCTCCCAAATACATATAGTTCGCCCCGGGCAGGCGTTCGAGGAGGGCGCGCAGGACGGTAAGCCCCCCAAAGCCGGAATCGAAGACGCCGATGTTCATCTTCCCGCTCTTCATGCTATTGGCCACCTGCGGCAGTGTTTGCCGATGCAAGATAGACGCGGGTGAGGTCGGCATGTCCGGCGAGGGTGTCACGTTGATGGCCATCGACCAAAAAGCGGACCTGGGTTATCGCGGGAAGGTTGGCGTGAAGCGTTCCGATGATGGCGAGCAGGGTGAGAGTTTCGGGCTCAATGCCAGAGGGGTGCGACTGGGCAAAGGCAGCACTGAAATTGACGACTGCCATCTTATCGGAGATGGCGGGTGTGTCCCTGGTGTGCGGGACGGGCATCAGGAAGACTTCATCAATGCTGGGTACGGCGCTGCCTGTACTGCCGGCTCCGGCGATGGGGTGAGTGGACTGGGGATCGTGGAAGGTCTCGAGCAGAGTTTCAAGGAGAACACGGGCCCGGGCGCTGTCGTCGTGAGGCAGAGGAAGGTTGACGTGTTTCTCGACAAGCGAACCGTCGGCATCGTTGGGAATAAGAAGCGATACGGGCGCTGGGGGAGCCTCGACTGTCTCGACAAGCGGGGCCGAGCCCTGGACGGCGTGCAAGCGATCCTGGGCGCGTTCGCGCAGACGGATGAGGATGGCGGCCATGGTAACGGCGGCGATCAGCATGCCGATGAAAAGAATGCGTTGCGCGCGGGAAATCACGGCTGCTGTCTCCAGTCGTTGCGCCACTCGTCGATGGCGGCGGTCAGGGCGTCGAGTATCGACCGCTGGTACGCGGTATCGGTGAGCGGTTTGGCTTTGGTGCTTGCGCCTGCCGCAAGCGGGGCGATTTCAATGGCCACAGCGGGGCAGGCAAAGCTGTCCATGGGTTGAAGCGAGGTGCGGCCCAGCGTGACGGGGATTTCGGCGTGCGCGAGCGCCGAGTCGATTTCAGACGAAAGCTTGAGACTCTGCGTGACGTAGCCCGATTGTGTTGTTGGCCAGGGCATGAAGCGGGTGACCGGGGTGGGCGCAAGCGACGAGGTATACAGATGCACTCCGCTGCCGGTAGCGGTGGCGTGGATAAGGATGCAGGCTGCGGCGGAGTTGCGGTTGGCGGCTTCGGCACGGCTGGTGGCGGAGGGATTCACATCGGAATCGCGGGTGGTGAAGACTCCGATGCCGTGCGCGGACAAAATGGAGCGCAAGCGGGCAGAGAGGCTGAGGGCGATGTCCTTCTCAAGCAGGCGGTCTGTGATGCGGGCGCCGGTGTCGTCTCCGCCGTGCGCGGCGTCGAGGACCACGAGAAAGCGCGGCGCGACATTAGGCAACGTGGGTGCCGGAACGGGTGGTGCGGACGTAGCCTGTGGCAGAACAGCTGGTGCGGGCGGCGCAGGTTGCTGTGCCTGGCCCACAGCGAGCGGAGGAAGCATGAGCAGGACCGTGAGCAAGACGAGGGTCAGGCAGCTTCGGAATGCCGCATCAGTCCAACGCATAGATGGCAAGACCACTGAGGAGTTTGGGGAAGAAGTCGGTGGATTTCTGCGGCAGGACCTCGCCGGCAAAGGCGACTTCGCGGAGCTGATCGAGGGTGAGCGGATTCATAAGAAAGGCGGCATCGGCCTCGCCCTTGACAACCTGATCGATGGCCTCGGCGACATCGCGCAGATAGCGCAGGTTGGTTTGCTCGCGGATGGCCTCGGGAGTGATGCCGAGGAGCTTTTCAAGGACAAGCGCATGGAGTTGCACTACATCGAGTTGACGTTGACGTTCGGAGATATGGCTCAGAATGGGGCAGATAGCCTCAGGTTTGGCTACGAGCAGATGCTTCCCGGCGGAGGTGACGGCGATGAAGGCAGTTTCGTCCTGAAGAGATACAAGGCGGCTGGTGAGTGCAGCGGGATCATCGCTTGAGAGCACTTCGATCTCGAAATAAGATTGGGCGCGGTTGAGGAAATCCGATGGCAGGAAATTCTTCAGGCCGTGCACCACGCGATAAGTGGGGAGGATGACCAGACCTTCCGAATCCATGTTGACGAAGGTCATCATGACGGCGGCCTCGGGATAAAGCGGCTGAGGCAGAGAGTATGAGTTGCGCTCGGTGGGCCCGGCGGCCTCAGTGGGCGCGTGCTCACCAGAATAGTTAAGGGCCGTCTCATACCTGTGGTGGCCGTCGGCGATGATAAGCTTCTTATCCTCGAGAGCGGTGGTTAGGAGGTTGATCGTATTCGGGTCGTCGATACGCCAGATGCGGTGCAGGACGTCGTACTCGTCGGTCACTTCGATGTCGGGTGCAGCGTTCGAGTCGAACAGCAGGCGTTCGGCGCTGAAACCGGGGTCAGAGTAAAGCATGAAGATCTGGCCGAAGTGGGCACGGGTGGCCCGAAGCAAGTTGAGCCGGTCGCTCTTGGGTTTGGAAAGGGTTTGTTCGTGACGGAAGACGACCTTCTGGGCGTAGTCATAAAGCTCACCCAGCGCGATGAAGCCACGGCGTTCCAAAAGCGTATCGGGTGTGCCGGGAGGAGTAAAACGCTGAGAATAGGCGAAGATCGAGGGTTCGTTTTCCTGAATAAGGATGCCGCTCTCGCGCCAGTCGGCGAAATCGCGCGCAGCGCGGGTGTAGATGTTGCCGTCGGAGTCTGAATCGAAGAGCTCGGGCAGCCCGAGGATGATGCGGACCAGGTTGTAGGGGCTGCGCTGATAATAAGCCTGTTGCATGGCCGGAGTGATCTTGTCGTAGGGTTGGGTAACGACATCTTCCAGACGGACAAGCGACGGGTTGTAACGGAGGGCGCGAAATGGATAGACGTGGGCCATGCGATCTGATGGGGTCCTGTAAGCCAGACTCCACTGAGCCCGGCGATTCTGTCGATGAGTTCCTGCCCGATTGTAAATCAGCGGCGAGCTTGGTCTGCAGCTGCGAAGGTCAGGGAACCAAAGGAGCCATGATCGGCGAGTGGAAGAAGAAGTTGTGATGGGACAAAAGATCAGGAACAAGTGTGCCCGCAGCATGCTAGGATGCAAGTCATCAGCGTTGATAGGCTTGCAGCATTGTTTGGCTGAGTAGCGGCTTGATTTGTGAGACCGCGGCGGCTCAGAATGCGGAATCTAAAATTAATGATGGCTATTGACAGCCCGATCCCGGTCGATCCAAGAATTACCTCCCTGACTTTGACGCGTCGTAAAATGCTCGTTCCCATGTCGGTGATAGCCGCATGCGTGTTGATGCTGATGTCGGCATTGCCATGGCATATTGCATATGGGCAGGAAGATCCGCTGAGCACGGTCCACGTGCAGCCTCCTCCTCCGGCGCCGAGCACCGAACCGAAACCTGTCGAGGGAAAAGAGGCCCTGAAGGCGCGATCAGGCGAGCGGATTCGCGTAAATGTGAACTTGGTGCTGGTGCCGCTGACCGTGACCGATCCTATGGACCGGCTGGTCACTGGGCTCGAGAAAGAGAACTTCTTCATTTACGAAAATAGTCATTTGGAGACAATCCGGTCGTTTTCAACTGAGGACGCGCCGGTCTCAATCGGGGTGATTTTCGACCTGAGCGGAAGTATGAGCAACAAGGTGATTCGCGCGCGCGATTCCATTCTCCAGTTCATGAAGACTTCGAATCCGCAGGACGAGTTTTTTGTGGTGGGGTTCAACGACCGGCCGGAACTGATTGAGGACTTTACCTCGTCGGTCGATCAGATCGAAGCACGCCTGGCCATCGTGAAGGCCGAGCACCGCACCGCGCTGCTGGATGCAATCTATTTCGGCTTGAATAAGATGAAGCAGGCGAAATATGAGCGCAAGGCACTGCTGGTGGTTTCAGATGGTGGTGATAATCGCAGCCGTTATACCGAGAGCGAGGTACGGTCAGTGGTGCGGGAATCTGGTGTACAGATTTATTCGATCGGAATCTTCGATCCTTACGCTGCGACAACGGAAGAAAGAATGGGGCCATTGTTGCTGAACGACATCAGCGACGAGACGGGTGGACGGCTGTTCCGCGTGGACGATGTGTCAGAAATGGGAGACATTGCGACCAAGATCAGCGCAGAATTGCGCAACGAATATGTGCTTGGATACAAGCCGGATAATGATAAACGCGACGGGAAGTGGCGTAGATTGAAGGTGAGGCTGGTGCCTCCGGCGGGGCTGCCTCAGCTCACGGTCCACGCTCGTACCGGATACTATGCGCCTTTGCAGTAATCGTCCTATCTTGGCATTTGTTCTTACGCTGGCTCTCCTGTTCACGGCCCCGCTCATGCTCGCCGCGCAGAGTGCGCCTCCGGCCTCGGCGCCGAAGTCAGCCGCTGCGCGGGTTCTAGCCGGTGAATCCCCAGCCTCCTCTCCTGCCGGGCAAACGCAGACAGCGCCGGCTCAAAAACCCGAAACGCAGCCTCCGCTGAATGTGGACCGCGATCCGGTAGTCTCTCCCGACGCGGCGGACAATGAGCCGGTGAGCCCGGAACACCCTGGTTCGGCGAATCGCGGGCAGGAGCTGGAGCGGGGGCCACACGGCGGTTTCACACTCAGGCGCAACGTGGACGAGGTCGTCCTGAATGTGACCGTGCTGGATGAAAATGGCCGGCTGGTGACGGACTTGAAGAAAGACGACTTCAAAATCTTCGAGGATGGCGTACCCCAGACAATCACGTCCTTCCAGCACCAGGACATTCCCGTTTCTATGGGAATCTTGGTGGACAATTCGGGTTCCATGCGGGACAAGCGCGCAGCGGTGAACACAGCGGCGCTGGATCTGGTGAAGGCGTCGAATCGAGACGATGAAGCTTTCGTGGTCAACTTCTCGGATGAGGCCTTTATCGATCAGGACTTTACTTCTGATATCGGCAAGCTGCGCGAAGGACTGGCGCACCTCGACTCGAAGGGCGGCACGGCACTTTACGACGCGGCGGTGGCTTCGGCCGATCAGCTGGCGAAGAACGCAAAGCGTCCAAAACAGGCCCTGTTGATTATTACCGATGGCGAGGATAACGCATCGACCTTCACGCTGGAACAGACGATTCGACGGGTGCAGGATTTGCAGGGGCCCGTGGTGTATTCGATCGGCCTCTTATTTGGCGACGAAGGCGGAGGGCGCGAATCGCGGAGGGCGAAGCGGGCGCTCAAGCTGTTGTCGGACGAGACGGGAGGCATTGCGTTCTTTCCCAAGTCATTGGCTGATGTGGATTCCATTGCGGCGGAAGTGGCGCGTGACATCCGCAACCAATACACGATTGGTTATCACTCGACCAAGCCGCCCTCGCAGGGCGGGTACCGCACCCTGAGAGTAGAAGCGCATAGCCAGGGCCATGGGAAGCTGGGAGTGCGCACGCGTAGCGGGTACTATCCGAAGCCCGTGGCGTCGGAAGCGAAGACAGCGAAGACGGAGTAGGATGGAGGGACCTCGCAAGGACAGTCTAGGAACCGACAGGTTGGGTGATGGTGGCCGTAACCTTGGCCGGCGGGACTGCGACGAAGGGCTGTTCGGCGAGGATCACCCGATTGCGCCCCTGATGCTTTGCCTCGTAGAGTGCGCGGTCGGCTAGGCGCAGGAGCTCTTCAGGCGAGTCGGCGTTGTACGGATACATGGCCACGCCGATGGAAATGGTTACGTCGCGCAGAGCCTCGCCTCGATAGTGTAGGCGAAGCTCACCCACCATGAGGCGCAGCGATTCTGCGCGCGCGCGGGCGTCTTCTCTAGACAGCTCGGGTAGTATCACGACGAACTCCTCGCCGCCGTAGCGGCAGACGATGTCCTCATTGCGGACAATCTGGCGCATCGTTTCGGCCACTTCCCGCAAAACTATGTCCCCAGTCTCGTGGCCATAGTTGTCATTGAACTGCTTGAAATGGTCGATGTCGAGCATGAGCACGGCGAGAGGTCTCTTCTGGCGAATGGCACGTCGCAACTCGCGATCGAGCGCAATCTCCATGAAATGCCGGTTAAACAAGTTGGTAAGACTGTCACGGATGGACTGGTGTTCAAGTTTGCTGCGCAAGTTGAGGCCGGCGATGCCGATCGATGCCAGCTCAACCAGTTGTTGTAGAGCACCCAGGTTTGCGTCGACCATCGCGGCGATACCGGTCGAGGCGCATTCCACGTAGACGATGCCCAGCGTTTCGCCGTGAGCGGCGAGCGGCAGGCAGAGGTAGTTCTCAGGGGGAGTGCCGGCAAAGTGTGCGCAATGGACTTCCGAATGGCCGGCTTTCCGCCAACGCATGCGCCCCGAGCGGAGCCCGCAGCAGCCGTCAAGAGCAAAGCCATCGAACAGGGTGGTTGCGCCATTCCATGTTGCGACTACTTCAACTAGTTGCCGGGAATTGTTGATGAGGCAGACTCCGCCGGTGGTTCCGGGAAGGAGCTGCGCAAAATAGCGCACGGAAGAGTGCTGTGCCTGAATAGAACTCACGCACAGCTGCAGTTCATCGCGGGCCGCGGTGAGCAGGTCCGATTCGCGGGCCTGGCGCTCAAGGGCACGGATGGTGCCGGCGAGCTTTTCGTTGGTTTCCGATAAGCGTTCCTCATATCGACGGCGGTGCAGAGCGTCGCGCAAGAGAAAGCCGAAGAGAACGATGACCACAACCAGCGAAAGGCCGGTGAAGCTGACACTGGTAAGCAGACTGCGCGAGGCATTGAGTTTTGCGGCTTCCCTACGCCCGGTGAGCACTTCCCGCTCCGCCGCCTGCATCACGCTCAGAATCTCTCTCAGGGTAAGCAATTGCTGTGAAGGAAATTGCGATTGCGGGGTGAGGGTGTCGAGCGTTTTCACCAAGGCGGCGCCCTGTTTTATCAACTCCTGCGCATGGACTGACTGGGCGGGGTCATCGCTGACCAGTTGCTGCAGGTGCAGTGCATTCGAATAAAGAGCGACGCTGTTTGATTGCGCGTTACGAAGATTGTTTTCGTCGTGAGTGAGCAGATAAAGCTGGATATTCGGTTCGATGCGGTCCAGCCGCTGCATCTGCACCTGGAGATCGGAGATGATAGACTGCGAATGCTCTAGCCAGTCGCGCGAGTCGTTCAGACGCCGAGCTGCGCCATAGAGGAGCCAGCCGGCTGCCCAAACGCAAATCGACACCCCAATTGTGGCGAGAACGAGCATGGAAACGGCCCGGCTCTTGCCCTGCGCCGAATTGGAAGGGGCAATAGACAAGGTAGTTATCCAGGCGACGGTCCAAAGGGCGGGTCGTTTCGTTGCCGACGCATGATAGCCAAAAGACTACAGGAGCAACGCAGCAATTCCCAAGGAAAAAGGCGGCAAGTGGGGTTGGAGGTAATCCCGCAATGGATCGGTGAGGCACATCGGCCTGCTACACTAAGGAGTTTTGTTATGAGTGGATCAGGCGTTGTACAGCAAACAGGCGGGGCTCTGCGGGTCGCGGAAGATATCACCGAGTTGATGGGCCAGACGCCCATGCTACGTCTGCGGCGAGTGGCTCGGCCGGAGTGGGCGGCGGTGTATGCCAAGCTCGAATTTCTGAACCCGGGCGGCAGCGTGAAAGATCGCGCCGCCCTGGGGATGATCCTCGACGCTGAACGGCGCGGCATTCTCAAGCCGGGATCGACCATCGTGGAAGCCACCGCGGGCAACACCGGCGTGGGGCTGGCGTTGGTCGGCGTGAATCGCGGCTATCGCGTGGTGCTGTACGTTCCCGAGGGCTTTGCGGAGGAGAAGTGCATCCTGATGCGCGGCTTTGGCGCAACGGTGGTGCGCACTCCCGAGTCGGAAGGCATGAGCGGGGCGATCCGTCAGGCACAGGCGATGGCCGAGGACGATTCGAACGTATTTGCTGCGCTTCAGTTCGAGAATCAGGCGAATCCGCAGTTCCATTACGACACAACGGCGGTCGAAATTTGGGAACAGATGGAAGGTCGCGTCGACGCCTTCGTTGCCGGAGTGGGAACGGGGGGGACATTCTCCGGCGTGGCGCGGTTTTTGAAGGAACGGAACGCAAACATTCTGACCGTGGCCGTCGAAACTCAGGGGTCGGTGCTCCAGGGCGGCAAGCCCGGTCCACATAAGGTGGAAGGAATCGGTGCTTCTTTCGTGCCCAGGACCTTCGATCGTGCGGTGACAGACGAAATTACGATGGTCACGGATGAGGACGCCTTTGTCATGGTGCGGCGACTGGCTGCGGAAGAGGGCCTGTTGGGCGGATCGAGCTCGGGCGCGATTGTGCATGCCGCGGTTGCGGTCGCCGAGCGCCTGGGGATGGGCAAGCGTGTGGCGACCATCATTCCGGATTCAGCCGAGCGATATTTGTCAAAAAACATTTTCGAGGACTAGCCGTCCAGGCAATCGCGCCTTCGCACCAACACGAATTAATGATGAGGTTCAGTTGACGAATCCAACCAAACATTTGCAAGGCTTTGCCACGCGCGCGATCCATGACGGACAGCCTTCCGATCCATTGACGGGTGCAGTGAACGTCCCGATTTATCTCTCTTCCACCTATGCGCAGGAGGAGATCGGCAAGCACAAAGGCTACGAGTATTCGCGCGTGTCGAACCCGACGCGTGACGCCCTTGAGGCGAACCTGGCATCGCTTGAGGGTGGCACCAGCGCGCACGTCTTCGCCAGTGGCATGGCGGCGATCATGGCCATGATTACCATGCTCCGGAGCGGCGATCATGTGATCTGTGGCGAGAACGTGTACGGTGGCACGCCGCGGCTATTCAACGAGATTGTGACGCGCTATGGCATCGAGTTCAGTTATGTCGATACCTCGTGCCCGGAGAATGTCCGGCGCGCGATTCGGCCGTCGACAAAGCTGGTTCACATCGAGACGCCCACCAATCCCATCATGACGCTGACGGATATTCGCGCCGTTGCGGATGTATGCCATGAGCGTGGCGTTGAGTTGGCCGTAGATAACACGTTTATGTCGCCGTATTTCCAGCGGCCGATCGAACTTGGCGCCGATATCGTAATGCACTCGACGACGAAGTTTCTGAATGGCCACAGCGATGGACTTGGTGGCGTGCTGGTGGGCACCAAGCCCGAGCACAAGGAGAACTTCACCTTCGTCCAGAAGTGCACGGGCGGCATTCTTTCGCCGTTCGAGTGCTGGATGGTATTGCGCGGCGTGAAGACCCTAGCCGTGCGCATGCGCCAGCATGATGCAAGCGGGCGCAGGATTGCGGAGTACCTGGCGCAGCATAAAAAAGTGGAGAAGGTGTACTATCCTGGCCTCGGATCGCATCCACAACATGAGCTGGCGAAGCGCCAGATGTCCGGCTTTGGGGCGCTGATCTCATTCGAGACCGGATCGCTCGAGAATGCCAACGCGATGCTCAGGCAGGTGAAGATTTGCACGTTGGGCGAATCTTTGGGCGGAGTCGAGACGCTGATCTCCCATCCGGCGACAATGACACACGCCGCGATTGGTGAGGAAGCCCGTCGGAAGCTGGGCATCACCGATGGCCTGGTGCGCATCTCGGCAGGTATCGAAGATGTCGAAGACCTGCTGAACGATCTGGAACAGGCGTTCAAGCACATCTGAACGAAGTCATTTACGCTGTTTGTCTCATCACAACGCTCGATGGCCCGGCTATCGAATCCTTATTATGATGGAGTTCGGGACGACAAGTATTTGTATTGTCATGAATTGATAAGGGTCGGCAGCTAGGTACTTTCATGCGTAAAGTTCCAGCATTGTTGGTCATAGTCCTGAGTGCAATCGGCACGTGGCTGCTGACGAGTTGCGGGACACAGGCCTCAAACAGTCTATCGACTGCTCCATCGGCTAAGCCGGATTTCAGCCTCACCGCCTCGCCCACCACCCTTAGTCTGACGGCCGGAGTTGCCGGGCAGACGGTATCCGTAACAGCGAATGCGCTGAATGGATTTGCGGGAAGTGTGAACGTGTCCCTGAGCGGACTGCCTACCGGCGTGACAGCAAGCCCGTCAACGCTAACCCTGACCCCGGGCACGGCGCAGAGTATAACGCTCACTGCGGCGGCGAATGCAGCGCCCGGCATGGCTACGATCACCGTCACCGGCACTTCAGGGAGCCTGAGTCACACAGCTATAGTTGTGCTGACCGTGTCTGCCGCAGCTCCTGCCCCAGACTTCATGCTGATGGTCGCGCCCACCACCCTTAGTCTGACGGCCGGCAATGCCGGGCAGACGGTATCCGTAACAGCGAATGCGCTGAATGGATTTGCGGGAAGTGTGAACGTGTCCCTGAGCGGATTGCCTTCCGGCGTCACGGCCAGCCCGTCAGCGCTTACCCTGACCCCGGGCACGGCGCAGCGTATAACGCTCACTGCAGCGGCGAATGCAGCGCCCGGCATGGCTACGATCACCGTCACCGGCACTTCAGGGAGCCTGGGTCACACAGCTACAGTTGTGCTGACCGTGTCTGCCGCAGCTCCCGCCCCAGACTTCACGCTGACGGTCGCGCCCAGGAGCCTTGCCCTCACTGCCGGCACTGCCGGGCAGACGGTATCCGTAACAGCGAATGCGCTGAATGGATTTGCGGGAAGTGTGAACGTGTCCCTGAGCGGATTGCCTTTCGGCGCCACGGCCAGCCCGTCAACGCTTACCCTGATCCCCGGAACGGCGCAGCGTATAACGCTCACTGCGGCGGCGAATGCAGCGGCCGGCATGTCTACAATCACGCTTAGCGGTACTTCAGACGGTTTGAGCCACACAGCTACAATTGCGCTGACCGTGTCTGCGGCAGCTCCTGCCCCGGACTTCTCGCTGACCGTCGCACCGACAAGCGTGGCCTTGACGGTTGCCGCTGCGGGCCAGACGGTGTCTGTAACAGCAACTCCATTGAATGGATTCACAGACCAGGTCAGCGTCTCTCTGAGCGGGCTGCCCGCAGGCGTGAATGCCAGTCCGTCGACTTTGACGCTCATGCCGAACGCGGCTCAGAGTGTCACTTTGATCGCAGTAGCGACGGCCGCAGCGGGAAACGCGACGGTGACCTTTACCGCAACCTCGGGCAGCCTGAGTCACACGGCTACGCTGCAACTGACAGTGAATATGGTGGCCGTTACGGGAGTGGATGTTAGGACCTATCACTACGACAATGCTCGTGACGGGCTGAATGCCAATGAGACGATGCTAACGCCGTCCAATGTGAACGCGACGAGTTTCGGCAAGGTTGGCTTTTACGGGACGGATGGCAAAGTGGATGGCGCGCCACTCTATCTCTCGACAGTGA
>JBAVYX010000024.1:0-8039 GCA_049588475.1 Silvibacterium sp. | reverse complement strand
TTCGAGATCCTCAATCAGCTCAACCGCAGCGCTGGACTGATTATCTCGCAAGAGGAACGGGACCAACTCGCCGAGCTCAACCTGCTCGCCGGCAAACGCGCCAAGGGAGCTACTGCCTATGCCTCAGCGCTCACCTATCTCATCGCCGGTGGGGCGCTATTGAAGGACGATTGTTGGGAGCGCAGGCGCGAGCTGATCTTTGCGCTGGAGTTGAACCGCGCCGAATGCGAATTCTTGATCGGCCAGTTGTCGGTCGCAGAGGAGCGATTGGCTGCACTGTCCAATCGCGCCACGACAATAGTCGAATTAGCAATCGTCGCGTGCTTGCGCATGGATGTCTCCACGACCCTCAATCTTAGTGCCCGTGCGGTTGCTTTTTGTCTCGATTACCTCAGGCATGTCGGTATCGAGTGGTCCCCCCGCCCGACAGAGGAAGAGATGCGGCGCGAATACGAGCGCATCTGGTCACTGCTCGGGAACTGCACCATTGAGGATCTCATCGATTTGCCTCTGATGGATGACTCCGCCTCCCTCGCCACAGTCGATGTTCTGATTAAGGTTTTGCCGCCAGCTAAGCAGACCGACGAGAACCTAGCTTCCTTGGCGATCTGCAAGGCGGTCAGTCTTAGCATCGAGCACGGCAACTGCGATGCTTCCTGTGTCGCCTACGAATGGCTCGCCAGGATTGCCGGACCGCATTTCGGCGACTACAAGGCTGGATATCGATTCGGCCATGTCGGCTTTGAGCTCGTCGAACGACGCGGACTAAAACGCTATCAGGCGAGCACCCATCATTGCTTCGCGATTTTCGTCGCACGCTGGACGAAACACGTGCGGGCTTGCGTTGATCTCCTGCGCCGTACTTTCGAACTGGCCAACCGAATCGGAGACCTTACCTATGCTGCCTACGTGTGCCACAATCTCAACTCGGACCTCCTCTTCGCGGGCGAAACGCTTCCTCAAGTGCAAGCTGAAGCCAACCATGGCCTCGCGTTTGCCGAGAAAATGCGGTTCGGCCTAGTGATTGACATCATCACAACGCAACTTGCGCTTGTTCGGACGCTCCGCGGCTTCACCCCGAAATTCGGGTGTTTCGACGACGCGCAGTTCAATGAGAGTTCCATCGAATTCGATTTGTCGAGCGGCCAGCGCTTGGCGACCATTGCGTGTCGTTACTGGATCCGGAAATTGCAGGTTCGCTGTATTGCGGGTGACTATGCGACGGCCATCGACGCCGCATCGAAAGCACAACCGCTTCTCTGGACCGTATCCGCGTTGTTTGAGGAAGCCGAATATCACTTTTACGGTGCGCTGGCCCAAGCCGCCTGTTGCGATTCAGCACCGGCCGGCGAGCGGTTGCAGCACCTGAACGCTGTTGCTGCGCATCACAATCAGCTACAGGTCTGGGCGGAGAACTGCCCGGAGAACTTCGAAAACCGCGACGCACTGGTCGGCGCCGAGATCGCCCGCATCGAAGGCCGCGTGCTTGATGCCGAACAGCTGTACGAGCAGGCCATCCACTCGGCCCAGGCAAACGGCTTTGTTCACAATGAGGCGCTTGCCGACGAGCTCGCCGCGCGGTTCTACGCGGCGCGTGGATTCGAGGACATCGCACATCTGTACTTGAGGAAGGCTCGTTACGGCTACCTGCGTTGGGGAGCCGACGGAAAGGTGCGACAACTCGAGGAGATGTACCCGCACCTTAGGGCGGAAGAGCCAGCGCCCGGCCCGACGAGCACGATCGCGACGCCGGTCAAACACCTCGACCTCGCAACCGTGATCAAAGTGTCGCAGGCGGTTTCGAGTGAGATTGTCCTGGAAAAACTGATCCATACGCTCATGCGCACGGCGATTGAGCAGGCCGGTGCTGAACGAGGTTTCCTGATTCTTCCGCAAGGGGATGAGCTGCATATACAGGCAGAAGCGACCACTAGTGGAAAGGATGTAACCGTCCATCTGCGAAGTGCCGCCGACAGCACAGCCGCTTTGCCGGAATCCGTCGTTCGCTACGTGATGCGCACTCGCGAGTACGTTATTCTCGACGATGCTACCGCACAGAATCCGTTTTCAGCCGACCCCCATGTTGTTCAGCACCATGCGCGTTCCATTATCTGCTTACCATTGGTTAACCAGGGCAAGCTCAACGGGATCATTTACCTCGAAAACAATCTGAGCACCCATGTTTTCACTTCCGACCGGATCACCGTTCTGAAGGTGCTTGCGTCGCAAGCGGCCATCTCACTCGAGAATATGCGACTGTACCGCGATCTCGAGATCCGTGAAAAAAAGATCCGGCGCCTGATCGATGCCAACATCCTGGGAATCACCATGTGGAATGTCGAGGGTGCTATCGTCGCGTCCAATGAAGCCTTTCTCCGCATGGTGCAATACGACCGTGAAGACGTCGCCTCGGGTCGCGTGCGCTGGAGGGACATGATACCTGCGGAATGGCGCAAGCGGAGTGAGCGCGCGTTGGCAAAAGTAATGCAAACCGGGACCGTACAGCCCTTTGAGTCAGAGTTGTTCCGGAAAGATGGCACCCGCGTGCCCGTGCTGGTCGCCGGCGCGCTGTTCGAAGAAGGTGGCAACGAGGGCGTTGCCTTCGCCCTTGATTTGAGCGAGCAGAAGCGCGCCGAGGAAGCCCTGCGGCACAGCAAAAACTACCTCGCCGAAGCGCAGAGGCTGACCCACACGGGCAGTTGGGCCCTCGATGGCACAACCCGCGAGGCCCGGTACTGGTCCGAGGAAATGTTCCAAATCTTCGGATTTGATCCACAACAGGGCCTTCCAGAGCGGGACCAATGGCTGCAGCGAATACACGCAGAAGATCGTGATAAGGTCAAGCGGCAGGCCAGCAATAGGATGTTCGTCCAGAAGGTAGATTCCGACGTCGAATACAGAATCGTCCTACCCGACGGGACAGTCAAACACATTCACGGCCTGGCCCATCCAGTATTGGGTCCCAATGAACAGCTTATTGAAGTGGTTGGCACGGTCGTCGATATCACGGAGCATAAACATGCCGACGAGGCGCGCGATAGGCTGCGCCAGCTTGAAGCAGATCTCGCACACATCAATCGCGTGAGCACGATGGGGGAGATGGCTGCTTCCCTGGCGCACGAGATCAAACAGCCGATTTCCGCGGCGACAACCAACGCGCAAATTAGCTTATGGCTGCTTGAGCGAGACCAGTTGGAGATTCAGGAACTCCGGGAGGCCATCTCGGCAGTGATGCAATCCGTCGAACGCGCCGCCGACATTATCGACCACGTGCGCGCGCTCTCTAAGAAGGGCACTCAGGATCGAGTGCCCGTTGATCTCAACCGAGTCATTCGCGAAATTGAACCTCTACTTGAGTATGAGTCCAGGCCATCTTCCGTAACGATCACGCTGAATCTTTCGGAGCACATTCCACAGGTCAGTGGCGACCGGGTGCAATTGCAGCAAGTCGTCATGAACCTCATGCTGAATGCTATTGAAGCCATGAAAGACTCAGGTGGCGAACTCGTTGTAACCTCGGAGCAAACCGATAGTGGGCAAGTCCTGATCTCGTTGAGTGACACCGGTGTAGGACTACCAGACAATAAGGAAGATCGCATCTTCGAGGCATTCTTTTCTACTAAACCCCAAGGCACCGGAATGGGCCTCGCAATCAGCCGGTCGATTGTCGAGTCCCATGGCGGCCGGTTGTGGGCGAAGGGGAATCCAGAACGCGGAGCTACGTTCTACTTTGAACTTCCTCCGCATGAATCAGAGGCCGCATGAGCGCGCCCAACACGGCTACCGTATTTGTTATTGATGATGATGGCGATGTGCGTGCATCGATCCAGCGCCTGCTGAAAACTGTCGGGTTGCGTGGGGAAGCATTTGCCAGCGCTCAAGACTTTCTGCGGCGGAACATGCCCGAGGGCCCAAGCTGCCTGATCTTGGACATCCGACTTCCTGGAATGAGTGGGCTCGAGGTGCAACGCAAATTGATTGATGCCGGCCTCAGCATTCCCATCATCTTCATTAGCGCACACGCTGATGTCGACGTGGCGGTCAGAGCCATGAAATTTGGAGCAGTGGAATTTCTCACCAAGCCTTTTCGACCTCAGGAATTGGTGGATGCAGTGCAGCAGGCGCTACAGCGCGATGAAGGAATAAAGAGGGAACAAAGGGAAATCTCGGAGTTACAACAGCGATACAAAACCTTAACCCCGCGAGAACGCGAGGTGATGGCGCTTTTCGCTTCCGGTTTGCCGACAAAACAAATAGCTTCGAAGCTTGGTGTGAGTGAGGTCACCGCTGCTGTCCATCGCGGACATGTAATGCAAAAAATGCAAGCAGGGTCCCCGGCCGAACTGGGAAGAATGGCGGAAAAGCTGAATCTCGCCTCAGCCAAATACCTCTGACTGCCGACCCATCCTCTTTGGAACTATGCTTCGCTTTAGCACGCTTCGCCTGATGCCTCTTCGCATGAGACATAAAAGTTCTTTAAGTCAACTAAAGATAACGATAATTTACGAACCTGCGGGAACACGGTACGCTACAGTGTGCTGATTGGAAACGAGGACTCCGTGATCGCCATCGTTGATGACGAGGAATTGGTTCGGACATCGTTGCAACGGCTGCTGAAACTGGCTGGATACACGATTGCAGTGTTCCCGTCAGCCGAGGAATTTCTCAAATCTGGCCTTCTGCAAGATGTTCGTTGTCTCATTGCCGATATTCGAATGCCGGGCATGTCCGGCGTCGATCTGCAGTCTCAGTTGAGTGCTGAAGGTTACCAGATTCCGATCATATTCATAACCGCGCATGGTGACGAGAAAATGCGTCTTCGGGCTATGAGAGACGGCGCGGTCGCGTTCTTAGCAAAACCCTTTGACAATTCGGTCCTCTTGGATCGGGTTCGGACTTGTTTGAACGTTGCGCAGGATGAAGAATAAAACCGTCGGAGGACTTGTGGCGGCCTTCCCCAACAGCGGTCCGCGAACCTGCGAGAGCAGGGATTCTCAGTTTGAGCGAATTATCGGTGATAGCGCCGGCTTAGAAACTGTGCTCAAACAAGTTGAACGTGTTGGTCCAACACACTCTACAGTTCTGATACAGGGAGAGACTGGCACCGGCAAAGAGCTAATCGCGCAGGCCGTCCATAATATCAGTCCCCGCTGCAATCGACGCTTTGTAAAGGTTAACTGTGCGGCCATTCCCATCGATCTTCTCGAGAGTGAGCTGTTTGGACATGAGAGGGGCGCGTTCACCGGTGCCATCGCGCAAAGGGCCGGGCGATTCGAAGTGGCCCATCAGGGCACGCTTTTCCTGGACGAAGTAGGTGACATTCCGCTTGCCTTGCAGCCGAAGCTGCTGCGAGTGTTGCAGGAGCAAGAGTTTGAGAGATTAGGAAGTGGTAAAACCCACAAAGTTGATGTTCGTATTATCGCCGCAACGCATCGTAACCTGGCGGAAATGGCAGCAAAGAATGAATTGCGCAGTGATCTGTATTACCGCTTGAACGTGTTTCCCATCTCAGTGCCGCCCTTGCGCGAGCGCCGAGAGGACATACGCCAGTTGGTCCTCCATTTCGTCGCCGTATTCGCAGGGCGCATGGGGAAGCACATTGAACTGATCCCGGAACCAACGATGAATGCATTTATCGCATACCATTGGCCCGGCAATGTACGGGAACTCCAGAACCTGATTGAACGCGCCGTCATCGAATCGGACAATGGAGTGCTTCCAAATCCCCTTTCGACATTACACGCGAATACAAAGCCCGTAATTGCCTCACGAAGTGCATTGCGCGATCGCGAAGCAGCCCTGATTTTAGAGACTCTGCGGGCCACTGGAGGAATCATAGGAGGGCAGCAAGGAGCAGCCGTTCTTCTTGGACTTAAGCGCACAACATTGGTTTACAAGATGAAGAGGCTCGGGATCTTCCGACCGCAACAACGACCTATGGGTGAGTTCGACGAAGGATCCGAATTGGCGATTTGAGGCCTCGGCGAGCCAGGCCGCGGGTGGAGTGACGATGTAAGGTCTTGGTAAGTCGTCGAGTGTTTACAAATCCAATCCACCTGGACGTAAAACTGGTAAACCATCACCAGGTTGCCGGCAGCATAGCGTAGACATAACACGTAGTGACTCTCTTAACCTCATGATCCACCGCATTGAGGGCGGCAATCATGAGGAAGACGACTACGAGTGGAAGCAAACGCAAGAAGAACCGACCTAGGACCAAACTCCGCATACCTGATCTGGAGCATTCGAAAGCCGCAGTCCTGCGAAGTCTCGCTTCACCGGATTCGCGGCGTGGCTACCAGCACGCAATTGATGAGTTTGTTTCTTGGTACTGCTCTGAGCCACAACTAGCATTCAACAAAACAGTAGTTTTGCGAAGGTGCAGCAGGAACTGATGCGTCACGCCTCAATCCAGACGACGATGAACGTCTACGGACGGACCATGACAGAAACAAAACGCCACGCAAACAGTCACGTTGTTGGACTGGTGTTCGGCCCCAACTCGCAGGAATTGCCCGCAGATGCGGCCATTGCGACCGTACAGTAAATTGCAGTCTGTTCCTATTGGGGGATAACGGGGACTTACCGGAAGTGACCGAATCTCGTAAGTTGTTGAAAGATTTGGTTGCGGGGGGTGGATTTGAACCACCGACCTTTGGGTTATGAGCCCAACGAGCTACCGGGCTGCTCCACCCCGCACTTTGATATTAACAATTGAAGACAGGGTGGGTCAAACGCTCCAGCGGGTGTGGTGTCGTCAAGCTGCTTGTGTAAAAGCTCTGAGGGTGCGTGTTTTCCATTCCAGATTGAATCTCTGGAAGATGGAGTAGATGATTCGATCCACGGACTGCACGTTGACGAAGCAGACCATGGGGCGTGTGGGGCGGCGGACTTCGACGAAACAGCGTTCGATGATGTTGGTGGTGCGCAGCTTTCTCCACAGATGCTTGGGGAATCGGTAGAAGGCCAGCAGCTCGGGCAGATCGCGCTCCAGCTGCTTGACCATGGAGGCATACTCGGCTCGCCAGCGGCGCGAAAAGGCACGGGCGGCGGCTTGGGCGCTGCGGTATCCGTCGGCCAGGTAAATGGCCTGGGCATCGGCCTTCACTTGGTCGTGGTCGCGCTTGCGGACCTTGTCCAAGATGTTGCGCATCTTGTGCACCCAGCAGCGCTGGTGGGCCACGCGCGGATAAACGGTCTCAAGAGCGGCGGCCAGGCCCGGGCAGCCGTCGGTGACCACGAGCAGCAACTTGTCGCCCTTCAGGCCACGGCGGTAGAGATCGTTGAGCAGCGCCTCCCCATGGGCCTGGCTCTCGCCCTTGGTGCGCAGAAAGGCCAGCAGTTGGCGGCTGCTGTCCTGGCGCACCCCGTAGGCCACCAGCATCTGCACATGCTGCCGTCCCGCGGGCCGGCGCACCTTCAGGGCCACGCCATCCAGGAACAGGTAGGCCCATTCGTCCTTCAGCGCCGCGTGATGGAAATCTCGCACTGCCCCATCCAGATCGCGGGTCAAGTTGGAAACCGTCTGCGCCGAGACCTGCTCGCCGGTCAACGTGGCCACCACCCGGCCCACCTGGCGCGTGGAGATGCCGCGCAGAAATGCCTCGCGGATCAGCAGGGCCAGTTCCGGCGCCCGGCGCTGGAACTTCTCCATCGCCGCGGGAAGAAAGCTCTTGCCGCGGGCACGCGCAATCCTCAGCCGGATGGTGCCGAAACGCGTCACAAAGTCCCTCTCGTAGTAGCCGTTGCGATACTGGCCTGGCCGCCGAGGACCGCGCTCGTAGCTGTCCCGAACTGCGTATGCGTCTCGCAGCCGCTCACTCTCGGACTCAAACAGCCGCTTCCAACTAAGCTTCGTCCGGGCTTCCAGATCGCCCCAGAAACTCTCCTTCAGATCCGTCAGAAAATGCTGGAAATGCTCAGTGATCGATACAATCTTCGCCATGGGTGTAAGTCTCCTTTTTGGAATCGGCTTTAGCTCGTCAGGCCAAAGCCAACTTACACCCTCTGCTCTTTTACACACTGAACTTTACGTCACC
>JBAVYX010000023.1:0-26940 GCA_049588475.1 Silvibacterium sp. | reverse complement strand
GCAATAAAGCCACCTGCACGGGCCAAAATACCTCGACCGCCAATGACGCCACCTGAATACCGCAGCCATCGGCTCCATCACGACAAATTACCCCGCGACTTCAGTGCTGGTGAGAAACCCGGGTTAGTCCCCAAAAACGCTCTAGCATGCCGCGATATACCGCTTCCAGATTGCTGAAGGCTGGCCGACTTTCGGGTAGCAATCCGTGTCTGATGCTTTCCGTGCTGGTGCAGTTTGCCTGCAGATGTTACAGGCGCCTACTGCGCCGTGTGACGGGAGGGAAGAAGCTCCAGAGGGAGCGACGCCATGCCGTGCACGTATCGCCATCCTGTCGGGGTCCGTACATAGGTATCGCTAAACCAGACGTGCCATTCGAACGGTTTTCCCTTGTCGACGCCTTTCAGCCAGAGTTTCGACGTTATGACTGCGGTGTCACCCCACACTTGAACGGTCTTATCGGTGTCTTCGTTGTGTTCATACTGGACTCGCTTCGTTCGCGCGTCATTAAGCAGGTCTGCCTTGTTGTGAGTCTCTCCAGTGCCCCAAACCACGACGAAATCGTCGGCCAGGATTCGGCCCATCGTGTCGGCGTCGTTGTTCTTAACCGCGAGCTGGTATTCAGCGTCGAGCGCAGCTACTGTGTCTTGATCTGATTTTGAATCCGCGCTGGCGGCTGCGCCTGTGAGGATCGCGAGCACTCCAAGCAGAACAATTCCGAGCCTCGTTGTTTTCATAGGCCATCTCCTCGGTATTCGGCTAGTTGGGCATAGACACATCATCATCAGCAGCGTTCTTACGATCCACGTATTCAGCCGGATTTACTTTCGGTCCCATCATCATCGTTCCTTCGGAATCGGTATTTGTCTTACCCTGGGCCGATCCTAGGCGGCTGCGGAGAACACCGGTACATGTTTTTGACAGACGGCACAGCAGAGATGTCGAACTGGACTGAAATCCTGGGGAGCGCGGTTGATCATCGTGGTGAGCCACTTCGTCAAACACCATCTCAAGCCTGATACCGGCCGTGGCAGAATGAAGCAGTCATGTCACCTCAAATGCGTCAGCGCGTACGGCTGATTGCGGGAGTCTGGCTCGGTTGGACGATTGCCGGACTTTTCTACATCATCCAGGAGACGGTGCCGCGGCTCTATCGAGGCGGCGCCGTGCCATGGAAATATGTGTTCGTCGACTGGATGACGGGCATGTATGTTTGTGCCGCGCTCACTCCGGCGCTCCTTTGGCTGGGCAATCGGTGGCCGATCGAACGCCGAACCACCAACGCCGGATTGCATCTTTGTTTCAGCGTGGTTTTCTCGATCCTAGCCACGGTGATCGAAGTCCCGATCTTGTTGCTCCTTGGCGTCTTCCCAGCGCCTCCCCCTCCTCCGTCGATCGCCGCGGGAGTCAGAATCATGCTTTCGTTCGGCATCCAGGGCGGTGTCATCCGCTATTGGGCCGTAATCGCGCTTCATACCCTGTACCGGTCGCAGCAAAACGCCAAGACCCGCGAGCGGGAGGCATTCGAGCTGAAGGTGCAAGCATCCGAACTCGCCCAGCAGCTTGCAACCGCGCAACTGAGCTCTCTGAAGATGCAGTTGCAGCCGCATTTTCTGTTCAATACGCTTGGCGCGATCATGGTCCTGATTCAGCAGCAGAAGACGGCGCAGGCCGAAGCCATGGTTGAGAAGCTCGGAGATCTCCTTCGCCTCACACTCGATGACGTGGAGGCTCAGGAAGTCCCGCTGTGGCGCGAACTCGAATTCCTGCGCTTGTACCTCTCGATCGAGCAGGTCCGGTTCGAGGACCGGCTGCGTGTGCGCATTGCGCCGCCTACCGCGCTGTCCGAAGTTCTCGTGCCGCATATGGTGCTGCAGCCGATTGTTGAGAACGCGGTTCGCCATGGTCTTGGTCAAAGCGAGGAGGCGGTGACAATCGAGGTGGTGGCGACCAGCTCCAATGGGTCACTTAGCCTCATCGTGTCCGATGATGGACCTGGACTTCTCTCGCCAAGGCCCGGTGGTTCCGGAATCGGGTTGACGAATACTAGAAACCGGTTGGCGCGGCTCTATGGTGATAGCGCGCATCTCGTCATCGAGCAAGCAGCGGGCCGAGGTGTGCAGGTTACGATCACACTACCGATCCGGACGGCTCCACCCGAGGGCTCCCGATGCGATTGAGCGTCCTCGTCGTGGATGATGAGCCCCTCGCGCGCCAGGGGCTAAAGTTGCTGCTCGCTCGTCAGTCTCAGGTCGGGTCGGTCTCGGAGGCACGAAACGGACGAGAGGCGATTGCTCTCATTCGTGAGAAGAAGCCGGACCTGGTGCTCCTCGACGTGCAAATGCCGCGAACCGATGGGTTTGCGGTGATCCACGCCGTGGGCGCAGAACACATGCCGCCGGTGATCTTCGTGAGCGCCCACGACCAGTATGCGATCCGGGCGTTCGAAATCGCGGCGATCGATTATCTCCTCAAACCGGTAACCGAGGAACGCTTTGCGCTTGCGTTCAAGCGAGCCATTGGCAGGCGGGATGGTGCGCCGCGCGAAGATGCGACAAAACAAGTGCTGGCGCTGCTCGATACCATCGCCAATCCTCCCCGGCAGCTCGAGCGATTCGCGGTTCGATCCGGCGAAAGCACCATTTTCGTGCCAGTCAACGAGGTGGATTGGATCGAAGCCTTCCAGAACTACGTTCGCCTGCACACAGGGCCGACAACTCACCTGCTGCATGTACCCATGAACACCATTGAGGCCGTTCTCGATTCCAACCGCTTCCTGCGTATCCATCGATCGCACATCGTTAACGTCCGGCGTATCGCGCAACTGTGGTCGATCGCGCACGGTCAGTATGCGGTCGAACTCAGGTCGGGGCAGCGCCTGCAGTCGGGGCGCACCTACAGCGAGCGCATCCGCCGCACGCTTACAAATCCCTTCTGACTACATCGTGGATTCCATAGATGAACTTCCGCGAGTGCGCGTTTTCGGGGCTACTTCCTGTTGGGCGGTTAACCTCCCGGAACCCAACATTTTGGTAGTAATCGGCAGAGGTGAGCGCGTTGGCGATTAGTCTCCAGCCGAAAAGCCCGCATAAAGTGCACGTGCGGCGCCTTCGATCTCAGAAAAACAGTCGCGCCGACGCTCATAGAGCACACGGTCTTGACTTTTATACTAAGATGTCTTATTAATAAGACGTCTTTGTATGGGAAAGCCCGATACATTGCAGGGTTCGCTCGATCTGCTGGCGCTGAAGATTCTCTCGCGTCGGCCCGATCTCCACGGGTATGCCATTATGACCGCTATCCGACAGACCTCCGGCGACGTGCTCAACGCCGAAGAGGGCTCGCTCTACCCGGCCCTGCACCGCATGGAAGAAGCTGGTTGGATTCGTGCAACTTGGGTCACGAAGGAAAACGGACGTCGCGCGCGCATCTACCGCCTTACCGCCGTGGGTAAACAGCAGCTCGCCTCGGAAGAAGCGCGCTGGCGCGCGGTCAGCTCGGCGATCAATCGCGTGCTCCTCGAAGCATAGCGATGAGGTGAACGGATGGCACTCTGGCAGAAGTTCCGCAACGTATTCCGAGGCGACGCGCTGAATCGCGAGCTGGACGAAGAATTTGAATCGCACATTGCCGAAGCCGTCGCGGAGGGGCGCGATCCTGAAGAAGCCCGCCGCGCATTCGGATCGCTGCTCCGGCAGCGCGAGGCCAGCCGTCAATTTCGTGTTTTGGCGTGGCTCGACGGACTGCGCGCGGACATGATCTTCGGTGCACGCCAGTTGCGGCGCAACCGCGTTACGGCGACGGTCGCCGTGGCTTCCCTGGCGCTGGCCATGGGCGCTTGCGTTTCGGCATTTCGCCTCATTGACGCGCTGCTGCTGCGACCGCTGCCCATCACCACAAACGGGCGCCTCAGCGTGTTGTTGCGGGGGCCGGCCGACCCCGCCCATTCCATGTTGCGATTCGATGGGTGGGCGTACCCCAACTTCGCCCTGATGCGTGCCTCCGCCAGGAATGAGGCGGATCTGATCGCCGTCTCCTACACCGAGCGCACAGATCTCACCTACACCTCCGACGACGCGATGGAGAAGGCCTACGTCCAGTACGTCTCCGGCTCGATGTTCGCAAGCTTCGGCCTGCAGCCGGCGCTTGGGCGGCTTCTCGCCCCGGCCGACGATCAAACTCCGGGCGCGCACCCGGTTGCCGTCATTTCATACGATTACTGGACGCGCCGCTTCGGGCGCGATCCAAAAGTGATCGGCCGCACCTTCCACCTCGGCGATCACGTATTTCAGATCGTGGGCATCGGCCCCAGGCCTTTTACTGGAACCGAGCCCGGCATTGTGACCGACATCTTTCTGCCCACGATGATGAACCGCTGGGTCGCCCGTGTCGACGCGTCCTGGCACCGAACCCTCGCCATCGTGTATTCCGGCGTGCCAGTCGAGCCGTTGCGTGCGAGACTCGAATCGATCAGCGAAAACTTCGAAGTCGAGCGCCTTAAAGGCGACGCAGGCGTTTCGAAGCAGACCCTCAGCAGTGTCGCCGATGAAAAGGTCTACATCGAGCCTGCTGCTTCCGGCGTGTCGGTGATGCAGAATGACTACCGCACCGCCCTCATCTGCCTGGCAACTCTCGTCGCGTTGGTGTTGCTCATCGCCTGCGCCAATGTCGCTAATCTCATGACTGCTCTTGCAGCCGCGCGCGCGCGCGAAATGGCTCTGCGCGTCTCCATTGGCGCCGGTCGCTGGCGGCTGGTACAGCTTGTTCTCGTCGAAAGCGCGATGCTGGCCTTGGCTGCGGCCCTGTTGGGCGCAGCCTTTGCGCAGTGGTCCGCGCCCTGGGTCGCGCACAGCATCAGCACCCCCGATTACCCTGCGCGCTTTAGCATGGAGGCAGACTGGCGGGTGCTCGGCTTTGGCGTGGCTCTCAGCGTTTTCGTGATGCTGCTCTTCGGCCTGGGGCCGGCGCTGCGCGCATCCAGTGTGAAACCGGCCAGTGCGCTGAAGGGCGGCGACGATCCGCACGCACGCCAGCGTCTCATGCATGTCCTCATTGGCGCCCAGGTTGCATTCTGCTTTCTCGTGGTTTATGTCGGCGGACTCTTCGTAGCCACCTTTGACCGCTTGGAGCATCGTCCTCTCGGTTTCGATCCCAGTCATCTGCTGCTGCTCGAAACAGTGGCTCCGCAGGGCCGCACGCCGAACGCATGGTCGCAGATGGCGGACTCGCTCCGTACCTCGCCGGGCGTCGCTGAAGTGGCTGAGTCGGGCTGGCCCCTGCTCTCTTCCGCGGAATGGAATGGCTCCATTTCAGTTGCAGGTGGAGTGCCCAGCGAAGATCCGGGCTACCTGCTGACAATCTCCCCGGGCTGGCTGGCCACCATGAAAATGCGGTTGCTGGCCGGTCGCGATTTCGACCCGGGTGATGCCTTTCCCGGAGCGGCTATCGTCAACCAGACTTTCGTGAAGGACTTCCTGAAATCGGATCACCCCCTCGGCATGACGTTTGAGAAAGTCGACTATGACGGCCTGCGCAAGCGGTGTCAGGTGATCGGTGTCGTCGCCGACGCTTCTTACAGTCGTGTCCGCGAAGATATCCTGCCCGTCGTATTCCTCCCGTTTCGCGAAATTGACGCCAAAGGTGTCGTGCAGCCACAGTCCAGCGGAACCTTTGTTGTGCGCACCAACGTGAATCGCCCCATGGCACTAGCTGAGGATCTGCGCCGTATAGTCGCCCGGGCGAACGCCGGATTCCGCGTGAGCAATGTCGACACTCAACAGGGGCTGCTTGACGTGCAAACGGTTCGCGAGCGTCTGCTGGCCAGGCTCGGCTTGTTCTTTGGCGGCGTGGCCCTGCTGCTGGCAGGGATCGGGATGTACGGTGTACTGAATTACTCCGTCCTGCAGCGGCGCCGGGAGATTGGCATTCGCGTGGCACTGGGAGCGCATCGCAGTCACGTCGCCGGCATCGTCGCGGTTCAGGTCTTTCGCATCGTTCTCTTCGGAGCTCTTGGCGGCTGCGCGCTTGGCATGCTCTCTGCGCGCTATCTCGCATCGCTGCTCTACGGAGTGAAAGCGGGCCAACCCAGTATGCTGGTAATACCTCTGCTTGCGATTCTCGCTATCGCCATTTCCGCCACGCAGCCGGTTGTTGCGCTCGCCCTTCGGATCGAACCGGCTGAGATTTTGCGTTCGGAGTAGCGCACCCGCTGGCGTTTTGTACTCCTCACGATCGCTTTCGCGGTTTTAATCGTAGGATGTCGTTAGCAAGTAGTCATCTTTGGCCCCCGACCCCGGCGTGGCGATGGGGCTGCCTGCTTGGCCGGGACCCGAGCACTCTTCTGACCCGAAGAGGGGGGCGTAGCGTTGGTAGGCACGATCGATGCCAAGAGCGACATCACACTCTCGCTCATCAATGTCAGATCTGCTTGGACACTTGTCTCGAGCCAATGTACGTAAGCCGTAAAAAACAATTGAATCCCGACGTAGGCAGCGAGTCGCGCGATATCCGCGTCAACTCCGCGTTGCCGGAGAGCATCCATAAACCCGACCGCAATGCTGTGGTTCTTGCTCAGATCGCGCTCAAGTAGTTCCGGATTCGCTGCGATCACTGCATGCCGTTGGCGCTGGGAGTTCCGTGATCCCAAGCTTTCCCAGTCGAACTCCGACAAGACGGCAGTGACTACCTGGAGCGGTTCCCCAACGTCGGGCGCCTGGAGAATCTTCTCGACGAGCACTGCGCGCAGTTCGTCTGATCCAGCGAACAGAACCTCTCGCTTGTCCGAAAAGTAACGAAAAAACGTGCGGGTCGTGACACGAGCGCGCTCCGAGATCTCAATGACGCTCGTGTTCTCGAACCCTTGCTCATCGAACAACTCGATCGCGGCCTTCTTTAGCCGGTCTTTGCTGCCGTGTTCCCAACGGGGCATAGGCATATCCTATATAAGCCTGCCCGCGCAGCCTCGACGCGGCCCGAGCGGCATGAGTCATGTTAGGTCAAGCTCACACCTTGAGAATGACCACCAGTTTTCCCAGGGGTAAGTTGGTTTTCTCAAGTTCGATGATGGCCGGAATAGCTTCTGACAGCGGCACAGTTCGGCCGATCGTCGGCGCGAGCTTGCCCTCTTCAATCGCCGCAACAATGCCCGCCAGCGATTGCGGCGTCACCTGGGCGAATATGGTCCGATGCCGGGACGAGAGCATGCTCCAAATCATCTTGAGCGGCGTTGGAACAAGATGCAGCGCCACTCCGCCGCGTTTGAGCATCGCGCCGCACTGACTCGGCGACAGCGCTCCGTGCGTATCGAACACCACGTCGAAGCGACCTCGATAGGCATTGCCATCGAAGGCGCGATAGTCAACGACCTCCCGAACGCCGAGCCCCAGCGCTTCGTCGCGCCGGGCCGCGCTACAACTGCCGGCGATCTCTGCGCCGAGCATCCCAGCGATCTGCACCGCAACACGTCCGACCCCGCCAAGACAGCCCGTGATCAAGACCCGTTGACCGGCTCGTAGCTTCGCCTTGTCGATCAACGCGGTCCAGGCCGCCGCGCTCACAATGGGCAAGGCGGCGGCCTCTTCGAACGAGAGGGACTGCGGTTTGAGGAAGACCGTCTTATCTTCAGTGACCAGCGCCTCGGCGAATGTGCTAGATTCCTTCAATCCCGTAGCGCCGAACACCTCGTCACCGACCTTGAACCGCGTTACATTCCGTCCAACCGCCTCTACAACACCAGCGAAATCATGACCAAGGCCGCGTGGAAACCTCCGACCCGTCATCATCTTCATTTCGCCGCTGCGGATCTTCCAGTCCATCGGATTGGCCGCCGCCGCCCTTACTCGAACCCGGATTTGACCGCGCCCCGGCACGGCCAGTGCAAACTCCTCCAGGCGCAGTTGTTCCGGTCCGCCGTAACGGTGATATTGGACGCGCTTCATGACGAGTAGCTCCACCCGTTCACACCCGCTCGATGAACCCGATCAATTCCCGTGGTGTCGTTCATAGCTTTTCCTTTACTCATAGCTGTTGTCACTCCGTGTCATCATTTATACCATCGATGTCGCGTCGTGTCATCAGGGTTAGAGCCTGGCAGCAGGTGCTGCTCCCCTTCTCGTCTTACCCCATGACCCACTTGAGCCATTGAGGGTCACGCATGCTGGTGGAATGATCCTTGCATGCGAGTCAACCTCATCACCCATTCATCCGGTCAGATTAAGCAAGGCACAGGGGCTATCCCACTCTCCCTGAAAATCAAGCCTGCATGTGGGCTTCCCGGCGAATATGAGTACGCCACTGACAGCGCGGCAGTAGTCTGGATGCTACGCAAGCAGACAGATTTGCCCGCTTTCGTCATCGAACGCTTTGAGGAGAGAATGTACACCGCATTTAACGCTCACCTGCTGGGCGTGGAACTGAGCGAGAAGACCCTGACAGAGATTGGGTATTTCGTCGATTAGGGCCGCTTCGCAGAATCAGGTCATTTGAGATACTTCTCTAGCAGCGTCAGTCCTGAGGCTCATCGTCCCACAGGCGGTGTTGCAACCTTCAGTCGCAGACAGATCATTGCATGCCCTGCAGGTATGTTCAGGCTGCCAAATCGAAGAGATGGTCGATGAACTCGATCTTTCGAGGCAGATCATCTCCTGCCACCCATCGCATCTGCCCCTTCCGGATCATGTGGACTCTTCATAGCCTTGAATGGTTCGCCGGGCCGCCTGGAATTCTCGGAATCCCGGTTTGGCGTTCACTCGACGTTTGATGGCGCGATGATCCTGTTCGAGGATGTTATTCAAGTACTGCACGGGTCGGTGCCGACAACGAGGGCGCAGTGTTCCTTCCTTCTTACTGTCGGGGATCGCGGAGCTGTAGATCGGCGCCAAGCGGTGTTGATCACTCGAGGTTGAGGATGAGATCGCTCGCTGAGCGCCTTGCGAAACAAGCGCTTGGCAGCATCTGCGTCACGCAATGCTGACAGCAGGGATATCGATAGTAGCACCCGTGGCGTCGATGGCCCGTGTCTTTATTAAAGCGAATGTCGGATGCTACCTGGAGGCGCTGCATAGCGACTACCAAGGGTGAGGCCGCGATGAAATGCGGCAAACTTTTCAGGCAACCGACAAGAGACAGATTTATTGCTCAAAGGAGTGCGGTCACCGTATGGCGCAGCCGCATTACAGGGGCGGTCGATGAGCAAATAAAAGAAGGCGGGGGCCGAAATGCTGTTTGTCGTACGCTTGCCGTACGATACAGGCTTTACGTTTAGGCGGGGTTATAACTTATTTATTTTATGGAATTTATGGTGGGCGCAGCAGGATTCGAACCTACGACTTCCACCGTGTGAAGGTGGCACTCTACCGCTGAGTTATGCGCCCTTAGGGGAAAGGAACAATCCATAGATTAGCATTCTCGTCGCGGGCTGCCAAACACCCTACGGACGCTCATCTATCTGGATACCTATGTCAAGCATCTGAGGCAAACAGATACAATCGCTTGACGGAAGAAATGAATTATCCCGAGCCAGTACCGCCCCTTGGTCGCCCCGCATCTGAGCGTGAATCGAGTGGATCGGGGCAAAATGGCTTGAAAAGGGCGCCGATTCCCGACCTGGAAGATACAGAGCTCATGGACACTGAAATCGGGGACTCCGATTCGCAACCTGTGCCTGAAAATGGGGTTGATACGGATATGGCGTCCATTGCCCTAGATTCCGCGCTCTTGAAGGGAGTCCCGATCGAATCTGCGCAGGGCCGACCCGCGGGCGGTCAGCCGATGGGGGGCCGCGCAGTTGCCGACTGGGGCGCCATGAGCGACGCGGAGATTATGCTCCGCGTGCGCGAAGGAGATGACTCAGGCTTCGACCTTCTGATCCAGAAGTACCACAAGCCGATCATCCACTTCATGTTTCGCATGGTGCACAATCAGGCGGTGGCCGAAGAGTTGGCGCAGGAGGTCTTTCTGCGTGTGTATCGCTCCCGCCATACCTATCGCGCCGAGGCCCGGTTTAGTACCTGGCTGTATCGTATCGCGACGAATCTTGGTGTGAACCACGCGCGGGACACGAAACACGAGAGGGCCGCCCAGAATGTCTATCTCGACCAGCCCGATCCGGAGACGGGAACGACTCCAGACGTAGCGGACATGACAGCAACGGTCGAGCAGGAGCTGGTACGCGACGAACGGATGCGCGCCATCCGCCAGCATGTGATGGCGTTGCCCGAACGACAGCGCACCGCCGTCCTGATGCACAAGTATCAGGGATTGGACTATAAGCAGATTGGCGAGGTACTCAAACTGAGCGAGTCCGCTACCAAGTCGCTTCTCTTTCGTGCCTACCAGACGTTGCGTGAACGGCTGAAGGATATTGTATAACAAGAACGAGTTGCGGCACCAGGATTTTGCAGTACCAGGAAGGTAAAAATTATGATCTGCCGGATAACCAAAGCGAACCTTACGAACCTGCTCCTTGATCGGGAGCTGGCTCCGGCCGAGGTACGGAACCATGTGGAGCAGTGCGCCGAGTGCAAGCAGGAACTCGCGGCGCTAGAAGCTACCATGCAAGCGCTCGACTCCTGGGAAGCGCCTGAGCCATCGCCCTTCTTCAACGCGCGTATGGCTGCTCGCCTGCGCAGCGAGCGCGAGGCCCAGCCTGCGGGATTCTTTGAGCGGCTACGCGCGCGTCTGCTTTATAGCACGAACATGCACCTGCGTCCTGTAGCCGCCGGAGCGCTAGCGCTGCTCCTGCTTATCGGAGGCGGCACCTATGCTGGTTTTGTGAACATGGGCCAGCCTGTAACTCCGTCGGCGGCGGTTCGCGATCTACAGTCGCTCGACGAGAACTCCCAGGTCTTTCAGCAATTGAATACGCTCGATCAGCAGGACGACGACTCCAACAGCGCTTCGCCGAACAGTCACCTGTGATTCTGCAGAAAGGGTAATTCCGCTGGCAAGATTTTGGACTTTCATGGCGGCAGTTTGGGCTGGTATTTTCCTGGATGTAGTTTTTTAGAGGGAGTTCTTAGAGCCTGGGGTTATTAGAGCTGGTTAGACGAGATATGACGATGTGCGCACGGCAAATAACGGCAAGCCGCCAAGGCGAGCTGAGCAGCCTAGGTCTGCCTGCGATCTTCGCGCTCGTGCTGGCAATTTTCGCTCTGTGCTCCACGTCGTCCAGCTGGGCATTAGGCCCACGTGGGAGCGGCTTTCACCCGATGAGTAAGCAGTATGGGAGTGGCGGCCACGGGACTCCACAATCTCATCCTGCACCAGCGCCTCAAAGGCAGCCATCCACGCCTCAAGCCCGTCCGTCACCCTCGCACTCGCAGGAGCCCGAACCGCCACTGCGGCCCGCGGTGCACTCAGGCTCTTATTTGCCGTCGAACCCGAATGTACAGCCAGGCCGTCCCGGGCAGCAGCATCTTCCCGAGTGGCTCAACAACCATCAGAATCTGTCGCCGCAACAGCAGGAGGACGCGCTGCGCCGCGAGCCCGGTTTCCGCGGTCTGCCCACAGACCAGCAGCAGCGGCTCGTCAACCGCCTGCATTCTCTTGATGAGAAGACTCCCGAGCAGCGCCAACGCATCCTGGCGCGCAACGAGAATTTCGAGCGGCTGCCCCCCGAACAAAGGCAAGAGGTTCGCGGAGCCTCGCAGGCGCTTGGCCAGATGTCGCCCGATCGGCAGCAACTCTGTCGCCGCGCTTTCCAGCAGCTGCGGCAACTCCCCCCACAGCAGCGCCAGCTGATGCTCAATTCCGGCGGCTATGCGTCGCAGTTCACTCCGCAGGAGCGCACGGTGCTGGGGAATCTGCTCTCCATCGAGCCGTATCAGGCCCATCCGGGCGCCATTCCGCAGCCATATTTCGGACGATAAGACCCAGCGCGGCTGCCTTCACTGCTTCAGCATGTTCTTTGCGATAAACAGCACATTCGCCGGGCGTTCGGCGAGGCGGCGCATGAAGTACGGGTACCACTCCGCACCAAAGGGAACGTAGACGCGGACATTGAAGCCCTCCGCAACCAGTGCCCGCTGTAGGTCGCGGCGCACCCCATAGAGCATCTGGAACTCAAAGGATTTCGGATCAACCTGCCGCTCGCGCACAAACTGCCTGGTGGCCTCCACCATCGCTTCATCATGTGTGGCGATACCGTGGTAAAGACCACTCGTGAGAAGCGTATGCGTGAGTTTCACGAAGTTGGCGTCCACGTCGGCTTTATCAGGGAAGGCCACATTCGGTGGCTCTTTATATGCGCCCTTGCAGAGACGGATACGGATGCCGTCAGCAGTCAGGCTGGCGATGTCCTTCTCGCTGCGCAAGAGGTAGGCCTGGATCACGATGCCGACATGGCCGCGATTGGCGGGAACATCGTGGATCGAGCGAACCAAGTCGATGGTCGCCTGAGTGTATTCGCTGCCTTCCATGTCCACGCGCACAAATGTATTGGCCGCGACCGCATGATCGACTAGACCGGAGACGATCTCGCGGGCGAGATCATGGCCGAGATCCATGCCCATTTGCGTGAGCTTGACGCTGATGTTGGCATTGAGTTGCCGGGTTTGAATCGCGTCCAAAAGACGGTGGTAAATGTCCGCCGATCGTCTCGCCTCTTCTGGGGTGTTCACATTTTCGCCTAAACTGTCGAGCGTTGAGGCGATTTCCTGCGTCTCCATAGAAGCAGCAGCTTTGAGGACATCCTCAATTTCCATTCCCGCCACAAAACGGGACGACATACGGCGGCCAAGAGACGAGCTCTCGGAGAAATGACGAAGAGTTTGGTTCTGTGACAAGGCAATAAAGGCGGAGCGCAAGATAGGCATGAGTTATGTGTAGGGCCGAACTGCTCATTTTCGCACATTCAAGGCCGGTAAACCGGGCGATGAGCAGTCCAGGCCTTAGGCTCGACAGCGAGGTTATCAGACGCCACGATTGAGAAAACTAAAATCCGCGGCTTCCGCATCATAATCCGCGGCTTTCGCATCATAAGTTGTTATCGATCGAATCCAAAACAGGACGATGTTTCGGGGAGCGTGACAATACGCGCTTCCGCTGCACACGAATGTTGGTAAATGCTGGCAGCAGTTTAACGAGGCACGGCGCAGACGTGCCTGATTCGGAGAACTTCAATGTTGGATCATTGCGCGAATCCCAAGTGCGCGAAACCGCTCCATTACCTGCGGGAGGGGCGTATTTTTGTCTTTGATTCTCGGCCCCCAGTGTTAGACAGTAGCCCCAGGCAAGCTCAACGGCTGGAACACTATTGGTTATGCGGCAGTTGCGCGGAAACCCTTGTTCTTGAAAAGACCAGAAACGGCGTTCGCTTGGGAACCAAAGCCACCCCCATCCATTCTGTCGCACATCCAGGCGAAGCGAAGGCCTCGTAGCAGGGAAGACAAGAGCGCAGTGTGTTTGTCCTGCCGGCAAAGTCATCTTCGTGAAACGCGATGATCGGACGGGTCAAAAAACGCGTCCGTCCCTCGAAATGTGTCGGGACGTGCAATTTCTTTCGACCCGCGCACAAAATTCGCGCATCTACTATGCTCAAAAGGGGTTACCCTAGAGACTGGAGCTCAGCTGACCATGACAAAGGCAGAACTGGTTGAAGAAGTCACGCAGCTTGGCGACCTGACTCGGCGCGACGGCGAAGTGATTGTGGATACAATCTTCGATGCCGTAATCGGAGCACTCAAGTCGGGCGACAAGATTGAAATTCGTGGGTTCGGAAGCTTCCGGATCCGGCAGCGCAAACCCCGTATCGGACGCAACCCCAAGACCGGGGCCAAAGTGGAAGTCCCAGCGAAACGTGTTCCTTACTTCAAGCCCAGCAAGGAGCTGCGCGACCTGGTAAACCCCCATGAGGCGCCAGGGGCGACGCACGCTGCTCCACCCGCATAAGCAGCGGGTTGCTGTCATGTAGGTTCCACGTGTATCAGCACGATCGCCGTTCAGGGCTTTGGGAACGAATCCCAATCACCGAGAGCATCCGGCCGGTGAAGCCGTGTTCCGCGCGGTAAGAAAAATAACGGTCGGTGCGGCAGCTGGTACAGTCGCCTACCACCGAGATCGCCTCGGCCTTTAACCCGGCGTCGAGCAACTGACGCCGGTTGGCTTCCACCAAATCGAGATGCAGACGGGGGCCAATGTGGCTGTGACCCGGGGCGCGCGCGGTAAGAAATAACAGCGGGTATTTTTCCTTTACCGGATCAGAATCAGATACATCGCGAAAGAGCTCCGCGGCATAAGAAAATTGTGATTCAAACTCGTCGCGGACCTCGTCTCCCACCGCGTAACAGCATTGGCCGATGCCAGGACCAATCGCCGCTACCAGATCTTCGGGGCGGCTGCCGAACTCAAGCCGCATCCGTCCTATTCCACTTTCGACAATCCGTTTCAAGGTGCCGCGCCACCCCGCGTGGAATCCAGCCACGGCCCGCTGTTTGCGGTCGGCTATGAGAACAGGGATACAATCCGCGGTCTGAATGGCGAGGAGGACGCCCGGCTCATTGGTCATCATGCCATCAGCCTTCGCACAGCCGCCCCCTAGCATCAATTCAGCAGTCGCATCCGCAGACGTTACTCGGCGAAGCAGCAAAGAGTGGATCTGGCGCAGCGTTACCATGGAAAGAGGTGAGCCTTCGACAATTGCGGCCATGAAGAGTTCGCGATTTGCCGCAACAATATCCCTATCGTCGGATGCGGTGAAGCCAAGATTGAGCTCGCCCGCCCGTTGCGATGGGCGGTAGACCTTACTCTTGCCGCCAGTGCGCGTACTGAAGCCATGTAAGAGCCAGCCGATTGCCGACAGGGAGGGGACCCGGATAACCTGAACACTGGTCTTCGCGACGCGTCCCCGTCGCCGTAGTGGCGCCGGAGCCTGTTTCGGATACCTGGCTGGCCGCTCCAACCCAACCTCCGCAATCGGACGGCGGCGTCCGACCTCTGCAGAACTCGGCATGTCTCCATTCTAGAACCAGCCGGGCAGTAATAAAGCATGGCGCCGTTGAGCCGAGATTGGTCATGGAGGAGCAAATGGGCCCGCTTTCCAGCGGGCCCGCTCAAGAGGCATTAGGGAGGGGTAAACTACTCGGGATTTTGCTGAAGAGGGTCTGCAAGTGCAGACGTAAAACACAGAGAGATGTACTACGAAGGTTGGTTCTTTACGCCTGAAGTTGCCTCTAAGGTTAATTCGATTTATGCAAGTCGCTGGCCAAAGCTTTTCACTCTTAGCACAGATTTTTGACCTTCTGAAATCCCCCGGCTAACCTGCTGATCCCTAATGATTTTTTAGGATGATCTTGACGACTTAATTTAGAGAATCGGATGGAAACGGTACCCGAAGAGCCTCGAATAGTGGAATATATCTACCACTATAGGGAACCAGAATGCTTATTTTGTACCGCATCTTCCACTTCGATCTGCTTGATCTTGTTCAGGAGAGCCTTGTAGCTGACACGCAACCTCCGCGCGGCCTCGCGCCGATTCCAGCGAGTTGCAACCAGCATTTCCTGAATGGCATGACGTTCCGCTTGCCAGGCTGCCTGCCGCCCGATATCCAGAAGAGACGGCTCAGAGCTCACGGGGAACTCGATAGCTGACCCGGCTGGCCGTTCTTTCTCGGTTGTTGGTGCCGGGTTTTCGACGGCGTGCAGCAAGAGCTCGCGCACGATCTGTGTCGAATCACCGACGATCACGTACCGCTTGCACAGGTTCTCAAGCTCTCGGATATTACCCGGCCACGGATAGCGGATCAGCGCCTGCATCGTCTCGTTATCGAACGGGGCCACCGTTCGCTCGTAGACCTCCGAGTATTTCTCGATGAAGTGGTGAATGAAGGCCGATATCTCGTTTCGCCGTTCGCGCAGGGGTGGGATGTGCACAGTCACGACGTTGATGCGATAGAAGAGGTCCTCCCGGAAAAGCCCTTCTGAGACGCGCTGCTCCAGGAGTTTATTCGTCGCGCACAGCACGCGCACATCCGCAGCCGTATCGCGCTTGGCGCCGAGGCGGGCGAACTGGCCGTCCTGCAGCACGTGCAGCAGCTTGGCCTGCAACGCGGGGTGCATTTCGCCGATTTCATCAAGGAAGAGAGTTCCGCCGTCAGCCAGCTCAAACTTGCCGGGCTTGGAACGCTGCGCTCCTGTGAATGCGCCGGCTTCGTAGCCGAAGAGTTCGCTCTCGAGCAGATCGTTGGGGATGGCCGCGCAATTCACTTTCACGAATGGCTTGCCGCTGCGCTTGGAAAGGGAGAAGATCAGGCGCGCGGCAACTTCCTTACCCACGCCGCTCTCACCCCGGATGAGGACTGTGGCGCTGGTCGTTGCCACCTTCTCGATGGTGTCGCGAATCTCCATCATCCGCGGAGAGGCGTTGAAAAGACCCGGCAGCCCGTGGGCGGCAACTGGATCCTCCCCGTGGAGGGCAATAGAACCATCACTGAGGGGACCTGTAATCCGCGCTTTTTCAACAAGGGTTACAGGCTCCCGACCATCGCCGCTGCCAGCCCTGCTGTCCTCTTTGTGCAATGACCGAAACACAGCGGACAATCGGACCTGGATCTCGTGCTCATCCAGCGGCAGGGTTAGCAGGTCGACCGCTCCCAGCTTGGCCGTCTCAAATGCCAATTCGGCAAATGGGAGCGCCACGGCCACGATTGGGATCCCGCTAAATTCATGACGCAATGAGGCCAGCAGCTCGTTGCCGGCCTCGATTTCGAGCAGAATCAGCTCCGGCGCCTGCGAGCGAATCGTCTCGGAGATCTCGCTTCCGGGGCTCAATTCGACCACGTCGCCGCGTTCGCGCAAATATCCGCGGAGAGCACTACGGGCTTTTCCATTCTCTACAGCCAGCAGTGCCCGAAATTGTTTCTGCTCGGGCATTCTTGTTGTGCATGATTGTAATCGGAAAATTCGGGAATTGCGCCCTATTTCCGTGAACAATTATGCGATTCGACCTCGCGCGGATTCTCGCCTACTTCAGGCTGAGCAGCGTAGCCCCATGCGCGGGCAGGCTGACCAGCAGCGAGGGCTGCGTTCCCACGTCTTCCCTCTGCCATAGATCGCGTACGCGATAGCTCCTTTTATCAAGGCCGAGCTGACTCCAGGTCTCGGTGATAGTTGTCGGCACGTCCCGCAGATTGAAGACTGCGACCAGGTGGACGCCAGGTTCGATCGCTGTCCAGATCACCGTATCTGGCCCCTGAATGACCGGACGATTTCCAGTTGAGCGTTGATCGACCGCGATGACCTCGGGATTGGTCATCATGGTTTCAATCTGCTCATCCATGTGCGTGAGATTCGTGCCCAGGATCAGCGGCGAACGGGCAATGGACCATAACGTCATCAGCGTTCGTGTCTCGCCAAGAGTGAAGTGACTTTCCCGGGCAGAACCCCATCCCGGCCGAGGGCCAAGATAGCCCACCGGCAGCATGTCGGCGTCGGGCCAATGCTCGGGTTCGACGTAGGGCGACCACTTGCCGAGGAGGACGAATTGGTTCTGCAGGCTCTGCGGAAAGGCTTCTTCGCCCGGCTTCTTCGACCACAGGTCCCACATATCGTCGGAGATTCTCCACATCTGGGCGTACCGCCGCACGTCCAGCGCCTGGTCCAGCGGAGTGGGGCCTGGCGAAAGGCTAAGGACGATAGGACGTCCGGACTTCCTGAGCGCGTCGCTGACCATGTGTATCTCGGGTGCGTCGTAAGGCTGCGAAATGCAATCGACCTTGAGGAAATCCACGCCCCAGCGCGCATAGAGCCTTGCCATCGAATCGTAGTAGGCCTGTCCGGCTTCGTTTGCCTTCACGCCATAGTTGTCCGGGTTCCAGCGGCACAGGTCTGTCTGGTCGGCAGCCTCGGCGGCGTGATACTTCGACCCGGCGATGGGCAGGTTCTTCTCAACGGCTTCTTTCGGGAGGCCGCGAATGATATGAATTCCAAACTTGAGGCCAAGCGAATGGGCGTAGTCGGCGAGCGGCTTTAATCCCTGATCGTTTGCGCTCGAGGGAAAGCGATTCGGTGCGGGCTGATAAAGCCCTTCAGGGGATAAGACATACCCTTCATCGCCACCCTTCTTGTCGGCGTTCTCCGGATGCGCGAGATACCATCCTTCGTCGACGACGACGTATTGCCATCCAAAAGGCTGCAAGTGCTGATGAAGCCAGTTGACATTGGCTTTGAACTCCGCCTCTGTGATGGTCAGCCCGTAGGAATCCCAGCTGTTCCATCCCATCGGAGGAGTGGCAGCTAGCAGGGCCGACTGCTGTTGGGCATTTCCTTTCGACAGAAATCCTGCGAGGACGCAGACCAGGGCCAACCAGCGTTTCAAATCTTCCACCTTGTAAATAGGAACAGTCTACGCGATGCCAAACCTCAAACGCGCACTTCCCAACCCTTCTCGTATTCCCGCGCCCACATCTTCATCGCCTCGGGATCATTCAGGATATGCCCCGTCTTCGTATCCAGCTTCAGATCACGACTGACGAACCAGGCGATGTTGGATAGCTGCAGGATTGTCACGCTGACATTCCCAACTGCGATTGGTGAGTGCAGCGGCTCGCCGTTTCGGATGCCATTGATCAGGTTTGCGAAGTGCAGATCAGTCATGGAGTCGCGGCTCAGCAGATCGCTCGTTGAGTTTTCCTTACCGGTCTTGAACTCATCGACCTTCTTTCCGTTCGCGTCGTATACCTCGTATCCCTCGCGGTCGACCAGCACAGTTCCCGTCGTTCCGTGGATCGTCGATCCGCGGTCACGGCCGTAGACCTTCATGCCCTGGCAGCTGCGGCCTTCCCATGTAAGTGTTTTGTCCGAATAGTCAAAGCAGGTAACGAGCGTATCGTAAAACTGCCAGTCATCTTTGTACTGGTAGCGTCCCCCCGCTGACGTCACGCGATCCGGATAATCGGCCTGGAGCGCCCATCGGCAGATATCCACCTCATGAGTGCCGTTGTTCAGGGCTTCGCCGGTCCCGTATCTCCGCAGCCAGTGCCAGTTATAAGGGTGAATGTTGTCCTTATAAGCGCTGCTTGGCGCGGGACCCTGCCATAGGTCCCAGTTGAGCCATTCGGGAACTGGCACTTCCTTTCCCGTGCCCATTGACTTGCGTGTGTTTACATACCAGGCCTTCGCAAAATATGCCCTGCCGATCAGTCCGTCGTGAATCTGCTGAATGATCTTGATCGTATGCGGAGAAGAACGCTGCTGATCGCCCACCTGCACCAGCTTCCCGTATTTCTGTTGAGCCTGCACCAGAAGCTCGCCCTCGCGCGGATTATGGCTAGATGGCTTCTCGACATACACGTGCTTACCCGCCTGCAGCCCCAGCACAGCCATGGGAGCGTGCCAGTGGTCGGGCGTAGCAATGGTAATCACATCGACATCTTTCGACTCGAGCACCTTTCGGAAGTCAGTGACCGTCGCCGACGCATAGCCCAACTCTGTCTGCGCTTCAGCAGCAAACTTTGCCAATATTTTCGAATCCACATCGCACACATAGGCCACGCGCGCCGCTTTGCTGTTGTTCTTCAGCGCCGAAAGATGCGCATAGCCGCGTCCATTCAGGCCCATAATCGCGAAGTTCAGACGGTCATTGGAGCCAAGAATTTGTGCGTAACTCTTGGCCGTTGATCTGATCGCCACTCCCGCCACCCCAACCGCAAGACCATCAAGAAATGCTCGTCGAGAAATCATCGTTCCTCCTTCGCTCTCTGAAAAATTACCCGCCCGAACCGGAGAATCGTCCGGTCATGTCGGTGGAAGTTTGACTTGTTTTGTCGGTATCGGCAATGCGTCGAAATCAGGGTGGAACTGCACGGATTCCTTATACACGGGTTTTCGTTGTGGCTTCAAACCAATCTTTGGTCTCGCAGCGATGAGAGCCGCGTTCGCCTTCCGTGCAAAAAGAAGAGGCGCGCTCGAATGCATATACGTTTGCGCATACCACCACTCGGGATCCGGCGCAATCGCCTTTTCATCTTCAGCTATAGCTTCATCAAGTCCTCCGTTGTCGTTGGCGATGGCGAGATCGGCGACAGTTACAGAGTTCTTCCGAAGGCTGACCTCGAGAATAGCTTCCTTTGTTTTTGAACTATTCAGGAAGATATCATCTACACTCTCCGCTTCATCCGAAACCCGCGCACGCGCGCGGTTTTTCGTTGGCCAATGTCTGGCGCTCTTCTTGCTTCCGAGTTGCTTGCTAAAGGTTATCGTTTCGCCGGATCGCCAATCTCCGTGTCGATTGCCAGCTCAGCAAACGCCTTTTGCGCCTTGGCCGCGTCAAACTTCCCGTCGCGGGCCAGCTTGGAAAGCGTGGCAGCCACAATTGATTCGGCATTCACCTCGAAGTGGCGACGCAGATGTTCGCGGTTGTCGCTTCTGCCAAATCCATCCGTCCCCAGAGAGGCAAGTCGAGACAGCAGCCACGGCGCGAGCTGATCCGGGATCGACTTCATGTAGTCGCTGGCCGCAATGATCGGGCCTTTGCTTCCATTGAGTGCCTCGACAATGTAGGGAGTCTTCTCCGGCTCAGTGGGATGCAGCCGATTCCAGCGCTGGATAGCGAGGGCGTCGCGGCGCAGTTCGGTATAGCTGGTCACGCTCCAGACATCGGCCTGTACGCCGTACTTCTCCGCCAGAATCTCCTGCGCCCGAACCACCTCATTCAGGATCGGCCCACTGCCGAACAGTTGGGCCGTGGCCTTGCCCTTGGGAGCAGTCTTCAATTTATAGATACCGCGCACAATGCCTTCCTGTGCGCCCTCGGGCATGGCAGGCATCCGATAGTCTTCGTTGTACATGGTGATGTAGTAGAAGACCGGCTCGTTCTCCTGGTACATCCTGCGGATACCGTCCTGCAGAATCACGGCAAGCTCGTACACATATGCCGGATCGTAACTCAGGCAAGTGGGAACGGTGCTCGAGAGTACGTGGCTATGGCCGTCCTGGTGCTGCAAGCCTTCGCCGAGCATGGTAGTGCGGCCCGCGGTGCCTCCCATCAGAAAGCCCTTGCCGCGCGAATCGGCGAAGGCCCAGATCATGTCGCCCACGCGCTGAAAGCCAAACATCGAATAGTACATGTAGAAGGGAATCGTCGGCACGCGGTAGTTTGAGTAAGCAGTGCCCGCCGCCGTGAATGAAGCCATCGAGCCTGCTTCGGTAATGCCTTCTTCGAGAATCTGCCCATCCTGCTCTTCGCGGTAGTAAAGCAGCATGTCCACATCGTGCGGCTTGTACTTCTGCCCCTCAGGCGCATAGATACCTACCTGGCGTATCGCGGACTCCAGACCGAACGTGCGGCCTTCATCCGGAACGATCGGCACAATCAGCTTGCCGATCTCAGGATCCTTGAGCAGATGCCGCAGGATGCTGACGAAGCCCATCGTCGTCGAAACCTCACGGCCCTTCGATCCGCCCGTCCACTCCGCGAAATAATCCAGCTTGGGAGCCTTGAAGTTGAGCTCCGGAACCTCGCGGCGAGGCATATAACCGCCCAGCGACGCGCGGCGTTCCTGCATGTACACAATCTCGGGACTGTCCTGCGGCGGGCGATACGGCTTGCTCTCCTTGGCTAACTCTTCAGGAATGGGAATGTTGAATTGCTTGATGAAAGCCGTAAGGCCATCGTCAGTGAGTTTCTTTTCCTGGTGCGAAGCGTTACGCGCCTGCGTGCTTCCCAGTCCATATCCCTTGACCGTTTTCGCGAGGATGACAGTCGGACCGCCCTTGTGCTCCGTTGCCCGCTTATAAGCGTTGTAAATCTTCGCGCGATCATGACCACCGCGATGGAGCGTCCATATCTCCTCGTCGGTCATGTCGCTCACCAGCGCAAGCAGCTCTGGATATTTCCCGAAGAATTCCTTGCGGATATATGCGCCGCCCTTTGCCTTGAAGGCCTGGTAGTCGCCGTCGACGCACTCTTCCATCCGCTTGAGCAATAGGCCTGTGTGATCGCGTTCGAAAAGGCGGTCCCAGTCCGAGCCCCAGATAACCTTGATCACGTTCCAGCCCGCGCCGCGGAAAACGCCTTCAAGCTCGTCGATGATGCGCTTGTTTCCGCGCACCGGCCCGTCGAGCCGCTGCAGATTGCAGTTCACCACAAAGACCAGGTTGTCGAGTTTTTCCCGGGAAGCCACGCCAATCGCGCCCAGCGTGTCCACTTCATCGGTTTCGCCATCACCGATAAATGCCCAGATCTTGCGTGGCGTCTTCTCGATCAGGCTCCGGTTCTCCAGATACCGCATGAACCGTGCCTGATAAATCGCGTTCAGTGGACCAATTCCCATTGAGACGGTGGGAAAACGCCAGAAATCCGGCATTAACCAGGGGTGCGGATAAGAAGACAGCCCCGGCTCTCCGCGCAGCTCATGCCGAAAATTGAGAAGCCGCTGATCGTCGAAGCGCCCCAGGAGATAAGCCCGTGCATAGATACCCGGCGACGCATGGCCCTGGAAATAAATGAAATCGCCCGGCTGATCCCCGTGAGTTGCGTGGAAAAAGTGATTGAATCCCACTTCGAGTAGCGTGGCCAGGGACGAGTAAGTTGCCAGATGCCCGCCGATCCCCGGATCCTTCTTATTCTGGCCATGCACCATCGCCATTGCATTCCACCGAATCAGGCTTTCCACGCGCCGCTCCAGCGAGCGATCGCCGGGATACGGCACTTCTTCATGTTTTGGAATGGTGTTCAGATAAGGTGTGGTTAGCTCACTGGCAGCCGTGATCCCCGCCTCGCGGGCCCGCTTCCGCAGTGCCTCCAGCAACTCCGCACCCTGCTCCGGGCCTTCCGCAACGACGACGTCGTCGAACGCCTCAATCCATTCCTGAACTTCTCCCGCAAAATCTGCCTGGGCGGGAACTTCAACTTTTGTATTCATAGATTTTTTGACTCGCTAATGCCTGTGAGCGCTGCGGGCGCGTCTGGCGGGCAGTGATCTTTACTGCGACTCGAACATCCCAGTATACAGGCGGTAAAGAGGCGAAACGAGCAGGTTGGAGAGGTTCAGGAGGACGTCAATTCGACGCTGCCAACCCACATGTCGCAAATTCCGCCGTCGTGACATTGGCGAACACGTGGATGTAGGCGTACTGGAGCAGCATAATCGTCTTGCCGTCAGCAATCTCACCACTCTCGATAGCTTTCATTGCGTCTTCGATGGAGAGTTCCAGAACCTCGATATCTTCACCTTCGGCATGATTGCCTCCGCCCGGAGCGGACTTGCTGTGGTTGTCGTACTCGGCGAGAAAGAAATAGAGCTTCTCTGTGACAGAACCGGGACTCATAAACGCTTCCATGATCTTGCGGACATTCTCTACGCGGTAGCCGGTCTCTTCTTCTACTTCGGACTTGATCCGGTCTTCTGGGCTGGCCCGGTCGAGAAGGCCGGCCGGGGCCTCGATCAGCAGACCCGGATGACCATTGACGAATACTGGAAACCGAAACTGCCGGGTGAGAACCACCGTGCGCCGCTCAAGGTCATAAAGCAGAATGGTCGCGCCATTGCCACGGTCGTAAGTCTCTCTGCTTTGCTGCTGCCAACTTCCGTCGTTTCGCAGAAAATCAAAGGTGGTTTTCTTCAAAAGGTACCAGTCATCAGAAAGTGTCTCTACCCTCTTAATCCGCACGCGTTCTTTCATTGAGGGCGCTTTTAAAGAACTGATCATGCTTCCAAACCTATCGTGCAATTTCGTGCAATGTCAAGTAATATCGTGAAGAGAATTATGCTGACAACTCACCGAAAGCAGCAAATTCTGTTACTGCTCAAGCGCAACGGACAGGTCATCGCGAAGGATGTAAGCAAGTCCATGGGCGTGTCGGAAGACACGATTCGTCGCGATCTGAGGGAGCTGGCTCAGGAAGGACTCCTCCAGCGCGTCCATGGCGGAGCTCTTCCCGCGTCGCCGGCACTAGCGGACTTCGCCGGGCGAGAACAACTCACTCCGGAGGGAAAGGTCGCAATCGGTCGTGCCGCGGCTCAGATGATTCAACCTGGGCAGGTTGTGATTCTAGATGGTGGTACAACAGCGAGGCAGGTAGCCCGGCATATTCCTTTGGAGATGAAGGCTGCGGTAGTCACTCATAGTCCGACCATTGCGCTGGAGCTCGTCAACCATCCTGACATTGAGGTGATCCTCATCGGAGGGCGCTTGTTCAAGCATTCCGTGGTTGCCGTGGGAGCGGCTGCGATGGAAGCGATCGCGCAGGTTCATGCCGACACCTATTTCATGGGAGTCACCGGCGTCCACCCGAAGACGGGCTTGACCACCGGGGATTATGAAGAGGCTGCTGTAAAGCGCGCTCTGAGCCACGCAGCAGCGGAGACGATCGTGCTGGCATCCTCTGAAAAACTCAATGCCGCCTCGCGATATGCCGTCGTGTCCCTCGATGAGATCAGTGGCATTATCACGGAGCGAACGGCGGACGCTGCTTTGACGCGGCCCTATGAGAAACTGAAAATCACTGTCACCCGGGCATAGCAACTGCCCGAACCGGCCGTTTTATCCCGGGCCGCTTCGTCTCTCGTTACTGACTGCCCTTAGCTGATATACTCCTCTGTTTATGCGGGTATATGTGATCCTTCCTGCCGCTGGGCTTGGCACCCGGATGACGGCGGGCCACTCAACGTCATCTGCGCCCAAGCAGTTCCTCGAACTGGCCGGCGTCCCCATCCTCGTCCACACCCTGCGCGCCTTCGCAGAAGTGCCGCAGGTTGCCGCCATGTATGTGGCCGTGCGCGCGAGCGAAATGGATCGTCTTACTGCACAGGTCCGCGACTACGGATTTGCAGGGGAGGTCCGCGTCGTGGAAGGTGGCGACAATCGCCAGGAGAGCGTGGCCCACGCGCTGAGTGCCATCGAGTGCGATCCCGACGACATCATTTTAGTTCACGACGCTGTCCGTCCCCTCATCGATGCGGCCACGATCGAGCGGACCATTCGCGCAGTCGAAAAGCACGATGCCGCGATCGTCGGCCTGCCTGCCGTGGACACCATCAAGCAGGTCGAGCGCACTGCCGACGGAGCCATCATCACCTCCACCATTCCTCGCGAATACATCGTGCAGGCGCAGACTCCCCAGGGTTTCCGCTGCCATCTCCTCAAGCGCGCCTTTGCCGAGGCCGCGGCCGACGAATTTGTCGGCACTGATGAAGCTAGCCTGGTAGAGCGCGCCGGAGCGCAGGTTGCCGTCGTGCCGGGCTCTCCCGCGAATTTCAAGATCACACAGCCGGGCGACCTGGAATTGGCCGAGTTCTACTTGCAGCGCCAGCCTGCGCATCGCTGATTTCGTGAATGGTTGATCTGAAAAAATCGATCTGAAAATCGCGAAGTCAACACACGACACAGCGCGTCATCACGATAAGCTGAGGCAGACAGAAAGACCATGAACATCAGAATTGGATATGGCTGGGATTCACACGCGTTCAAGCCGGGCGTGCCGCTCAAGATCGGCGGCCTGCACATCGACCATCCCGAGGGGTTAGCTGGCCACTCCGATGGCGACGTGTTGCTGCACGCTATCACCGACGCGCTGCTGGGCGCCGTCTCCGCGGGAGACATCGGCAGCTTCTTCCCGCCCGGTGATCCACGCTGGAAGGATGCCGACTCCTCCATCTTTCTCAACCTGGCCCTGGAGGAAATTCAGAACGCCGGTTATCGCATCCTGAACATCGACACCACCCTCGTTTTGTCCGCGCCCAAGATCGGCCCCATTTCCGCCGACCTTCGCGAGCGCGTCGCCGATCTATTGAACGTCAGCCCATCGGATGTAGGAATCAAGGCCAAGACTCCCGAAGGCCTGAACGCTGATCACGTCGCCCAGGCACACGCCGTTGTCCTGCTCGAAAAGGTCGAAGATCCGGAAAAACTGCGCAGCATGAGCGCCGTCGTGGAGAGCCAGAAGCAGCTCGAAGACGTAGTAAAGGATCTCGTCAGCCAGGTTCATGGTGTAGAGCCACGCCGCATTCGTAAACCTGTCTTCGATACGGAAGACATCACCTGATTCAGGGCTCAGCAGGGCACCGGGTGCCCCGGCCCGATTTTCGGACGTGGGTTTTGAACACATTTCAGGAGTGCATCATGACGCGTAAGATCGTAGTGTCTCTCTTGTTCGCCGGAGCCTGCCTTTCTGGCTGTGCGCTTGCCCAATCCGCCGCTGACTGGCAGACGCCCACCGAAAAATCCGGATACCGCACCACGCCGGATTATGCCGAGACCATGGCTTTCATCAACCAGGTAGCCTCCGCCGCTCCTGGTCAGGTGAAGGTCGAGCCCTTCGGCACGACCGGCGAGGGCAGGGAACTGGACATCGTCATCGTCTCCAAGGATGATGTCTTCGACTCGGCGGCGATTCACGCCTCGCATCGCCCCATCGTGCTTGTCCAGAATTCCATCCACGCCGGCGAGATGGATGGCAAGGACTCCTGTCTCGCCCTGCTGCGCGACATGGTCATTTCAAAAACGCAGGCAGCGCTGCTCGACAACGCTGTCTTCGTTTTCATCCCCATGTATAACGCCGATGGACACGAGCGCCGCTCGCCGTACAACCGTATCAATCAAAATGGCCCTGAAGTGATGGGCTGGCGCGCCAACGGAACCAACCTCAATCTGAATCGCGACTACCTCAAGGCCGACACGCCCGAAACGCGCGCCTTCATGAGGATGTTTCACCAGTGGCTGCCCGACTTCTTCGTCGATAACCACGTGACCGACGGCGCCGATTTCCAGTACGACGTCACATTCACGATCGATGACGGCCCCAACGTCTACGGTCCTACCGCCCATTGGGTCGACGATGTCGTCACTCCCACTCTGGTCAAACAAGTCGACGCCGTACCCGGCCATCTGGCTTCACCCACCTACATCACGCTCAACGATGACACCGACCCCGCGAAGGGCCTGGGCTTCAACGACGATCCCCCGCGCTTCTCTACCGGCTACATGATTCTTGAGAACCGCCCGGGGA
>JBAVYX010000022.1:0-2693 GCA_049588475.1 Silvibacterium sp. | reverse complement strand
GGGAAACGGTGGCGATGCCCCAGAGAATCTGGCTCACAGGGATCAGGAGACGCCTGCGGTTACCATAGAGCAGATAGAGCCCAAACTTCCCCAAGGCTAGGACGGCGAGCAGCGCCGTGAGAAATACCTGGATGACCGGAACACCAAATTCGGTATAGGCCTTTGAGTTTCCCGTGAGCAGCCAGATGATCGGCAGACCACCGCTCAATCCAACATCCATCACCGCCAGGGTGATCCAGCAATAGAACCAGCGATCCATGCTGCGCTCCACCCGCACCAGATAACCCTGGTCGTTAATATCTTTCAGGGACGGCGAGCGCATCTTCGGCGAGAGCCTGTAGAAGATGCTGAAGAGCACGCTCGCCAGCGCAAACGGCACGCATATCCACGCCACGGTCCGCGTAACCTCGCTTTGCGGAAAGTCCAGCCATTCGCTCAGGTGCAGGCTGAAGAGCAGATATGCCGCCACCCATGCCCCCAGGAAGAGCACAAGCGGATGAGCGATATTAAACTTGTAGAACATGGAGAGCTTTAGCGGCACCGTCTATAGCCAATGATAGACGCCTCTTAAATAGGTGGGGGATTTTGACTTGGCGGAGTGGAGCTCCAAGTCCAAACTACCGCATCGTCGCCGCTGACTGTTACAACACAGATCAGCGGGCAAAGAGCATCCATCGGCACGTTCCTCATTGAAGGGGTTTGCCATCAAGATCCAAGAGCTCGGCTTCTATCATCGCTCTCACAATATCGGGCATCGTGTGGGATGGTCGCCAATTGAGCAGCTGGTGAGCCTTGGCTGGACTGAAACGGCTGTGCTCGATGTCCGTCGGCCGGAGGAGGTTCTGGTTCACGTCTACATACTCTTTCCAGTCAAGGCCTACACATCGGAAGGCTGCCTCCACGAACTCGCTCAGAGGATAGCTTTCGCCGGTTGCTACGACGAAATCTTCGGGCTCTGCGCGCTGAAGCATCAGCCACATGGCCTGCACATAATCCGGCGCCCAACCCCAGTCGCGCTCGATATGAAGGTTACCGAGTGTGAGTCGCCTCGAGACTCCTCGGGAAATTTCTGCAGCGGCCCGGACAATCTTGCGGGTGACGAACCGGGCGGGACGGAGTGGCGAGTCATGATTCGAGAGAATGCCGGTGCAGGCAAATAGTTTGTATGCCTGCCGATAATTCGCCACGATCCAATAGGTCGCTGCTTTGGCCACCGCATAGGGACTGGTTGGCCTGAAGGGCGAATTCTCGTCGGCAGCCCGTCCGCAGGTATCACCAAAACACTCTGTTGAACCCGCATTGTAAACTCGTGTTTCCGCGCCGCTGAGACGGATTGCCTCCAGAAGATTGACGGTCGCTGGAATGATGCTTTCGATGGTCTCCACGGGCTGTTCGAACGAGAGCGCAACCGAGCTTTGCGCAGCGAGGTTGTAGACCTCACCAGGGCGGAGCTGCTGAATCAGCCGAAAGGCCCCCGCCGAATCCCGCAGGTTGAGGGAGATGAGATTGACCAAGCTGCGAATGCCCAGACCCTCAAGGTTATGAAAGGACGCCATCTCAGCGTCGCGCGATGTGCCCCACACCTCGTAATCCCTGGCCAGGAGCACATCGGCAAGGTAAGCACCATCCTGGCCTGAGATCCCAAAAATGAGCGCTCGGCGCTTCACCGCATCTTCTCCTGTCCCGTCAATGCGAGTGGCTCCGAGGCCTTCGCGGTGTCAGCCGCAGCAGTCCTGTGGTACAGATCGCGAAATTGCTCCGCAGCTTTGCTGACCGTCAAGGCAGACGCTCTGGCGAAACCTTTCTGCACCATCTCGGCACGCAGAGTGGGGGACGAAATAAGCCTCCGAATCTCCTGGGCAGCGCCTTTTGCATCATCGGGATCGAAAAAGAGGGCAGCGTCCCCCGCAACCTCCGGCAGGACAGTTGCGCGCGCGCAAAGCACAGGGAGGCCAGACTGAAAGGCTTCCATTACCGGCAGTCCAAAGCCCTCAAAGCGGCTGGGAAAGATCATGGCTGCAGCCATGGAATAGATAGATTGAAGTTCCACGGGAGTAACAAAGCCCAGAAACATTAGCCGATCCCGAACACCGCATCGTTCTGCCAGTTCCTCCAGTCGCGGATAATGATCCGTACGATCACCGGTACAGACAAGGGAAAAGTCGATCCCCTGCTGCTTCAATTCGGCAAGAGCTCGGATCGCCATTTCATGGTTTTTGTGGGGCCAGGTAACTGCCGGGAAAAAGAGAAACTGCTCTGGCAACTGATACTTCTCACGCGTCGCCTCAACATCGCACAACTCGGGCGGGGGGTAGGCATTCAAAGCCGAGCCCCACGGAATCACCACGATCTTGTCTTCCTCGATTCCGTATTGGCAGACAAGGTCGTTCTTCCCCCACTCTGTTTGAATGCTGACGAATCGCGCCTGTCGACACATGGCCTTGTAAACTCGGTTTCGCCAGATTTTGTCATGGCTCGAGAAGAATTGAGGCAGATGGACGTGCTGCAGATCCCAAGGCTGGTAAATAGAAGGTATGCGAGTGGCATAGCCAACCGGCGTCGGGAAGTGCACCACGTCGAATCCGCGACCTTCGATGATGCCGTCAGAAGCGGGGAGAGGGCCAAAAGCGGCACGAGCAATTCTCCAGCCGGTCCGCAGTCCGACAAGCCAGCTCAGTTGATTTCTAACGGAG
>JBAVYX010000021.1:0-20313 GCA_049588475.1 Silvibacterium sp. | reverse complement strand
GTGCGTTCCGAAATTGTGCGGGTGCCACCAGAGATGAAATGTTTTCCTGTTTCTGGCTGCGTAGCTCATGGAGTCGCAGATCCGCTTGAGCCGCATGGGCTCGAACGCCCGCAGCGACGGGCTCCAGGGACGCAGGAATCTCGACTGGGACACTCGGACAATGTTGAATTCTTCGTCCAGAGAGGGTGTTCCACACCCATTGCCGCTAAGGTCGAGATAAGCATCGGCCAGGCGCATGGCTCTGCCAATTGGCCCTCTTCCGGCTTTGATGAGCGCGTCTGCGTCCGTGCTGCGATACGCGATCAGACCTTCCTCAGCGCAAATGCGTATGTGTTGCCGCGATATCTGATTGCGAGGGAAGACAATGCTCTTAAGATGGACGTCGTACTGCCCCGCAGCTCGGATGGCGCCTTTGAGGTCGGCGCGGAACGATTCCAATGTGGGCCCGGGCGCCAAGGTGTAAAAGTGAGACAGAGTATGGGTCGCGACTTCTTGTCCTTCCGAGGCGAGTATTCTTCGAATCAAGGTTGGGGCGAAGTGGAACGGGTCTTCATCTTCATTTCGGCCTACTTCACAGAACGCTCTATAGGGATCGAGTTTGGTGTCGTCATATTGTGGCAATTCATTGGGTGTCGCGGCTTTCAGGTCCTCAATATTCGAGCAGAACAAAAACCCAACGGTGGCCCAGGTCGCATGGATACTGTATCGCTCGAATAGCTGAAGCATGGCAGGAACAGCCTGGCGAACCCCGAGGAGCCTCTCGCGATACTGGTCAACCGTGCGATGGTCCCTCATGCCCCAGTGCAGCTCAAAGTCGAGACTGATTACGAATCCGCCCGGATTTTGCAAATCGTTCTTTTCCATTGCGCGTGGACCATTCGTCATCAGGATACTCAATCACTTACGCTCTTCCTGCCCGTTATCATCGGCCGGCGCCGCGGAAGATGCTGACGTGTCTAATTGTCGGCGACCGACATATAGTTAGACGCTACGCTACGAACCGCGAACTGCTGTACATGCGCAGAGTTGTCATTTCGCATCGGATTGTCCAAGGCATCGATCAGAGCTTTCGCCATGGCCTCATGGTCTCCCACTGGCACCAGCCTGCCGTATCTTCCGTAACAAAGTATCTCGGCCGGACCGTGGGTACAGTTAGTCGAGACGACAGGTACCCCCAGAGCCAGAGCTTCCACCAACGCCACGCCAAAACCTTCCCACTGAGACGAGGAGGCGAAAACGGTCGCACGGCTCATGAACCGATAGGGATTATGTTCGAAACCGGGAAGTGCGACGTCATGGGTGAGGCAGAGTTCGCGCACTAGTTGTTCAATCCGGTTCCTTTCCGGCCCCTCGCCCAAAATCACCAGACGACCTGGCCGGCGATCTTTGATCAAACGAAATGCTCGGACCAGCATTGGGAAATCCTTCTGCCTATCCAATCTACCAACCGCAAGTATTACTGGCGGCTCCCCGGATTGGAACCAGGGATGCTCGACGACTGCTGCTGCTGCAGTATAGAACGTGTCGGAGATCACAGGATTGTAAATAACTCGAAATCTCTTGCGAGGGATACCAGTCTGTGCAGAAAGGTCGTCTGCAACCCCGCTGGAGACCGCGACGATGTCGTCAACTGAGTTAAGAGCCCACCGACTCCACAAAGGCATCAGGCGATATTTAAGTCCCGAGGCATTTGCCACTACCCTCGACATTGTGTTGTGTTCGGTCGCCACGATTTTTGTCTTCGTACGAGCGATCATTCGCGCCAGCACAGCGGCGGCGCTACAGTGTGTCATAGCAGCGATGATTGCCGCTGGTTCCCTGGCCTCGAGGTACTTCACCAGTCTCGGTATGCTCCCCAGCATGTGATGAGACTTCAGATTGAACACTCGAATGTCCCTTTCAAGAAACGTTCCCATATCTCCACCTGCGCGGCCCACGACAAGGTCGATCTCAGCTCCGCAACTGAGCAAACCGTTCGCGAGGTTGGCGAACACCCGTTCGACTCCGCCTATTTCCATAGTCGGTACTAGCAAAGCGATTCTCATTTCAGGCTTTTCTCGAATCTGCCTTCAAGAGAATAAACCTCGTATCGCGGCTGATCAATTGGAAGAGTGACAAAGGTCCGAGCGCACATTAGCCAACCGCCGGAGGCATGAATTGACGCCTTCCTGGTGTCCATCATTTCAGGACCGACGTTCAATGCTTTTCTCAAAAACTTCGAAACGAAGTTTACAGGGTTGTGTCAATGGATCGCATACGGTTTCTATTTGCACAGGCGGCTCTCAGTTCTGTCGAGGCTCTAGTCTAATATCGTCAACCCAGACCTTGCCCTGGACCCGAGTATTTCCCGGCCGACGTAGGATCTGAAGCATCAAGAGGTTCGTCTCTGGTCCAGTCTGGAGCTCAGTCTTGACGCGATGCCAAGGCGTCGTTCCGATAACTTCCTCCGTTGCGCCATAGATTGTACTGTCGCGCGCATCCGAAAGAATGAGGCTTGGGCCGTTGGCGGTTTCGAGGTCTTCGCTTTTGATCCACGCGGAGAGGCGATAGCGTGTGCCGGGCTGCGCGGCGATGTACTGAAAGACGCCAGCGTCGCTGCCGCCTCCGTTGTATTCCAGCCTCAGAGAGCGATTTTCCGCGTGGAATTCGGCCCGATCCAGGGTTATGAAGATTTCTGGCCTGGCTGTGTAGCGCCAATCGAAGCCGGAATTGAGGATTTCGTGCGAAAACGACCCGTCCATGACCAGGTTATCGGGTTGAGAATACGCTGCGAGTGCCTTGGACCTCCAAGAGAGCTGCTTCCATGCATCGAAGGCGGGCGCTACCGCGTGCGCCTGGATCAGGCTGTCGATATAAAACAAGCCCTCGTGGAAGTCGAAGGGTGCTTTTAGCTCCATGAGGGCGGACCAGACCTGGTGCGCTGCATCGAGTTCGCCCGTTGAGAGCAGGAGTTTGATGAAGGCCAGGTATACCTGCGGATTTGGCGGAAGAATACTCTGGATGCGATTGAGGTCGTGCAGTGATTGCCAGGTGATATTCAAAACAGCAGTCGCAATCGATGGATCTTCGCGCAGCACGATTGCGAATTCCTGCAGGGCTGCAGAGGTGTCACCTTGAATCATAAAAAAGTTAGCCGCGCTCCATGCTGTATCCGGAGTGGTCGGATCGACTGCAAGGGCCTTACGAACAGCAGCGTTGATGAGGTGTTTGTTCCCGACGGAAAAATTTGCTTGCGCGAAGTCCAGCCAAATTGCAGAGCTGTACGGATTCAGTTCCGAAGCCTTTCTGCATTCGCCAACAGCGCGCCCGGGTTGCTGGGAAACAAAAATCATGTTGCGGCACAGGAGATCATGGTAGGCAGCGTCCTGAGGCTCCAGTGCTAGGGCCTTCTCTAGGGATGGTTGGTCTGAGCGATCAGCCAGACGCTCTGCCCGATAGACCCTTAGTACGAACCAAGTGTAGATGGCAACACCCAATACGCAGACGAAGAACACGGCCAGTCGTTGCGACAATCCTCGCGTCCGTGTGGGCGGCAATGAATACCTCCATGCTGCTGCCTAAGAAGTTCTGGATGCCGCACCATCTCGTCCGCGCCCGTTTGCGCTTTCGCTGACATCCTGCTCTTCTTCGGGTCGTGTATTGCGATCTTTCGTTCTCTTTTCGGTGTAATAGCGATACTTGGATCCATAGTCGTAGTAGTAGTAATCCGGGGAACTCAGATTAGCAGCATTTACCACGATGCCGAGAAGGTTTGCTTTTACACTCTGCAGCAGTGTGCGCGTTCGCCGTACATGGGCTGCAGAAGTTTCACCGGAGCGAATGATCATGACAACTGCATCCGTTTGGACAGACAACAAGACTGCATCCGTTACCGAGATGACGGGAGGGGAGTCGATGATGACGTGGTCATACTCATCGCGCCACTTCCTGATCAAGTCCTGCATCAGTGAAGAGCTCAATAGTTCGGAGGGATGGGGGGGGATCGGACCTGCGGGAATAACGAACAGGTTTGGCTGGACTGTGGTCTGAATGGCGTCGCTGGCTTTTGCTCCACCGGTCAAGATATTCGACAGGCCCACCTGACCTGACACTCCGAAGACTTTGTGGATATTAGGCCGACGCATGTCGGCGTCCACCAGCAAGACTCGTTTTGCCTGCTGCGCCAAGACGATGGCCACGTTGGCGCAAGTCATTGTTTTTCCGTCTTGAGGAACGGCGCTGGTAATCAAGATAGATCGAGGCGGATGTAAGACGCTCGACAGAAGAATAGCTGTGCGCACAACGCGATAGGCTTCCGCAGTCTCTGACTGAGGTTCAAGATAGCTGATCAACGCTCGGTGTTCCGAATTGCCTCGGGGTAATGTCTTGAACAAATGCGCCTTCGCGATGCTAGTAACCGCTTTGTCGAATGTGGATTGCAGCGGGATCACACCTAGAGTGGGCAATCCTGAGATGCTTTCTGCCTGGTCTGGTGTACGCACGGTTGTGTCGAGTGCCTCCAGGACGAAAGCGATCGCGACACCGCCGACCAGGCCAATAAGCAAGGCGAATTCCAAGTTCATCGGAATGTTTGGCCTTGCGGGATGCAGGGGCACACGCGCTCTATCGACGATGCGAACGTTACTTGACTCCAAACCTGCCGAAAGGCTTGCTTCCTTGAGTTTTTGCAGCAGGCCGTCATAAAGCTGGCGATTAGAATCGGCCTCCTGTTTGAGGGCCTTATACTCGATGGCATTTTGACTGAGTTGATCAGCAACCCCGGTTTGCTCAGTGAGAGCCGCCTGCAGCATTCGTTCCCTGCTTACAGCTGTCTGATAGTCATTCTGGATTCGATTCACGCTATCCTGAACTTGTTCCTTGTAGCTTCGATCGACCTGATCAAGTTGATTCTTAATCTCAAGCACCTTCGGGTACCCCGGACCAAACTGCGTCGAGAGAAGCGCATATTGTGCCTGCAATTGGGTCTGCTGCTGGCGGAGAGCAGTGAGAAGCGGGTCTTGCAGAACGGCGCTCAGCCCCTCTGGATTACTACTGACTGCAACCTGGTAAAGAGACTCCTTTTGGATACGATCTGCCTGCGCCTGGGTCAGTTCCTTGTTTAATTCATCAAGTTTGTCGATGGTCAGATTCTGCTTGTCGTCCGCGCCGACTATACCGTGATCCCTTTGATATTGAACCAGCTTGGCCTGCGAGGATTCCACTTTGATTTGCAGATCCGCCAGCTGTTTGGAGAGCCAATCAGCAGCCTGCATGGTGCTATCGTATCGAGATTTGAAATTCTGCTCGATAAATGTCGCCGTTATCGCATTTGCGACGTCTGCCGCGAGCGACGGATCTGGATTTGAATACTTGATGTTGATCAAAGAAGTGTTAGGAATCGGCACCACCTTCAGACTTTTCTGGAATTTGCGAATGAGCTGTTCCTCGCGCTCACGGTCCTGGGTCGGCGATTCAGAGATGGCAATTCCGCCGCTGTTTTGGGTTTGGGCTTGGCCAGCGAATTCGGGACGCGCGTCAAGGTTTAGCCGATGGATCACTAACTCAGCCAGCGTATCCGACTCAAGGATCTTCACCTGCGTGTCGAGATCCAACGCCTGATCGCCGTTGCCTTGAGAGTTATCACTGTCTTTGATGTTGAGTGGGTTGGATGCTCGCTGAAAGATCGTGATTATCGTCACGCCATCATATATGGGCGTCATTCGCACGCTAATAATACCAGCCATAACGAAGACCACAACGATTGACACGACTACGGTCCATTTGCGTTTTTGCAGGATGTGCCAGTAGTCGCGCAGGGACCGTTCCCTGGCAGGCAGGCCATACATCTGCTCAAGAGTTGTAAGACGAAGCGAATTGTGGCGTGACGATTCGGAAGATTCTTCTAGGAGCCTTTCAGCATCCATTTTTCCTACTCTCAATTCTCGCCGGATTTGTGATCCGTTTCGGAGCCGCGGGAAACAGTTGTAACGATCGCCGACAAGGCAAAGAAGATGGCCGCATTCGCGGGTATCTGCAAGTTGAAGTCGACAACGCCGTGAATCAGGAGACCAAGACAGCCGACAAAGGCAGCGAGCGCCACCCTCGATTCTCTTTCGCTCCGCCAGCGCCTTGAGTTCTGAAGGCCGGCGCGGCATAACAGGAGGAGAAAAGCGGCAGCACAGGCAAAACCAACTATGCCTGTCTCGACGAGTGTCTGAACATAGTCATTGTGAGCCTCGTTCACCCACAAATTCGAAAAAAAGCTCCGGAACGACGGATAGGCGATGGAAAACGTTCCAAGGCCCCACCCTAAAATAGGACGCTGCCAAACCATTTTTAGACTGTCCCTTACGATGGCAATGCGTCCAGTTGCGCCAGCGTCGCTGATTGGGTTGAGCAAACGCGCCAGTCTCTCCACGAGACCCAGAGGACGCAACCAAACCAGCCAAGCAATTAGCGCGGAGCAAAGAACGCCGACCAGCATGATTTCCCGATAGGCCGAACGTCTATTCCGAAGCAGGATCAGCGACAGCACGCCCAACTGTACTGCAAACGCTATCATGCCGCCGAGCGATTGGGACAGGAAGATTGTGCTACTCATGACAACGGCGGCAAAGAGAAAAAAAGCCCGGATAGGTCTTCCTGCTGAGCTGGCAATTGCAAATACGAGTGGGAACGGGACAAGCATTTCCATTAGACCGGCATAGTGGGCGTGATTGACGTACGGCCCATAAATCCATCCGCCATACCGATTCGGTACAACCCAATAGATCTTTCCATTCGACGTGAATTGCTGGACGACCGCAAATAGCGAAAGGAGGAACCCATATCCTACACAAAAAAAACCGAACCTTGAAATCCATGGCTCTCGATGGAATGCCTGGGAAACAAGAAAAAAAAGACCCGCATAGCTGGCCCATAGCAGCCCCTTTGACCAAGTCTCGTACCAGTACGCAGTCAGGTGAAATGAGATCTGAATCAGCACGACGATCGCAAAGAGGGCCATTGGAATGTATAGCTGATTTGGAACGATGCGAAACCTACCGTTAGCGACTTCTCGGGCAGCCCAGACGACAATCAGAAAGGCAGTTCCCACTTCGAGCACACAGTTGCTCCAGGGTTGAACTGCTCCAAACGCCAAGGGTCCGAAGCCAAGAACTGTAAAGATTCCTATGGGCAGAATTACGTGGAGAATCCGGCCAGCCAGCCCGGCTGGCGCAGACCGGGGGAGGGTGTAAGCCTCAGTCAGTCTCGGTTTGGCTTCTACCAGAGCCAGAATTGCTCCTAAAAGACAAGATTCCTCCACGGAAGAGGAGTGTAACGCCGCGGATAAATAATTGTCATCTCGGCTTGAGCGTGACGTAACTCCGTTCTTCGTCCCAACCGGTCCTGAAATCACAGCGTTACGGGAGCTGCGGCAACTGCGAGAGGAGAACAGCAGCTGAAGCGGCTGGTTGCGCCGATCTCTCGCTGGATTGCGGCGCTGATTCCGGTGCATCCGGCGGCCCCGCGTTACCATCGCGATTCGCCGGAGGCATGATCAGAATCATTTGATCGGCCGCGACTATACTATTCTTCTTCGTTTGGATAATCAACCGTAGCGACCAAGGAGGTCCAGTTGATAATTCGCGTCAAAACCCGCTTATCGTGCCCAGTTTTTCTACTTATCTCAAGTTGGTCCTTGGCTGTGAGTCAAGTGCAGCAGCATGTACAGACGCCAGCCGACGAACGTAGTGAGGCAGAGATTAATGTTCTCACCGATTGCGGCGCCCGCGGAGACGGGGTAACGGACGACGGCCCCGCGCTCCAGAAATGCATTGCAGCACACCCCGGTAAGACAATTCTTCTTCCAAAGAGCAGCAGCGCAGGGGCATGTGACTACAGACTAAGCCAGACGCTTCCCTTCGGTGGCTGGAGCACCGCGCTGGTGGGAGTAGGAGGCACTCTGAACCAAAACACGACACTGTGTTGGAGCACCGACGTGACTGGTATTGACGTTACGGGAGGGGGCCTGACAATTCGCAACTTGAACCTGCGCGGGAACTCGGCTTTTAACCCGCTTAATCCAAAAACATACACGAGCGGCAAGTCAGATGGTCTCTATGTCCATGGCGGCCAAGCGTCGGTACGCGACGTATTTGTCGCCGGCTTTTCTGGAAATGGAGTAGATGTCGATTCGACCCGAGGAGGACAGGCTAATATTTGGCTATTCGACACCGTGCGGTCCGAGGCTAATCGCGGTGATGGCTTTCACTTCACCGGCATGGATGCAAACGCTGGCCTCTGCCTGATGTGTGTCTCAAGATTGAATCAGGGCTGGGGGTTTTTCAACCACGCCTTGGCTGGAAGTACCTACGTGGCACCCTTGACTGAAGCGAACCACAATGACCCAACAAGCCCAAGAGAGACCGTTAATATTGCCCAAATCACGGTTAAGGAGAGAGTCGCAACGGTGACTACCAGGACCCCGCACCAGACAATCGTGGGCGATTGGGGGGTTATTCAGGGGTGTCCAAAATTCCACAACAAATGGGCGATTATTTCCGTGCCAGACCCCAAGACTCTGCAGTTTACCACAAGCGTTCCTGACGGGGTGTACTGCGATACCTCTTCCGCGACCTATGGTTTCCAGGCGGGAGCGCGGGTGTGGGCCACGGGCCGTACGGTGAATGACGTAGAGATCAAAGCCGGAAGCAACACAGTGACATCCGCTCAAGCGCACTGGACAGCGGATGATTACGGAACACTTGTTTGCATAGACAATGCGGGGGAGGACGGTAAGGAGTTCTGTTCAACTGTGAGGTCAATTTATGGTAATGCGGCGTTCCTTGCAGATAAAACAAGTAAGGCTGTGCAGTCGGGTAGAGCGCGCATTGTGACAAACGGCGGGCCGTTCAGCGCGGGAAACTCCACCTTCGTGCAATCGTACACCGAAGGGAATCAGGAGGGCCTGTCGCAATTGACGGGAAGTCTCGCCCTGGGCACGGCGTGGGCAAAGGATGTAAATCCTGAACTAGACAGCGTCATCATTGCAAACGGTTACGCTTCGCCGCTGAACTTCGCGCGGCGCAACGAGCACGGAGGTTACGGCTACAGTGTTTTTCAGGCGGGGCGTGCCTTTGGTACTGGCAGCATTGCACGCGATCCAAGCTACGAAGGGTTCTGGAACACCGAAGTGACGAACGACCGCGGCGATTTGGAGTCCACACTGAGTTTCCGCCATTCCAATGTCACAGGAGCGACTGCCAGCGGATGGAATTGCTTTAGTGAAAACCCCCGTATGGACGGAACTACTCTGGCGGCGAGCAGTATGTGTTTGCCAGATACACAGACCAAGGTATCTGTGAACGGGAAGCCATCACGAACGCATCTTCCCATGCTTCCGGCAGGCGGGTTCTGGGTGAAGGGGAGCAGCGTCCAAGACGCGGTGATGAGCACATCAGGGCTGAGGCAGATTCGTTATGACGCAAACGAGGCGCCAAAGTCTTGCAATGCCGGAGATATTTTTTATAAAGCTTCTCCGGACTCCGGGAGCGATATGGGATGGGTCTGTCCTACGCCCGATACACCCCTTCCATTTGGTGCAATCGGTACATCAGAGAACAGTGTATTCGGGGAGAGGGTTTCAGCGCCTAAATCGGGGACGGCGCCCTGCAGCGTCGGACAATGGGCTGCTGATGCAGCCTACTTCTATGTCTGCACGGAGCGTAATGTCTGGCGGCGCACCACATTGAGTAGTTGGTAAACAGAAGTCTTCAGAGCAGCGGGTTTTTTCGGTAGCCCACCGCGCACCAACAAGGAGAATCGCTGAAGACGATTCTTTCAAGGTCTGCAGATTTCATCATTTCGCCTATCTGCTTGCGCGTGAACCGTTTCTCCAGGCGAGTGCCGAAGCGGTCCAGAGCGTCAGTCCGCATGGAATAGAAGCTTCGTTTCCGATAAGCGGACAAGGGGAAGGCATTGACGTTGGCGCCCAGCCGTTCCAGGCATTTTGAGAGGCGTGCCACCGGCCAATAGACAAGTGACGCAATGACATCGCAGAGGAAAGATCTGATGACGAAGGGAAGCGCGCTGATGCAGCGGCGGAGCAGATCGGAGATTCGCCAGATCGCTCGAAACCATAGAGGACGATTGTCGAACGCGTAATACAGATAGATCAGAAATGGCGCTCCTGGCTTTAGTTTGCGAACACACTGAATGATCCCTTGCTGGGTGTCCGGTAAGTGGTGGAGGACACCAAGGGCATACCCGAAATCGACGGAGCCGTCTGCAAGAGGGATTGCTTCAACAGAGGCGCAGTGGAAAGTACAGTTCGAGTGAAGGCGGAGATTCTGGCGAGCAACATCCAAAGCGGAGGCGCTAGCGTCGATGCAGTGGAGGAAGCCAACCTGTTGGGCCACAAAGTGCGCCCAGCGGCCGGTACCACATCCAAGATCGAAGCCTTCCGCATCCGGCGGAAGCTCATGCCATGGAAAGATGGAGAAATACGATCGAAAGAGGGCCTGCAGGTCAGGATTGTCCAGGCCGCTGTGGTGAAACTTGTTCCACTCCTCACCAAATGCTTTGACCACGCCCCGATCAATGTTGCTCATCGTATCCCCGCGGCTGGTGCAACCCTGACTTGCAATACCGACTCATACATGCGGATACATCCGTCGACTGTATTCTCAATACTGAACTGCCTTGCTCGGCGAAGGCTGGCCTGGCTCATTTCGCGCCGGCGCTCAGGCGATTCGATCAAAGCCCTCAGATGACCGGCGAGTGCCTTGTGATCTCCAGATGGGTAAAGAATGCCCACTCCTGCTACGAGGTGCGCAAGGCCCGGAACATCGCTCGCCACAACAGGCAAACCTGTTGCCATCGCTTCACAAGCAGCGATTCCGAAACCTTCAGCCTTGGTCGAATGAACGTATATATGCGCAGCCTTCAAGACTGATGGGATGTCGTGTCGCCAACCGAGAAATGTTACGCGTTCGGATATGTTAAGGCATTGAGCCATCTGCTCGAGCCGCGCCCGCAGCGGCCCATCTCCGACCAGAAAAAGGTGAGCATCCGGCACCGCAACTAGCGCTTGCAGCAGTGTCGCGTGATCCTTTGGGACATCGCACCGTCCGACAAAGACCAGTCGGGTTGCATGACTCGGAACAGACGGAAGCGCAGCCGGAGCAGCGTCTTCAAATGTGTCGAGGGCGATGCCGTTAGGAATAACAGTAATCTTTTCTGCGACGGAGGGACACCAGCGAACGAGCTCTTCTGCAGTAGCGCCGCTGATACACGCGATGCGCTGGTAATGATAATACATTAATCGGTCGAGTGGCCTAATCCACCAGCGACGGCGCGCATTCCACGTGCCGTGCTCCGTGGTGACAAGAGGGACCCGAGATTTTAGTCGAGCTGCTGCAAGCGGTACCCACAACTGTGCTGGAAAAAGATGGACATGGATGATATCGTAATCGCGCATAAGCTTTGTCAGGGGGAGAACCTGACGCGGCGAATACAACCTGCGCACGTTTGTATATTGCAAATGGATCTCTTGCTCATGGAGAGCATGCTCAAGGGGACTGGGCTTTTGGATAAGTGCAACGAGATCGCATGTGACGCCTCGCTCCCGAAAACGCGGCGCCATTGCGGTCAGCATAACCTCTGCTCCGCCAAGACTCAGAGAATCAATAATTTGGAGGACGCGCACGATGCTTCAATTAACGAAGAACATCCCTAAAATACATTATAAGTTCTGAACATGCTAGATTTAGGCGCGGTTTGGAGTCTGCATCCTTAAACCTTAATCGAGGAACAATGCGCAATCCCGTTGTGAGAGCGATCTACGGCCCGATTAATGTATCCCAGTTGGCCAACATCGGGCGCTATGCGCTAGTTATTAAGCTCTTGGCTGTCCTCCTGATCTTCGCGTGTCCGTTCTGGCTGGGCATTCTCTTTTTTTCAAGTCCAAAAGACTATTCCTACACTTCATCTCTAATCTGCGTCCCACTGCTGGCAATCGTTTGTGCTGCTGCGGTAGGGCACGTCACTCAGAGCGATCCCTATCTTCGACGGCTACTTTTGACGGGCCTGGTGGCGCATATGGCAGCCTCCAGCATTTTCTTATGGATCGCATTTTATATTTTCGGTGGCGCGGCAGACGCCTTTCACTACTGGACTATCGGATTGCGGGTAGCGGACGATTTTCACGTACAGGGCTGGAGCGCGTTTCACGCGCCTTACTGGAGTACAAATCTGATCAACAACATATGTGGATTGGCATCGTTGTTAATCGGTGATGGACTGCCAACGCTTTTTATCGCCTTCGCGCTGCTATCTCTTTGGGGAGGATACTTCTTCTATAGGGCCTTTACGACTGCTTTTCCGAACGGTGACCCATGGCTCTACGGTTTTCTCGCCGTGTTATCTCCTTCTCTCCTGTTCTGGTCCAGCTTTGTGGGAAAGGATTCGCTCATCCAACTCTTCATTGGCTTGACCTGTTTTGGATTTGCGAAGTTGGCTCGAAGCCCCAGCGCCGCGGCGGTATTTGTTTGTGGCGTTGGACTTGCTGGGGTATTGCTCGTACGCGCGCATGTGGCTGCGATCCTCGGTATTGGAATGACATTTTCTTATGTCATAGGAAAACCACGAGGCAAGGGCGGCAATCGAGTCGCAAAGATCATCCTTATTCCGGTGCTTTTGGGCGGTACTTATTTCCTTATAAGTCAGGCAAGTAGCTTTCTGCGCGTAAAAGGCGAAGGTTTTGGCAGCACTGTTGCTCAAGCCAACAATGTTACGAAGAATAGCCAGATCGGCGGATCTGCGTTCAATGAGGGAACCTCTCTGCCGGTTCGCATTGCAGAGTCGCCCTTCTTGATGTTTCGTCCGTTCCCCTGGGAGTTGCACAACGCAATGGCCCTTGCAGCCTCGGTTGAGGCACTTGGTTGGCTGCTTCTCTGCTGGATGCGGCGACAGGAAATCTGGTCGGCGTTACGAGATTGGCGAGATCCTTACGTTGGTTTCATTCTGATGTACTCGGCCGTTTTCTCGATCACATTTGGCGGAGCCATTAGCAACTTCGGAATCTTGTTACGACAGCGGATTATGATGGTTCCCGTAGCACTTATGCTTCTGTGTGCCAGGCCAAAGCTTCCGGCTCGAGGCGCGACTCGAAGATTACATAAAAAGCAGTCAGTCGTGCTTACTGCTCTTGCGCAACGGTCAGACCGCACCCCGACGGGGATATGAGTCACAGGGAGAGATCAGCATGTGCGGCATCAGCGGCTTCCTTGATTTGAGCTGTGTCAATTCAGCCGATGAGCTATGGTCCTTCGCGATGCGCATGGCCGATACATTGCGACACAGGGGGCCCAATGACGGTGGCGCCTGGGTGGACTCGAGCGCCGGCGTCGCGCTCAGCATGAGACGACTGGCGATCCTCGATCTTTCCGCGGCAGGACATCAGCCCATGGAATCGGTCAGTGGCCGCTATGTCATCGTCTTCAATGGAGAAATATATAACTACGAGGCTCTCAGAGACGAATTATCGAATCAAGACGGAGGGTATCCGTTCCGAGGGCATTCCGATACCGAAGTGATGTTGGCTGCTTTTGAGCGGTGGGGAGTGGAGCACTCGGTCGTCCGCTTCAATGGCATGTTCGCCTTCGCCGTGTGGGACCGTCGCGACAGGAGCCTGACTCTTGGACGCGATCGATTTGGTGAAAAACCGCTGTATCACTGCACAATCGGCCGACTGTTCCTTTTTGGATCAGAATTGAAAGCTCTACGAGCTCATCCTGGTTTTTCCGCTGACGTGGACCGGGGCTCTGTCGCTCTCTACCTACGCCATGACTGCATCCCGTCGCCCTATTCGATTTATTCCAATACACGCAAACTTCCCCCAGCTACGTTGCTGAAGATCTCGGCGCGCGATCTCAACGCGACCGCTAAGCCATATTGGTCTCTGAGCGAAGTTATCAAGGACGGAACCGCGAATCCTCTGCGGTGCACTGAGGAGGAAGCTGTTGAGCAACTTGATGGGATCTTGCGCGATGCCGTTCGTATCCGAATGCTGTCGGACGTCCCACTCGGAGCATTTCTTTCCGGGGGTATCGACTCATCGATCGTCGTGTCGTTAATGCAGGCTCAAAGCCCAAAGCGCGTAAAGACATTCTCAATTGGAAGCCGCGACAGGGAGTTCGACGAGGCTGGGGAAGCTGCCCTAGTAGCCGGTCATCTGGGTACGGACCACACCGAGTTATACGTCACCTCCGAAGAGGCGATGGCCGTAATTCCCCGGTTGCCGCGAATCTATGATGAGCCCTTCGCGGACTGCTCGCAGATTCCTACGTGTCTGGTTTCGCAACTCGCGCGAGAACAGGTAACGGTAGGCCTCTCAGGGGATGGCGGCGACGAACTCTTCGGCGGTTATAACCGCTACGTCTGGGGCGACACCTTGAGTCACGGCCTTGATCATCTACCTCTCCTTCTGCGCAAAATCGGAGCTGCGAGCATCGGTTCTGTGCCGCCGGCAGTCTGGGACTTTCTCTTAAATTTGTGCAAGCCGATAACTCCGGCGCGCTGGCAACTGCGGATGCCGGGATACAAATTTCATAAGCTGGCCTCGCTATTAGACAGCCCGGACACCCATGATATCTACAAGAAACTAGTCTCGCATTGGTTGTATCCGCACCAGATCGTTCCGGGAGCCTCGGAACCTGCAACCGTTATTTCCGGCGACCAGCATCCGGATTTTGCGCATGTCGCCGAGGAAATGATGTACTTGGACACACTTATGTATCTTCCCGACGATATCCTGGTAAAACTCGATCGGGCTACGATGGCCGTCGGTCTAGAGGGTCGCGTTCCACTGCTAGATTATCGGGCGGCAGAGTTTGCCTGGAGGCTACCGCTGTCTATGCGCATTCGACAGCGGCAGGGCAAATGGATTCTTCGTCAGGTCCTTTATCGCTACGTGCCTCGCCATATCGTCGACCGCCCCAAATCTGGCTTCGGCATACCTCTGGCTACCTGGCTGCGGAGCTCGCTCCGGGATTGGGCCGAATCGCTTTTGGACGAAGACCGCCTTCGGGAGGAGGGATACTTCAACGCCGCGCTGATCCGAAGGACGTGGCGTGAACACCTGTCCGGGCGATTGAATTGGGAATATCACCTGTGGGATGTGCTGATGTTTCAGGCGTGGCTGGAGGAGAGCCGTCGTCCGTCGGAACCGCCATTGCGGACTCCTATAGCCACATCTTGCATACAAGGATCGGCATGAAGCAGGACCGCATCGATGTTGTCCATGCTGTCACTGTTTCTCTGAGCCTCCTTTTGCTAAAGGACCAATTGAGTTATTTGCGCGCCGCGGGGTTTCATCCGGCAGTTCTCTGCAGCCCAGGCCCAGAAGTTGCCGATGCGTGTTCGGGAGACTCAATTCCTGTCGTTACCGTGAAGATGGAGCGAGAGATTTCTCCGCTTCGTGATCTGATATCCCTTGCAAATCTTTGGAGAGCGTTGAGGAGATTGCGTCCCGCGATTTGCAACGCAGGTACTCCCAAGGCAGGTCTATTAGTTGGTTTGGCGGCGTGGTTGAACCGCATTCCTTGCCGCATATACACACTGCGCGGCTTGCGCCTCGAGACAGCGACAGGGTTGAAGAGGAGCGTTTTGGTTTTCACCGAACGCATTGCATGTGCGTGCGCGCATCGTGTGATTTCTGTCAGCCCGAGCCTGCGCCAGCGCGCAATAGAGCTGGGCTTGGTTCCGGCGAGGAAGGTTATCGTTCTAGCCTCTGGCAGCGGTAACGGAGTAGATCCGTCACGCTTTGGGCCAACGCCCGAAAGGTTGGAAAAGGCGCAACAAATTCGGCGGAGATTGGGCATTGGGGCTAGCCAACCTGTTGTCGGCTTTATAGGCCGATTCACTCGGGACAAGGGGGTTCCCGAACTACTCACTGCCTTTCAGATTGTGCGCGAAAAGGTGCTCGATGCTGTTCTGCTCTTAGTCGGAAGCTACGAACCGGGCGATCCAGTACCTCCTGAAGCGCGTACAGCCATCGAATCGGATCCGAACGTGGTGACGGTTGAATTTACGCCAAATGTTGATCTGTATTACCTTGTAATGGACGTATTTGTTCTTCCAACGCATCGAGAAGGTTTTCCCAATACAGTGTTGGAGGCACAGGCCGCGGAACGCCCAGTGGTTACAACCCGTGCCACTGGTGCCATTGATTCGATTGTAGATGGCACCACCGGCTTGGTTGTGCCGGTGGGGGATAGTGTAGCGCTCGCGGAAGCTCTCAAACGCCTACTTGCCGATCGTTCCCTGGCGGAACAACTCGGCCGAGCGGGCCGCTGCCGCGTATTACGGGAGTTTACTCAGGAGCGGGTGTGGAGCGCGCTGGCGGATGAATATATATATCTAGCAAAAAGGGCTCGTCTGTCTGTGCCTGGCAAGCGTGTCGGCCCGGTATGTTCCGGACAGACGCATAGTGAATTAGAAAACACTCTTAAGGAGACAAATGGCAACGTCGAAAGATGAAATCATACTGGCTCACTATCGCGAGATTGCGCAAACGTTTGGAGCTTCACCGCGTTCGACTATGGAAGACGATTTTGTCCGCGAGAAGGAACTGGAATGGATCCTCACATACCGTGATCTGTTGGGCCGTCGACACGAGCGCCCTTTGCGCATCCTGGACATTGGCTGCGGCAACGGTTACACACTTGAAAAAATATGTAGCAATGCTAACTCCGATCGCCTCACCGGTTTAGATTTCAGCGAAGAGTTGCTCGATATAGCTCGCGCACGAGATTTGTCGAACTGCACATTAGTCAAGGGGGATGTGAGACAGCTTCAATTCGAAGATGAGGCATTCGATTACGTATATACCGAAAGATGCCTTATTAACATTATGGATCCACAAGAACAAATTGCGGCCATACTAGAGATAGCCCGTGTGCTCAAAAGCGGTGGTGATTACCTAATGATTGAGTGTTTCACCGATGGGTTGGTTAATAACAACAAAGCACGTGCTGACTGCGGATTACCTCCGATTTCTGAAGCACACCATAACAAGTATTTCGATAAAGAAAGCTTATTCAGTGCAATTCGCAATATTTTCTGCATGGTGGACCTCCAGGAGTTTGGCGATGACATCGCGTTGCGCTCCAACTTCCTAAGTTCTTACTACTTCATAGCCCGAGTTCTGTATCCATCCTTGCTGCGTGGCGGCGAAGTGGTTCGCAACTCGGAGGTCGCACAATTTTTCTCTTTCTTGCCGCCTATGGGAAACTACAGTCAGATACAGGCGTTTGTGCTGCGAAAGGTGTAGGGGATGGACCCGGAAATGTCGAACCGGCAGAGCGGGTGGCAGCTGGCTCTAAAAGTGGCATTTGATAAGTTGGCTGCGGTCTGTCTGTTGGTGGTGTTGAGTCCAGCTCTGCTCACGATTGCTATTGTCGTGTGGGTTAAGCTGGGCCGCCCGATCTTCTATCGTCAAATTCGCCCTGGGCGCGATGCCAAGCCGTTTGTAATTGTGAAATTCCGTACTATGAAGCAGGCCTCGGATCCGAAGATGGAACTGATGAGCGACGCAAGCCGGCTGATCCCCTTAGGACGCTTCCTACGGTCCTTTAGCCTGGACGAGCTCCCGGAATTGTGGAATGTGATTCGCGGCGAGATGAGCCTGGTAGGACCGCGTCCTCTCCTGATTCAGTATTTGGATCGATATACTCCGGAGCAAGCACGACGCCATGCCGTCCTTCCAGGCATTACCGGCTGGGCGCAGGTAAACGGACGTAACGACCTCACCTGGGAACGTAAATTTGAACTTGACACTTGGTATGTGGATCACTGGAGCTTCCGGCTAGATTTGGAAATTCTGTTTCGGTCAGCCGGCTCTGTGGCCCGGCGACAGGGCATTTCATTAGCAGGACACGCCACAACCGCGGAGTTTATGGGAACTCGGGTGGATTCGCCAGTCAAGAACTCCGGAGTAAGATGATTGTAATCTGACATTTTCGCCTAACCGCGCGACGGCGGCCAGGGGCAAACAGGTGTTATACCTGAGGATCTAACCCCATCCTAGTATTTCGTCCGCTTTGGAAATGTCATCTTAGGCTAGTGGTCTTGTGCTCGGCGCTGGGTTCGCCATTGGCTATTGGACTTCGGGGGGTCGGTCTCATGGGATATCCTGTCTCAGCCCAAGCTCAGCTGGCAATAGAAGATGGACCGCCACTGCGTAAGCATCCATTCGCGCCGTGGCCGTTCTTTTCGGATGAAGAACGAAATGCAGTTATACGCGTTCTCGAATCGGGAAAAGTCAATTATTGGACAGGAGGCGAGGGAAGACAATTCGAGGTCGAGTTTGCTACCTTCACTGGCTGTAAACACGCAATTGCCATCGCGAATGGAACCGTCGCGTTGGAACTTGCGCTGGAAGCGCTTGGAATCGGCCCCGGGGACGAGGTAGTCGTCACCAGCCGCACATTTATTGCGTCTGCGAGTTGTGCAGTCATGCGAGGCGCCACTCCCGTCATGGCCGATGTTGACCGGGATTCACAAAACATCACCGCGGAGACGATCCGGGCTGTTCTCAGCCCGCGCACACGCGCCATCATCGCGGTGCATCTCGCGGGTTGGCCATGCGATATGGATCCGATTCTCGAAGTTGCGCGCGAACATGGATTGAAAGTGGTCGAAGATTGCGCCCAGGCGCTTGGAGCCGTTTACAAAGGGCGCCCGGTTGGATCGATGGGCGATGTAAATGCGTTTTCTTTCTGCCAGGACAAGATTCTGACCACTGGGGGCGAAGGTGGAATGCTGACAACGAATCACACGGACCTCTGGTCTCGCGCGTGGGCCTTCAAGGATCACGGAAAGAGCTATGAAGCGGTCTATAGACGGCAGCATCCTCCGGGATACCGATGGCTGCACGAAAGTTTTGGCACAAACTGGCGACTCACCGAGATGCAGAGCGCCATGGGCCGGGTGCTCCTCAAGAAACTTCCTCAGTCGATTGAGATACGGCGAAATCTGGCCAACATTTTAACCGAACGTTTCTCTGAAATCCCGGCATTGCGTGTAGCCAGGCCCCCCGAAAATGTGGCCCATTCCTATTACAAATACTATGTTTTCCTGCGGAGCGAACGCTTGCGGAACGACTGGACCCGCGATCGCGTCCTTGAGGCTATCAATGCAGAGGGGGTGCCATGTTTTGTCGGCAGCTGCAGCGAGATCTATCTGGAAAAGGCTTTTCTGGAGCCAATGCGGCCTGCGCATCGCTTGCCAGTTGCAAAAGATCTCGGTGAGACGTCATTGATGTTTCTGGTTCATCCAACGCTCACTGGAGCAGACATGCGAGATACGGCTGACGCGGTGGAAAAAGTCATGACGGTCGCCACGATAGAGATGGCTGGTGATTCGGGAGCTTAGAATTTTCAGATCTTCTGACCTGCCAAGGACCGGTCTTCAGGCCTTCAGCCCTCTACTTGCGGAGATTCTTGAGCCTCCAATGATGGCGCGACCCGGTGAGACCGACTTCTTCAGAACCTGACGGGGGCAGGGCCATTCTAGGCCGATGACCTGATGAGGTAATAAGGAGAAGAAGCGCAGCTTCCACTATGGCACTATGGCCTATGGCCAGAGCGGAACAGCCCAACACCCTTCCACTCTATAACAGGCCGGATATATGTGAGATTGACCTTGCCCCGGAAAAACGTACTCCATAACGCGGAGGGATAATAACAAAAGGGCGAGGCAGATGGAACGTTTACCGAGGAAGGTTTACACCTACGAGTTCAAGCAGGAGGCAGTACGGCTGGTGGAGTCGGGGCAGCGGGTTTCGGAGGCGGCACGCTCCCTGGGGGTGGTCGAGCAGACGTTATCGAAGTGGGTCAAGGCACATAAGGCGGGTAAGCTGACAGCCAATGGGCGCGGATCGAAGTTGACGGCCGCGCAAATCGAGATTCGTCAGCTACGGGCGGAGCTGGCGCGAGTCAAGATGGAGCGCGACATTCTGGGAAAAGCGGCGGCATACTTCTCGCGAGACCAGAGATGAAGTATGCCCATATCTATCGCAGTCGTCATCTCTGGCCAGTTCGTTTGCAGTGTAAAGTTCTGGGAGTCAGCTTCACGGGTTACCACCAACATCAGTTGCGCGACCAGCACATCGCAGGTCGCCGCCATAGAACGGATGCTGCCCTGCTGGTTCACATTCGCGCAATGTGTTATCGGTACTCTAAAAATCCTCAGAATCGGCGTTTGAAAATTCCCCAGTTGAGGCCGAGCGGCGGCATTCTGACCCGGGGAGGGTGGGATGCTGCGACTGGAGGATTTTATGGAGATACAGAA
>JBAVYX010000020.1:0-2677 GCA_049588475.1 Silvibacterium sp. | reverse complement strand
CGGTGTCAAAGGGAGAGCCGGCAGCCTGGGCGTACGAAGCGGCCGGCAAGAGCAACAGTGTGAGTACGGCCATCGAAGCCGGTGAGGCTCGGAAGAGCTTTGGCCGTCTGGTCGAGAGTTTCATTGGTTTCCTCCTGATGCCGACCTGAAAACATCAGGTCATATCGGGAAGCTTGCCCCCACTTTTCTTTTTTGTCCAAGACCTTTTACGTCAATGTTGATGCCTTCTAAGCATCACCACGGAAGTCTTGGGAACAGAACGAAATATCACGACACTCGCGGCAATTCTACGGAGCAAAACTTAGCTGGCACACTCCAAACATCTTTTCCCGAGGAGGTCAGCGAACTCTCCCAGGATCTCCGCACGCTGGAGATCCTCGCTTCGATACAGGAAAACCAGGACCAAAGGATCGAGTCCACTAATCGGAAAATATTTGCCTTCCGTGAGCGCCTCTGCACAAACTCCGAAAGGCAGAACAGCCAATCCCACGCCGTCCTCGACAAGGTCAAATGCCTGTTGTGGTGAAGTCACTTCTTCGGCGATGGTGGGCTCAAATCCTGCAGTTTCACACTCGGCAAGTAGCTGGTGATAAAGGATCGGATGAATTCGATCCGAGCAGGCCACGATCAAGGGATGTGATCTCAAGGACGCTAGATCCACTGCTGGGTTCCCCGCGAATGAGGAATCTTGCGCCGTGACAACGCACAGGCGATCGGATCCGATCGGCATTTGCTTAAGTCCGCATCCTTCTAAGGGCGCAAACGTAATCCCCGCCTGGAAGGCTCCACTTTCGATGGAATCAACGAGCTCGGGCGCAAATACCGTGCGGAACTGGAGATTCAGATATGCAAATTTTCTTCTCTGGACTGATCGAATTTGCCGCCGCAGGCCTATCGGAACAAAAGGAGAATGCCCAATAATGAACGAGGCAGAACTGCGTCGAGCATTGTTGCGGGCTGTATCCCACGCCAGCTTGAAATCGGTATTCAGTCGCGAAATCAGTTGGTCTAGGTCGGCAATGAATAATCGACCTGCTTCGGTGGGCTCTACAAAGTGGTGATCACGATGAAAGATCTCAAATCCGATTTCTTCCTCGAACTCTCGAATCTGCCGGCTCATCGAGGGCTGAGAGATGTTAAGCCGTTCGGCGGCTTTGCGGAAGTGCAATTCGCGCGCGACAGCGAGGACAAATTGAAGCTTGCGGAGAGGGGGAGAAATGCTCATACCGGCCACCTTCAACGAAGGGACTGTTAGGCCACAGAATGCTCGGCGTCTTAACCGGGGCCCGCACATTATGCTGAGCGTTACTTCTACTATTTGTCAACTTGTAAATGACACAAACATGTTTGCAATACAATCGGTGGTTGCTCCCGTTGACCGCCTTGACGTTCCGGTTTAGTGTCCTTTCAATGGCGGATATCGATGAGCTGTATGCCGAAGTCGGGCGAAAGCTGCGTCAGGCGAGGGTCACCCAAGGACTTAGCCAGGAGAAACTTGCGCAGCAACTCGGAATCAGCAGGGCCTCCGTTGTGAATGTCGAAGCAGGCCGCCAGAGGGCTCCACTGCACCTGCTGTGGCAGTTTTCGGAGACGCTCGCAACCGACTTAAACCTGTTAATCCCTCGGCGAGGGGAACTTTCGCCTACAGCGAAGGAATCCGCATTGGATCCCGCCATGGTCAAGCAGATTAGAGAAGCGGCGAATAACGATCCAGACGCCGTCAAGGCTCTGACCAGGCTTGTCGGCAAACTGAAAGCGACGATCGAAATCGATTCCCCAGTCAGGAAAGCCCATGATCAAAGAAAAACTCGAAGAAAAGGCTGAAAAAACTCTACGTGAAACGGATACTTATCGCATTCCAATCGCGATCGAAGTTCTCGCTCACCGTCTCAACCTCGCGATTCAATCCGAAGCTCTCGGAGAGAATCTAGCCGGCATGCTCGTGGTCGAAGGGGATCGCGGAGCCATAGGATATAACTCAACTCACGCTCTCGTCCGGCAGCGATTCACGATCGCTCATGAAATCAGCCACTATTTGCTACACATCAAAAAGAATCGAAAATCGCAGCTCTTTATTGATCGACATCTGACCTTTCGACGAGACGGATACTCCTCCGGAGGTGTCGATTATCAAGAGGTCGAGGCCAACCATCTCGGTGCCGCACTCTTGATGCCCCGAGGCCTCGTGCGCCAGGAGATTAAGAAGAACGATCTCGATTTGGATGACGAAGAAGCAATCACCTTCCTGGCGAAGCGGTTTCACGTAAGCAGTGCGGCCATCACGAACAGGCTAATGAATCTTCAGATGCTTCGCTGAAGTACTCAGAAACAGCGCTTATAAGCCTCGTGAAAACTGGACAGAACCCATCGCGCCTTCGGAGTACAATCAACAGGCAGAACGTCAACGGGCCGGCGCAATGAAATCATCATGGCAAACCGAGACAGGACATCTCGCATGCCGCTGGTCTGAAGTCGAGCAAGGCGTCCAGTACAACCCACCTTGGATTCAAAGGTTTCATTGCGAAGTTTACTGTTCACGAAGCTGAGGCACTGCTGAGTTGTGAAAGTGATGGGAAAGTTAGGCAGTGATAGCGAAGAGCTTGGCGATGAACCGTGCTTCCGCAACAACGTCACCCTTTGCTACCCATCTGACTCGCCCCTTGCGGATCATGTTCAC
>JBAVYX010000019.1:0-2912 GCA_049588475.1 Silvibacterium sp. | reverse complement strand
GCTTCTTCGTTGGGCCTCGCACACCTGCCTCAGATGTACTGGCCTATCCTGATGGTCACACTGCTTAGCTATGTGGGTCTTACGCAAACGATCAAAATCTGGCTGCTCAGAAGAAAGTGGATCTGAGTCGGAAAATGGAACTCCGAGATCTGGGAGAAGAGACGGGAGATTGCAAAGGTCTGATGGCCTGACCTTGCCCTCAACATCCCACTGTCATTTCTAGGACCCGATTTTCTCTGTGGCCAGAGAAAATATCAAGCCTCCAGGGTATCCATCAATCTTGAGCAAAACGGTACAGATAGTGGCTTCTGAAGGTGCAATGCTGTTCTATGGTGTGGACACAAATCTGCTCCAGGGCTGAATAGTGAAATCATTTAGTCTTCGCTTTCTCGGGAGGGTTAGATGTTAGGAACCGTGTTGATCGTTGTTGTCCTGTTGCTTCTGGTAGGAGCATTCCCCAGATGGGGTTATAGTCGCGGGTGGGGCTACTATCCGAGCGGTGGCCTAGGTGTGGTTCTCCTTGTTCTTGTCGTGCTTCTGTGCTTGGCCCGCATTTAATGACCACAATTCGCTTCAAATACTGTTCACTGGCCGAGAGCCGGGCTGAGCGGGTTTCTCGGGGGGCGGTGATCTGTCGAAGCGTGCATCAGATGGTTCTGAATGGATGAAGCTTGCTTACAAAATTGTGGGATCCAACAACCGCGCGGATTCTCTGTACTGTGCTGATCCTTGCTCTGACCTTGGCATTCCTCTATGCCGCCGAGGAGACCCTCACCCTCTTCCTCTTTGCGATTTTGTTCGCTTACTTCGTCGAGCCACTTGTTTCTCGGTTGGAAACAGTTCTACGCGGACGTGTCAAAGCAATCGCGGCTGTCTACCTCATCCTTATTGCGGTGCTTGTGGGCATCGGCTTTCTGGTAGGACCAAGAATAGCCAGCGAGGGCAGATCGCTCGCCACGAGTCTGCCTACTCTAGTAGACAGAATGGGCTCAGGACAGTTCGTCTCGCAGATAGGGCAGCAGCACGGCTGGAGCGTGGTTCGGCAGGTTCAGATTCAGGCCTTTTTAGTTGCTCATCGAGCAGACATTCTAAGATACGGTCAGGCCCTGGGCGAGAAACTCGCCGTGCCCGCACAGCATATTTGGTGGCTAATCCTCATTCCGATACTTAGCCTATTCTTTCTCAAGGACGGCTTATCTATTGCAAACGGGATGATAAATTTGGGCCGCACTCCTGATGAGAAACAAACGATGGGCGGTATCGTTGGCGACATCAACGTGATGCTCGGCAGCTACATTCGCGCGCAACTGATCCTCGCGTCTCTCACAGTTGTTTCCTATACTCTTGTCCTAAGCTTGATGCGGGTGCCGTACGCCTTCATTCTCGGACCTCTGGCCGGTCTCTTTGAATTTGTACCGGTCGTTGGTCCAGCTTTGGCGTCCGTCACCGTTTTTGTCGTCGCGATTTTGACTAGCTATCCGCATCTAGTGTGGCTCTTTCTGTTCCTGGGCGCATGGCGGGTGGTGCAGGATTACGTGAGCGCTCCCAGGATCATGGGCAAGTCTCTTGAAATCCCTCCCGTGGTTCAGATATTCGGCGTGCTCTCTGGCGGCGAGATCGCAGGAGTAGTAGGAGCACTCATCTCAGTCCCTGCTATTGCTACGCTAAGAATTCTTTGGAGACGAATGACCAGCGATAGAAGTGTCGATACGCCGGTGACCTCACCCCCTCCCAAGGACCATATGTAAGAATCGGATCTGGCCGCGTTTTTATACGATCATTCTTTATCCTCCAAAGAGAGGAGGAGATCGCTGATGATGCGCGATGTCGTCGAGCAAATTGGAAAGATCTATATCCTGATCGACAATGACGCAGTCACCTTGCAAAGCAAGGCTATCGATGAGTGTCATCGTGCTGACGCCATCGAGACAATTCTTAATGTGGCTCAGAGGCTTGAAGGTGGGTACTGACCGGAAGACGGCCGTATCTATTCGCTCCGGGGATTCTGTGTGTGGCGGCGGCGTCTTCCAGGATGGCATTGATTCCTCCGCCTACCAGAATGGCGATGCCGCTCAGGTAGAACCAGAACATCAAAATGACGAACGTATACCTTGAACAGGACGGACACGGCCATCCAAACTACTGTCGCAACGATGCTCCCGGGAAGAAGCCATTTCCATTTCTTTTCCTGGCTGTTCGGGGCGAAACGATAGAGACAAAAGAGCGCCAAAATCAGCAGCACTGCAGCAGCCAGCCACAGGGTAATGTTCCAGACGTAAAGAGGTGCCGAACCGGGCGCGATCTTGTGCAAGATTATGGGACCGTACATGACGATGATCGTTGCCGTGGTAAGCAGTACACCCATGGCGATCGCCAGGGTTTGCAGGTCAGCGGAACGCTCGACCGCTATATTCAGGAGTTCTCCGTTACAGGGCTCACCTCGAACCCAACCATCTTCGATCACGTCATCAAGAACAGCCAGGACTGCGATGACGCGATTCGCCAGAAAGTGAAGAATGGCAAATCGGGCGAGGCGCTGTTCGTCGAACTCGCGATCGAGGATCTCAAGCAGGCGGCCGATCTCTTTCGTCCGATCCACGAACGGACGAACGGTGTGGACGGCTGGGTGTCTCTTGAGGTCTCGCCGCTCCTGGCTCACGATACATCGGGCACTCTCGCTGCGGCCAAAGCGCTCCATGCTCGCGCCGAGCGCCCCAACCTCTTCATCAAAATTCCTGGAACAAAGGAAGGACTGCCTGCGATCGAAGAAGCGATCTTCGCGGGCGTGTTATCGGTACTCTAAAAATCCTCAGAATCGGCGTTTGAAAATTCCCCAGTTGAGGCCGAGCGGCGGCATTCTGACCCGGGGAGGGTGGGATGCTGCGACTGGAGGATTTTATGGAGATACAGAA
>JBAVYX010000018.1:0-4046 GCA_049588475.1 Silvibacterium sp. | reverse complement strand
ACGTCAAAGTGGAATGCTAGCCTCTGCCGCCATACGGCGTCAGAAAACGACAACTTATTGAGGATAGACTTAACGGGTGGCTTCTTGGGGCGCACGGAAATACCATGCCCTTGGTGATGATTTTTAGGCCAATATGGCTGAAACCTTCGCCCGGACTTCTGCTCATAGCGATTCTTCTTGCTTGAGGCTGGACTCGCCTTCGTAGCGTCGTGCTTGATGCTGCCCCAGACCAGCGTCCAATTCTCCAAATCGTTCTCTGTACTGTTTGGGCGAAACTCCGACTTGTTGGACAAATGCCCGGCGTAGTGCCTGTTCATCTCGAAACCCTGTGATGCTGCTTAGCGACGTACTGCGGTCTTCGAGATGTCGGTCAGCTTCTCTGAAGAGCCATGCTCTCAAGGAATTCGGCCCCGAAATTGTCGATCTGCTTAGTGAGATCGTGAAAGAGTGTATCCCCTTGGCCCACAGAATTCGCTTCAAAGAAATCCGCGAAGGCATCGACCGCCAGTAGAGCTCTTGGGCGCCACTTCGAGACCCAGCCTCGGATCGCGTCTTTGTTCGAAAGATTGTCAGCTGTCAGCAATTGAACAAGCTCGCGGCTCCAATCGCGATGCCATTGGCAATCTTCGTTAAGCGAATAAAAGATTTGACCCAGGAGATGATCATTCTGGCCGAGCGCAAGATCTCCCGCGTGCTTCATGAACAGTTCGTCGATCATTGGCTTCAGCACCAGATTAAGAGCGACGAACGCTTCCCCCCAGTCGTAGGTGATGAGGAGCTGTTCAACAAACCTGCGGAGCGGTTGCCAGTGCGAATCACTCTCCCAGCGAGCTTTCCCGTCCAGACCGAAGTCCGGGAACGTCAACTGAATTTGGCGAGTTCGATAAGCCAACCTCTCGACCCGTCGCGCTTCATCGCCGGCCTGTAAAGCGGCCGCAACGGTGATGCGACCGCCGGGAGCAGTTTGCCCGATATAGGCCGCGATCATCATGAACGCGTGACCGGGATATCGAAACGGCACAGCCAGGGCGTTCAGCAGCTCAAACCATCGTGCGGATAACTCCCGGTCGTAGCTGGTAGCCTCAATCTCCTCAAGGATGCCGTCGACGAAGATCTCCTTTTGCATTTGAAGATCCGTATATTTGCTATATGTGGTCTCACGCGGATCGCGAAATTTCTCCCAATTGCTACAGGTGAGCAGCGATCCTCGCTGATATTTCGCGTACCAGGGCTCGAGCGGGACGTCCAACTCGAAGTTTCTGCCGGTAAACCCCTCACGCGTGTTCACAAGTAGCTTGGATGTCACGACTTCGTATTCAGTGGGCATGCGCCGCTGCGGAAGCAGATGCCAGTATGTTTTCTGTTGTCGCATGCGCACTGTTCTCCTAAGCCTTCAACTGCCAGACGGCCTCGTCTTGCGTTAATTTGATCGCGCCCTTGAAGGCGGACATCACAGTCTCCAGTTCGCCCGGAAAGCGAACTGATCGCCCGAGATGCTTCTCGATTCCGACTCGAGTGACGATGCATCGGCGGGGAGCAAGAACTCGCAGATAAGCACCGCGATCTACTACAACAACATCGTTGTTGAGATCGCGAATCGCAGCGATGATAGCCTCTGAGAGCGCTCCGGCCTGAAGCACAGGTCCAACATGATCGTAGGTGGTTCCGTCTTCGGTCATTGCTCTCCTTCGGGTGTTGTGCCGGCCACTTCTACGAAGATGTCTTCATTCTCCACTTGGACAGGGATCGATTTCAGCCTTGCGGTTTGCGGGTTAATGCCTCGTCCGTTTGAGGCATCGAACTGCCATCCATGCGTGGAGCAAGTCAGCGTCTTCCCCTGCAGCGAGCCCTCGCTCAATGCTGTCCCAAGATGCGGGCAGGCGTCTTCGTATGCATAGACCTTGTCGTCCAAATTGACCAAGAGCACGCATAGGCCTGCGCACTCGACGGGCATCATCTCCCCCGCCCAGAGATCCTCGATCGTTGCAACCTTTCGGAACGTCATGATCTTCTCTTCAGGTCAAGCCGCTGTAAGGGCCTGAGATTTGTTGTGATGACAGCTTCGTCAGGGTTGAGCACGAGTCCCTGGTAGATTGCTTCGTATTGATGGTTGACATCGACGCGCAAGCTGACTGCCTGCAGCAGCTTATTGGTAAGCGAAAGAATCGTTTCTTGCTCTTCAGCGAGAATGACCACGCCCATTGTGTCGCCCTCGACAAAGCCGTAGATCGGAATTGGCAACGGACACGTCCTCTCAAGATGAACTTGGCTCCCCGGAGAGCCACTTGTACCCGCCACCATAAGTATCTTTTCCCCATGTGTCGGGAGTCAGTCGAAAATACTCCGTCCGCAGCGACGTGAAATCTGCTGGGGCCTCTCCGCTAAGAACGCGCTTGGTTAGATCTTTATGGGAAGCGTACCTCTCGGGCTCATGCTGGAATATCCAGCGGCAAGGTTCAGAACAGAAGATGTAATTCGACCCCTTGAACTCCAGTACGTTGGCTGCATTCTTGCGAGGTGTTCCCCCACAAAGGGGAAATTGGCATAAATCGCAACAAGCCAAAAGCGCGGTGGCGTGAACGGACGACTCCTTATCTGCGCTTTCATCGCTGTCTTTCCAGTGACTGCTGATGCGATGCCACACCGCGTCAATGTCATCCCAGTGCTTCGGATATTTGCCTCGGAGCCACTGTCGATCTTCCGGGCTCGGAATGGCGACGTCGAACCATAAAGTGGATCGATAGGTATAGGCGCTTGCGTACATCATATGGTGATAGGTTTCCAGTTCGTCCTGGAATATCTCCCAATACCATGGGCGCTTCAGTCCGAATTCGTCCAACGTCCGAAAGAACTGATCAACGATCCATTCCTCCATAAACTCCTTGAACGAAGCCGAACGCTGCTCACCTGCCGTCATGTAATCCATCGTGACGCCGGTAAGAAACGAGAAGAGATGCCAGTTTCTCCAAAACCACTTATCAATGAGATATTGCGCGTATTCGGGATCGTGCCGCATGACCAGTTCCAGAACCGGGTGCCCGATCTGGGCGTGCCGTGCCTCGTCGGTCTGAATACTGGTGACCATCTTTTCGAACATGAAATCGCCGGCCCCGTGAGCAAGCGATGCCAAGCCTACGAATTGAAGATTCGTGAAGCCGGTCTCAAGGACTATGTTGGTTGCAATCTGGAATTCGATAGCGTTCTGGCCAAGGGTCAGTTCATCGAAGAAGTGTCGCGCCGCAATCGCCAGCCAATTGTTGGTGTGGTAGAACTTGTGCGTCCAGTCAAACTGCGAGTTCCAACGGACCAACTCATGCATGAGCAGCAGGGGAATCTGCGTGTGGCGGATTTCGTCCAGAGCGCCGAAGCTGGCCATTGCTCTCCAGGCACTATCTCGACCGAAGCGCGCGCCGCGCAGGTTCCCGATTGTGGTCGCGAATTCGCCGAGTGAAAGGGCTGCAGAATGGACCTTGAGGCCATTGATCCACGGCGACGCTAAACTCTGAACATTCTCCAGGCGTCCCACGGCGTCCCGCACGGCATAGACAGCCATGTCTTTTTCGTGCTGGTTTTCGACGTATTCCCGGTACGACGTCTTGAAGGATTCCTCCCAATCTTTCCATGCACTATGCGGAAGCCATGGGCGTCCACTGATGATTTCGGGGAAGACTTCCTTCTCTTCGACGTAGGAGAAGTCCCAATCGAGTTTGCGCGCCAGGGGAAGCCAGTCTTCACGATTGAGCATAGAATCCCTCCATGAGTGGTGTGAAACCTGTTTTGGAGCAATCGCTTAGCTGATTCCTGAATGGAGAAGGCTCGTGGGTCGCGCAGGGAACGCTCCGCGAACCTGGCCCGAACGTCGCCGGCACCGGCGCGCAACCGTAAACTGATGATTCCCCCGGATCGTTCCGAGTGTCAAGTGAAGGATCAGTCTGGCCGGGGCGAGAAACGGTTCATTTCTACTTCTACGATTGGGTGTGCGGGATCGTAGAAAGCGAAGTCGGTCGCCGCATCGAGATAGATGAGCCATGAGACCTCCTCCGGGA
>JBAVYX010000017.1:0-11640 GCA_049588475.1 Silvibacterium sp. | reverse complement strand
GGAATAGAGAGTCTTGGTAAGGGCCCGAACTCTTCGATGAGTCAGAGCAAGGAGTTCGATCGTATCGAGCAGTTCGCGAAGCTACAGGCGCCGCCGACGGTCAAGTTCAAGGATTTAGAATCGTTTCTTAGCAATCACAAATTATTGACTGGTCCAATTTTCCCGTTCGATGTGCGGACAGACTTCGTGAAGGTGACCGACGACACAGTACTGGTGCCGGTTACGCTGCAAATCAAGAATCGCGATATCACCTTCAACACGAAGGACGGCGTTTCGAAAGGCCAAGTGAACATCCTGGGCCGCGTTTCCACGATCACCGACCATATTGTGCAGACATTTGAAGAGACGGTGGAAGTGGAAGAGCCAGCTGAATTGCTGCCCCAGACCCTGGATCACTCCGAGCTTTACTGGAAGGCACTACCATTGCGGCCAGGGCGGTATCGCGTCGATGTGGCGATCAAGGATGTAAACAACGTCGACCACGTTGGCGTGTGGGCTCAGGGCATTACGGTGCCGAAGTATGACGATGACCGGCTGTCGGCCTCATCGTTGATTCTGGCGGACAAGATGGAGCGTGTGCCTTCGAAACAGATCGGCACCGGCAACTTCATTATCGGCAACACCTATATCCGGCCGAGGGTGACTGCGAATGCGGCGACGCCGGTCAGCTTCCATCGCAACCAGAAGTTGAATTTTTGGATGCAGGTATACAACCTTGGCATCGACGAGAAGAGCAAGCAGAATTCGGCCAAGATTACATATCAGATTATCGATGTTGCGTCGAACAAGGCACTCCTGGCTACCGAAGAAGATTCGAAGAGTCTCAGCGCGAATTCCGACCAGGTGACGGTGGAAAAGAGCCTCCCGCTTGCCAGCCTTCAGCCGGGGAAGTACCTTGTGAAGATAATGGTGAATGACAGCATCTCGAAACAGGAGATTGCGCAGTCGGCACCCTTCACCGTGGAGTAGTCTGAAAACCTGGATGAGCGGCCGGAGAGCAGCGAGGTCCAAACGTCATTGTGGAGCAAATCAGGAGCACAAACGACTGAATCAGTGAATCGAAGATTTTCCATAGTCGCCCCCGTTCTTGCGCTGCTTCTAGCAGCTCTGTCATCTCCCGCCTATGCTCTTTCTGATGGAGGGGTGAGCGGTGTGGTGCGCGATGGCAAAGGTACGCCCCAGATCGGCACGCTGGTTCAACTGCTGAGGCCCGATCTTTCCGTCATTGCGCAGACATTTACCGACGATCATGGCCGGTACGAACTGGCTGCTGTATTGCCTGGCATCTATGGACTAAAGGCCACCGGGTCACTCTTCCTGCCCACCCTGCGCGAAAATCTGCACATCACCACCAGCTCGAAGCTCGTTGTTAATCTGACGCTCAGCACGCTGTATGAGGCGTTTCGCTGGCTGCCGGCACAGCCTCGACAGGCAGATGAGCCTCAGGATGACTGGACGTGGACGCTTCGCCTGTCGGCCAACCGGCCGCTGCTCCGCATGCTGGAGGATGGACCTCTGGTGGTTGTGACGGAAGCCGAAGGTCAAAATCCGGCCCTCAAGGCCCGGGTGACGATTCGCGGCGGCGAGAGCAGTTTTGGAGATGGTGGCGTGCATCATGGCTTCGAGATGCGGCGGTCGAATGACGACTCGCGCCAGCTCATTCTGCGGGCGGATTTGAGCCAGGCGGAGGATCCGGCACTCAATACGGTGGTGGGCTACGAGCAACAACTGGCTCCAGGCAGAACCCTTCGCACAGTCGGGGCCTTTGTCGATCGCCCGGAAATTGCTGGCGGTCCTGACACACAGGGTCTGCAATCGATGGTGCTGCGTACTGCCGAAGCCATGACGTTAACCGAAGCCATCGATACCGAGGTGGGCAACGAGATCGAAGCCGTTCACTTGGGGACAACGGCGTTTGCGAATCATCCTTTCGCGGCTCTTCGTGTGCATGTCGGCGATGCGACGTTTTCCTACAGGGTAGCGACTGCGCCTGGTATGCAACAGGCAGATACAATCGATCGGGCAAGCACGCTGCCGCCAGCGATCGGCCAGCGTAACGGACAGCTCCTGCTGGAGCATGGGTTGCACCAGGAGCTTGCATATGCGCGTGCGACCGGGAATTTGCGTGTTCGAGTTTCGGCTTTCCATGACCGAATCGACAACCCCGTGATCAATGGCGGAGGAATAATTTCGTCGGCGGATTGGAAGAGTGGCGACATATTGTACGATTCCTCCACCGGAGCTTTGAAGGTGACCGGCGAGAATTTTTCAGGAGATGGAGTGTTCGCCGAGCTCAAGGAGATGCTGCCAGAGGGAACTTGGGTCTCGGTCAGCGCAGCTACGGGGGCCGCCTTGACGATGGAGGCGCAGCCCATGTCCCTGACTCTTGAAAATGGATTGCTCAGCCTGCGGCCGCGGCAGGCAGAGATGGTCTCGGTGGCATATGGCGGCAAGCTGCAACATGCCCGCACGCAGTGGCAGGCATCCTATCGATGGCAGCAGCCGGGCACGCTCACAGCTGTCGATCCTTTCGAAACCAATCTGCACGACCCATATCTGAGTTTTTTCCTGCGTCAACCGATCCATTGCAGAGGAATCCTCCCGGATGGCTTTGAGGCGCTGATCGATGTAAGGAACCTGCTTGCGCAGGGCTACAGGCCCTTCGTTACCAGCGATGGCAGCGTGCTGTATTTTGCCGAGGCCTCGCGCGCCGTCGAAGGCGGCTTGTCGTTCTCCTTCTGAAGTCATCGTTCCACTTAAGGGAACGGAAACCAGAGCAATTTGTGGTATATTTCTTGAAGCGCAAGAGGTTTCTTACGTGCGCCCCCACCCAAGTTCTTGTGCAGATTGCCTACCTTGGCACACCTATGGACGCGTAGCTCAACTGGCAGAGCATTCGACTCTTAATCGACAGGTTGAAGGTTCGATTCCTTCCGCGTCCACCATTCAAGTCCTTCTCAATCAAGAACATAACGATCTCGTATCATTTGCATCTTCGGCTTCATTTTCCAAAACCTGACCAAAAACCTGACCAAACTTCTTTCGTTGGTTGCGCTGATCGATGATTTCTCGTAGCGGTTCCAGTTCCTGATGCTGGTAAGGCTCCATGGATTTCAGATCAACGTGTCCCATGGACTTGGCCATCGGACGAGCAGAGAGAAAACATCTGGACTGCGGAACATGCATTGGTCTCTTTTGGATTGGTACATCGCCCGATCCACCTAGAGCATCAATTCCGCGATGGACCTTGTGGTTCTCGGAGTGAACCGAACGACGGCAAGACGTGGACTAGACACCCTTTGACGGTGCACGCGAACCATCTCATTAATAACCTTCTGATGGCCGAAGGAGTCGTTGATCCTCTTCAAGCCATCCACGTCGATGAAGAACGGCAGGAATCGCGAGCCGATCGGCGGACCCGTTGAACCTGGGAAAGCTGCTGCGCCAAATGCGCATCGAGCGTCTGCCGCGACGCGATGAGTTCTTCCTGGGCTTCCGCGATCTCCGCGTTGACGCGCTTTTTACGCGGAAAGCGAACATTGAAGGTGAATTCGTAATAGTTCCGGTATTTGCGGTCAGTGTTCTCGTACATGTAGCCGACCTCAAAGTCGGGCTTGCCCTCGCGCTTCGCGGATGCGACCTGCGCGGTCTGCTTCCGAACAGCACTCGCATCCACTTGAATCTGAGGGTTGTTGTTCTTGATGAATGCCCGCACCTCGTCAGAGCGGAGTTTCATTCAGATCTTCGTTAACGATGTCAGGTAATGTCTGATCTCGGTTGAGCAGGCCTTTGAGATGCGCCTGCAGTCGCCCCTTCTGCTGATGGTGCATGGTGATCTCGCGCACAATCTTGGTGCGGTTCACCTGCGCTTCGAGTATGTCCTGCTGCATTCCCTGGCCAACTTGATAATGGGCAGTCGCATCCTGAATGAGCTGGTCGAGAACGGCCTCATTCTGGCGCAGGATGCCGAGCGTTTGTTGTAGATAACTAAGCTGGAGATAGTCAGCCTTCACCTGATCGGCGATGTTCGCACCGATGACTCCGATCTCTGCCTTCTTCGTGTCTGCGTCACCGTCGGCTACCTGCCCACGGAGGCGCAATTTTCCCGGATAAGGCAATTCCTGGGAAGCGCCAATCCCGATGTAGGCGAAGTCGCTATTTGTGTACCCCGCAAATGGCTTCGGACTGCCTACGCTCAACTGTTGATAGGTGAACTTCGGATCGGGCAGTGCGGTCGCCTGCGCAACCATTTGCCGGGCAGCCTGCGCCTCATGATCGGCTGCGGAGAGTTGTGGGTTATTGGCTTGTGCTTCGGCCAAAGTTGGGACAAAGATGTAGGTGTGCTTGCAGCCGTCTCCTGCCCACTGGCAGAAAGCGTACCGGCGAGCACGAGCGTGGCGGTCACGAAAGAGACCACGTTCATACTGGCTCCAATCTCGATTGCTGTTCAAAACATCACCGGGCTCGCGCAGCCGTATGCGCATTCGGCGAGAGCAGAGCGAGAAGGGAGAGACTAGATTCTGAGAACGGAGATGGTACTGGATGGGGGTTGTGGAGGCGAGGCGTCGGCGTGTTGAGCCAATCCTGTGGCGACAGGATTCAGTTCTAGCGATTCCGCAGCCGAAAGCCAAATGACGACAACCGCAATCGGATGATGAGCTACGGCCTTAGTATCGAGTGCATTTTCTTGAGCACTCTTCGGAGCTTTCTGACAGCAGCCGTGCGAGGCAGGGATTCCCATCTGCTCGCATCGGTGGTGCATTGCCTGACAGCAGGCACGTTCCTCGGCATTCATCTCCACATCGGAGACCATGCATGCCATCGCTGGCGTCAGATACGACGCCAGAAGAAGAATGACGATCCCGAGTTGGCGCGCTGCCTTCATCAATTGCTTAATTAGGATAGCCCAAATCAGAGATTGGATTCACAGAATGCGAGTCCGCAAGTCGGCGCTCATCAGCAACTGCCAATATCCGACGTCAATCCATTTCTTAAACTTCCAACCAACTTCTTTGAAGTGTGCGATCTTTTCAAATCCCAGCTTCTTGTGCAGGGCTATGCTTGCTTCATTCGGAAGAGCGATTCCAGCTAATACGGTGTGCATTCCAAGATCATGCAAATGGGACAGCAGCTCCTGATACAGCTTGCCGCCGACGCCTCTTCCTTGAGCCTTCGACTGGACATAAACCGTGGATTCGACCGAGTAACGATAAGCGCAACGCCCTTTCCATTTACTTGCGTAGGCAAAGCCGATGATCGCCCCACCTTCCTCCCAGACAAGCCAGGCCAAATCCCTGCGGACCTCGGTGATACGTTGCTCCATCTCTTCAGGAGCAACCGCCTGCTCTTCAAAGGTGATGGTCGTCTGCTGGACGTAATGGTTATAGATGTCGCAAATTTGCGCTGCGTCTTCAGTGTTTGCTGTTCGAATCATGTATTAACCTACTTTGCCACGCCAACATTCAGCGACATGCTTGTACCGTTCTCTCGTCTGGATAGTCTCCGCTTGCCAGGCTTGCGCAGCCATCTGCACGGGATCCCAAGGACTGGAAAGCGGCGGTGTGTAGCTCAAATCGAGATCGTTCAATGATTCGACGTTCATGCCATGGAAGAGCGCCGTCGCGAAAACGTCCACACGCTTCGATACCTCAGAGTTCTTGTGGCCAAGCAACTGGGCTCCAAGAAGTTGGCCACTGTGACAATCGCCGGTAATGCGCAGATGCAGTTCTTTTGTGCCTGGATAGTAAGCCTTGTGATCCCAGACCGTCTTTTCCACCGTAAGAGGACAGAACCCAGCTTCGCGAGCTTCCCTGTCACGTAGTCCAGTACGGGCAGACACTAGATCAAAGATTTTTACCACTTGAGTTCCGAGTGAGCCTTCGAACTCGCGCTGGCCACCGATTGCATTCTCAGCAGCGATACGGCCCTGCTTGTGTGATGTTGTTCCAAGCGGCAAATAGGTATAGCGATTCAACTGACGGTGCCAAGTTTCAACGCAATCGCCCGCGGCATAGATATCGGCCACGTTGGTTTGCATGAATAGATCCACACGAAGTGCGCCCTTCATACCTGTAGAGATGCCTGCAGTCGCCCCAAGTTCACCATTGGGCTGAACTCCGACCGCCACGAGCACGAGGTCTGCGGCCGCCAGGAAATCTTGAGTGCCAGCGACTACCAGGTGATCCCCATCCCTCCCGATCGAGCGAACTTCAACTCGATTGCAGACCTCGACACCATGCGTCCGCAGCTCGGTCTCGACTCGTTTGCCAAAAGAGGAATCCACCGTTGCTAGGACCGTTTCCGTACGACTGGCGAGCGTAACTGCGATGCCCCGATGCACGAGCGCGTCTGCCATCTCCAGGCCGATGTAACCGGCCCCAACGATGACGGCGGACTTGGGTTTCCGCTCCTCCAGATATCGATGAAAGGCAAAACTATCTTCCATCGTGTGGAGCGGGAATACGCCAGGCAAATCCGAACCCTCGATTTCGGGATGGACCGGACGGGCGCCAGTCCCAATAAGAAGCTTGTCGTACGACAGCTCGCGCCTCTCGCCACCACTGCTGCGTATCGTCACAGTCTTTCTGACCGGATCGATAATCTCGGCAGAGTGGTTCGGTATTAACCGGATGCCGGGAAATTCTGTTCTGTGGGCCAGAGCGTGCCAGTCCGGAGTTTCACCGCTGAGGAAGAAGGGCAGGCCGCAGATACTAAAATTTGGATAGTCGTCCGCGAGGACAAGGGTAATCTCGCACGTCGGATCCAGTTCATGTGCTCGCAGACCGGCGCTGATGCCGGCATCACTGCCGCCGATGATGAGGAAGTGCATGCCGGTATCCTCTCAGGCGCTGATTGCAGCTTTGTTATTCGCGGGCACGCCGGAGGCAAAATAACGTCTCCGCAGCCAGAAGGCCACATTCACAAGACCGATGAGCGCAGGGACTTCTATTAGCGGTCCGATCACGCCAACAAAAGCCTCCCCAGAATTCAAGCCAAACACCGCGACTGCAACCGCAATTGCCAGTTCAAAGTTGTTGCCTGCGGCAGTAAAGGAGAGCGTCGCAGTTTGGGCGTAATCGGCACCCAACTTTCGTCCCATCCAGAAACTCACCAGAAACATGATCAGGAAATAAACCACCAACGGAACCGCGATACGCAACACGTCCAGCGGGAGCTTTACGATCAAGTCGCCCTTGAGGCTGAACATCACCAGAATCGTGAAGAGCAGAGCGATGAGCGTAAGGAGGCTGATGCGCGGGATGAAGCGTGTCCGGTACCACTCCTCGCCTTTTACGCGAAGCAGGGCGAATCGAGTGAGCATGCCGGCCAGAAATGGTATGCCGAGATAGATGAAGACGCTTTTGGCGATCTGTTCAATCCCAACATTGACCGTGGCTCCCTTGAGACCGAACCAGGTTGGCAAGACAGTGATGAAAACCCACGCATAGATGCTGTAGAAGAGAACTTGAAAGACACTGTTCATCGCTACGAGTCCAGCCACGTAGTCCGAGTCACCTTCGGCCAGCTCATTCCACACCAGCACCATGGCGATGCAGCGAGCGAGGCCAATGAGGATAAGCCCTCGCATGTAGGCTGGCTCACCGCGCAGGAAAATCAGCGCCAGCGCGAACATCAAAACCGGACCGATGATCCAATTCTGAACTAACGAAAGTCCGAGTACGCCCCGGTTGCGGAAGACCTCTCCTAATTTTTCATAGCGGACTTTCGCAAGCGGTGGATACATCATGATGATCAGGCCAATAGCAATCGGGATATTGGTTGTGCCCACTTGAAAGCTGTTCACAAAGGCAGCGGAGCCAGGAACGAAATGTCCGAGACCAACGCCGATTGCCATCGCCAGGAAGATCCATAGTGTAAGAAAGCGGTCCAGGAAGGAGAGCTTTTTGCGGGCGGCCGGAGCACAGACGCGGCCCTGAGTGTAGGGGACACTAGACATGATTACCTCGACGCCAAAATTGGAAATAAGCCGATAGCCGTTGGCAGGGGCACGCCCTGCAAACCCACGAATTTTTCCGGCATGCAGCAGGCTTTCGTCAGCTTCGCTGTGTCCGCCTGCATGGCCTTTTCTTCCTTAAGCCAATGAAGAATTTGCTGTAAAACCTGGGCTGCTCCCTCATTGGGCGGGGTGACGATTCGATAATGCATCCATTTGCCATCGCGCCGGGCTGTGACGACGCCCGCGTTTCGAAGGTAGGCCAGATGCCGGGAGATCTTGGGTTGAGGCTGCCCTAGAATTTCTACGAAATAGCAGACGCACAGCTCCTGGTCTCCCATAAGGTTCAGAAGTCGCAATCTGGTGTTATCCCCGAGCGCCTGAAAAAAACGCTCCATGTTGAAGGGTCGTTGTCTCGCTGCCATATCGCAATTATATACGCATTGACGCATGTATTCGGTAAGAATATATTCATCTAGGCAGATATATCCGGGGAGGATGTCATGGAACAACAAGGCGTGCTGGAAACAGTGCGATCGAAGTACGCAGCGGTTGCCGAGAGCGAGCTTTCAACCAATCGTGAAGGCGTGAAAGCTGTAGCCGAGGCTTTTGGCTACAGCGCAGAAGAGTTGACCTCGATCCCTGCCGAGGCAAACATGGGACTCTCTTGCGGCAACCCTACCGCGATCGCTTCGCTGCGTCCTGGTGAGGTCGTGGTGGATTTGGGCTCCGGAGGCGGCCTCGATGTGTTCCTCGCCTCCAAACTGATCAGACCCAATGGGAGGGCGATCGGGATCGATATGACGCCGGAAATGATCGAGCGGGCGCGTGAAAATGCCCAGAAAGGCGGTTACGACAATGTCGAGTTTCATCTGGCGACCATCGACCACCTTCCCTTGCCTGATGCATCGATCGATTGCGTCATCAGCAACTGCGTGATCAATCTGGCACCTGACAAGCCAGCCGTCTTTCGGGAAATTGCCCGCGTACTGAAGCCAGGAGGCAGAGTCGCGATCAGTGACATCGCACTGAAGAAGCAACTACCTCCCGCCATCGCGCAAAGCATGGCTGCCTATGTCGGCTGCATCTCAGGAGCAATTCGAATCGACGAGTATCGTCAAAGCCTCCTCAGCGCGGGTTTTGAGCATGTTGAGATTGTCGACAGTGGAGCGGACCTCAACGCCTATGCAAAAGTCGAAAATCAGGCTGGCTGCTGCTCACCGTCGACAAATAACGGGAACGAACTGAATGTCGTGTCTACTTCCTGCTGCTCACTTGCCGATTCGACGACCGCCAGCCTTCATGAAGACCTGGCCGCGCTTCTCTCGAAATACGACGTCAACGAGGCAGCGGCCAGCGTCAAGGTCTATGCGGTCAAACCAATCACAGCTAACAAAGAGTGCTGCGGTCCAACCTGCTGCGCTTCGAAATAGCGTTCGCTAATCGGCGGCGATCGCACGATGCTTGCACGCCGCCGGATCCAGAAAGGGAGTTCGGGAATGCCTAAACACTACAATGTTCTGTTTCTTTGCACGGGAAATTCGGCACGCTCCATCATGGCTGAGGCAATCATGAAGAAGAAAGGGTTTCCAAACCTTAGTGCCTACAGTGCCGGTAGTCATCCGGCTGGAACCGTTCGTCCGGAAGCCCTTCATCAACTTACGAAGGCAGGCCTGAGCACCGCGGGTCTATATAGCAAGTCCTGGAATGAGTTCGCTGAACCAGGCGCCCCACCTCTGCATTTTGTCTTCACTGTTTGCGACAATGCGGCAAAGGAAATCTGTCCACTCTGGCCTGGTCAGCCGATGACAGCGCATTGGGGAGTCCCTGATCCTGCCGCAGTAAAAGGGGCTCCAGAGGAAATAGATCGTGCCTTCCAGGATGCATTTTCCATCCTTGACCGCCGAATCAGTTTATTTCTCTGTCTTCCCCTTTCGAGCCTGGATCAGTTCGCTCTGCAGCGGGAAATCGACAACATCGGAAAACAATAGCCCTGAGCACCCTATGGAACGGGGCAAACGCAAGTTTCTCCCCGCTCGTAACGAACTGACGGTTCCCGGCGTCAGGCGGGCTAACGCATAGGAGAGCCGTGCCGTATCGCGATCGAGAAGTGTTTCGCGATCCACGATCTGCTGGTCGATGACAACCGTTGTTGCAGTTCCACCATCGAACGTAAAATTTGCGTAGCGGAGGAATATCCAAGTCAGGTTTCCCAGCGATGGACGGAGCATGTGAAGAGAATACGGCAGAATCGCACTACGGGGACCCACGGGACTTCAACATACCTCTGCCTCTACTAGGTTCTCAGTTCGATTGCTTATCGTCCAGTCACGAGTTGTGCTAACAGCGTCTACCCTTGTTGCAATACATTGGCTGGTAATTTGGTATAGGACATCGCTTCCGCTGAATTCTGACCATCTGTCAGACAGTACGTGACAAAGTCTTTGAACTTTTGCTGTTCTCCTGGCAAAACGCCCTTTTTAGGAATCACGATGAATGTCAGACCAGTGATTGGGTATGCGCCCTTTGCGCTCGCCGGCGGATCAACAATTTGGGTCCTGAGATCTTTGGCCAATCCATCGCTGAAGGCATCGATTGCGAGAGCAGCACTGGCTGAGGACGGTGCGATGAACTCGCCCGCCTTGTTTTGAATTGAGGCCACCGGTAATCTGGCGTCCTTGGCATAGTTGAGTTCTGCGTAACCAACCGCGCCTGGCGTCTGCTTCACTGCATTGAGAACGGCCTTGCTTCCATTCTCGCCAGTTCCGGTTGGCCAGTCAACGGAGAGACCATGGCCGGGTTATCCGCCCAGCTTTGGCTTGCAGCGCTCAGGTAAGAAGTGAAAATGCTTGTCGTTCCACTGCCATCCAGACGACGAAAGACAACAATGGGCATGCGTGGCAACCTGAGAGCTGGATTTTCTTTCGCAATTGCCGCCTCATCCCACATTCGGATTTGTCCTGAGTAAATTCCCGCGAGTGTTTTCCCGCTGAGTTTCAACGGCTCGGTCAAGCCCGGCACGTTGTAAATGACACAGACCGGACCCGCCGTCACCGGAACTTGGATCAAAGGCGGCATGTCTTTTAATTCGGCGTCGGCCAGAGGGGCGTCAGTCGCCGCGAACGTCAGAAGTCCTTGTTTGAGTTCACCAAGAGCTGCCCCACTGCCGATTGGGCGGTAGTTGACTCTCATGTGATGGCTCGTCACGTAATCCTGGCTCCATCGAGAAAACAGAGGAGCAATGAATGTGCTTCCAGCAGCTCCAAATGTCCCAATTGGGTTGTTCGTGGAAAACGTCGGTTCTTTCGAATCATAATTTTCGGAGTTGCCGTTACAACCAACAGCGAGAGTGACTAGAAAGGCCGCGGTCAAACCAACTGCGATTGCTGAGATCCTTGATTTGCGCATCATGGGTTAACCTCCCTAAGGCAGCGTTTCTATTGTTTATGCATATAAACGCATAGACACATTAACGGTTGGACATGAATACTAGGTGAAATTCTCAACGTTTGTCTTCTCGCAAAACGTTAGGACACGATAGCCTAAGAGTCTGGGATTTTTATGGGGAAGCTGGCGATCTACTTCAAAGGTCTCGCAGACGAAAATCGATTGAGAATCCTCAATCTGCTTTTCCACGGAGAACTGTGCGGATGCGATATTCAGTACGTGATAGGTGCTTCGCAATC
>JBAVYX010000016.1:0-14761 GCA_049588475.1 Silvibacterium sp. | reverse complement strand
ATCCAGCCCAGCGCTGATAGCTTCTTGCGCCAGCCTGCTTCGATGGCCGCAGCGTTGGCGGATAACTCGCCATTGACTACTCGCATAAAAAGATCGGGTTTTTTGCGTTTCAGGCGAGAGAGGGTGTAAGAGAGGCTTGTCCCCTGTCTGGCAAAAGGCATGATATTATCATGGCTTTTAACCGGTCTTTGGCTTAGCCTCGTCGTTGCTTCCCGCCACTCTTCCAGTACGGCCTTATCATCGCGCAGCAGCACCTCCACCTTCTCCGGGGGCCACCCGCAGAGTTGGCGGATAGCTCGCCCGCCCATACCCGTTCGGCCAGATCAGGACGGTCGCGATTGAGGCGGGCCAAGAGATACGGGGCGTGAGTGCTGCCGTAGGAAAACCTGCTATTAGCAGGTTTTTCTTCGCCCTTCCTTGGACGGCCCTGCTTCTTCCTGAGTTGGCGTACGTCGGACGGAACGGGACGGCCTAAGCCGTGTAATTAAGGTGTAGTTGGCGGAGTTACCGGCATCGCGTAAAACACATTGGTGGGGTTCCTCAGCTTCAGCATTTCTGCTCGCAGTTCAACCCTTGCTTCCCGCACCCGATCAGCCAGCTTCAGCCTGTTCGCTCCAGCCGTGTCAACAGCAGAGGCGAGGCGGTACGCGCCTGCGCGATAGTACCCTTCATCCAGTTCACAGCCCCAGTAGTTGCGCTGGGACTGCTGGGCGGCAACCAGCGTGCTGGCCACCCCGGCATACGGATCGGCGACCAGTTCCCCTTCGATGGTGGTGGCGTCGATCAGTTGCTCTAGAAGCAGAACCGGCTTTTCTGCCGGATGAATTGGCTGCGGAATTCGCGCATGGTAAAGAGCCGCAGATTTGGGAGCGGTCACTTGGGGATCGCACAGCAGGGTCGGCGATCCTTTAACGGCGTACAGGATCGGCAGGCAGGCGGAGAGAAAGTCTTGGTGATCCCACACCTCATCCTCATCCGGATCGACGCCATGTATCCACCCCCACGTGTCGCATGGCTTATAGCCCAGCCGGGGCAGCGCGTCCTTCACCGCCATTTCGCTGTGCCAGTCGTCTCGGGGGCAGAAGACAAACAGGTGGGCATCGCTGGCCAGCTTGGGATACATGGCCTCAAGGCAAGCGCTGATTTCCTGAACCGGCTCATCGCCGTCATAGGGCGGATCAAGGAGAAGAAGCTTGATCGAGCTATCGCGCAGCCTGTCCAGATGCGCCCGCCAGTCGCCGGGGTGAAACCGTTGGCATTGGTTATATTTCACCGCCGCCGCTGCGGCCAGGCATTCACGCCGCCGCTTGACGATATTGACTTGGCATTCTGTCTGCCCCTTCGTCCACTGCTCTGCGAGCATGCGGGTAACTAGATCAGCCCAGTCGGATTCCGGGCAGCGGTGGATGATGGCAAGGGAGGTGGTGTAGTTATCCCGCAAATCTGGAAACCGGTTTCCATATTTAACCGCGACCTCCGCCGCATTCAGATATTGCTGATACGATTCCCGCGTTGCGTGCATGATCCTTGCGTGCTTCGCGATGCCGCTCTTGTTTCCACGTCCCGCATGACCCCTGCCCACGGTCTTCAGCAAATACAGCCCGATCTCCAGCGGCGCTAATTCGCTTTGACTGTTCGAATACAGGAGTTCATCCTTTGCTTCTTCGTCGGTCAGTTCCAAGACGAAGCAGGGCACCTCTTTCAAGCCTGCTCGTTTAGCTGCTTCGACCCGATGATGGCCGCTGATGATCTGGTAGGTGTTATCGCTAAGGCGGCGCACGCGCAAAGCATGCGATTCGTCAAACCCGCCGCGCTCTTTGATCTGCGCTTCGATGCTTAATATCACGTCTTCGCGCAGGAATGGGCGCGGATTGTCGGGATGCGGCTTCAACATGGTTATGAGAATGTGTGAAATAAGAATGCATCCGTTCCGCTTAGACTCCATCGGAACGCCTTCTCTGAGATTCAGTTCCAGCATCAGCGTCTCCCCCTCAATCCGAACCTGTCCCCTCAGCCGCCGCCCTGAGCGCTTCAGCGCGTGCCTGTTCCATCTCCGCCCTGATCTGGCGTATTTCCGCAGCGCCTTGAAGCTCGATCAAAAACACCTCCTGCAACTCAGGCAGCATGGCGACCACGATCCGCGCCAGAGTCTTCGCCGCGTCCATGGCTGAGGGACTGAAGTGGTCGGCTTCCCGCGACCGCGCAAAGGCCAGAGTTGAACATGGTTGGCCAAGGCCGAAACCAGTTATGAGCGTCGTGCCGGGAAACATTTTTGCCAAAACCTGCATGGTCGCATTCACGGCGATGAGGCAGTCGTGCAGTTCTTTGATTGCTGCTTCTGGGTCGCGGGTAGCGGGATTAGCCAAGTCGAACTCTGGTATTGGTTCTGCGTAATCAGTCTTTGCCATGTGCTTACCTCGCTTATTCTGCTAGTTGCTTTTCGGGATTGCGCGGGGATGGTGGCTCGATGTCTGCGTCGTCATCATTCCAATCATCGTCGTCATCGATATCGTCGTCATCGTCCGGGTCGATTTCATCGTCGTAATCCGAGGGCATGAACTCAAACATCAACATGGGTTTTCCTTTTGCGGTTGTGGTTTTTATTTCGCGGCGAAGAAGTCGTCACCAGCTTCCGGACCGGAGTTCGGATTGAAAAAGTCCGAGGGAAGGAACCAGATCGAAACCTGCAACACCAAATCGTCATCGCAGTAGGCTCCGAAACTCTCCAGCCACGGAATGATCTTGTCCGCATCCAAGCCATGAGTGCGGCAAAACTCGCAGGTGAAACGAAAAGCAGTGTCCCGGTCCCCGCCATCCCCGACGTAGGACTCCCTCTTGGAGGCGGCAAGGACACAAGCGGCAAAGACACAGGTGAACATTTCGTGTGCTAGGGCTTCGGGTATAGGGGCTGAACTGCGGATGTAGTCTGAGAATTTCATGGAGTTTTCCTTTCACGGTTGCTGTTTTTTATTTCGCGCCGCATCGTCTTCGCGTAACCGGCGCAGAAGTCGTGCATATGGGTTTTCCTTAACCGGATTTTCCGTGGGAGTAAGCTGCTTACTTTCGCCTAAAGGTTTCTTACTCACGTTTCGTTCCGGAGTAAGCTTGTTAATTTTTCCGTTCCGGTCGATGCGCTTAATGAGATCGGCTTCGTTCTGCTGTAAAAAGCGATGCGCCCTTGCTCTCTGAGCTTGGCTGCGCGTTTTATTGCTGCTCATTTTGCCTCCGTGTCTTCGGCCAGCATGAGTGAATCGGCTTTGTGCTTGCCGACGTAATCTAAATCCGACCACGCGACAAGGATGAGCTTGCCGCGCCCGCCCACGACACGTCCCGGTATCTCGGACGGACAGCAGCGCAGCATCACCAGCGCTCCAACTTCGAACGGCATCACAGGCTTCGGCGCTTTCGAAATGCGCAAAACGGCGGTGCCTCGGGCGCTCATAGTATCCCGGCCCCTATATGCCACGGCACTTCCCTTGGCCTCATACTCAGGTCTGCGACTCTAAGATTTTCCTTGCAATAGATTGTTAAGTTTGCCGCCCTAGCCTGCTTGAACAGGTCTTCCACCCACTCCAGTTCAGGCTGAAACTCGGGGGTGCCGTTGAAAGAACTTGCTGACTTACCACCTACCACCAGCCAATGAAACATCGACATATCGTTGAATGTGAGCCGCTCCTGCATGGGTTCGACTGACAACCAGCGCACCTTAGCACGCAATCCTGTGAATGCTTCCTGCGCCGTCTTCACCCGCGCCTGACTATCTACGGTGCAGCCCACCCACGCGTTATCCGGGAAGCCCTTAAGTAAGTCGTCGCACACGGAGCGCAGCCGCTGCGGGAACTTAGTCAGAAATAAGAAGTTCCACCGCTGGTATCGGCTTACCTGTTCAAATACTCTGGCGATCCATTCGTCCGGCACCCATTTGCCGAATAGGTCCGCCATCGAGCAGGTGAACACATTACGATCCTGCGGACGCTTAATTACCTTCGGAAAGGTTCCGGCAAGAATTTGGGCGGCGTAACCGCTAATCCGCTTTGGCTTGGCAGGACGTTCGCCTCGTAAGCCGGAAATGGCGAGAAATTTTTTTAGGGTTTGAGGTGTAATGGGGACGATTTTGAGGTTTGTGAGACGGTACATAAAACAACTCCCTTTCCGGTCATATCAGACCGCGTTTGGCAACTGAACGGGCACTAGGTGTCATCAGTTGGGGCGTTGAGGTTGAGCCGTATCCCGGCTGAAACCGGGGTCCGGCAGTGGAGAGGCCGTGCCGTACAGGAACGAGAGAAGCTCCCGTTTGGCGAGAATCCGACTATGGCATTCGCTGTAGGTGCGGATGACATCGATAAGCATCCCTTTGTTGATGTGATCCGGGTTCCAGTTACGCTGGGTGGCGGTGAAGTTATGTTTTCTCTGCCGTTCTTCGCCGTCTCTCTGGGTATCATCGATATCTTTGAAAATGTCGTACAGGAGGTTAACGGCGAACTCCAGCCGCGAGATTCCTCCTAATCTGGCGTCCGCTTTGTCGCTGTCGCAGGCATCGTCGCAGACATCTTTAACCCGTTGATTGATGACAAACACGTATCCAGCGCATCCTTTCGGTTGGTCAAGAGTGAGCCAATCGAAATGCTTGCAACCGCTGATGAAGTTATCCACATTGCGCGGCGAAAGATTCATTTCGCGCTCGATTACTTCGTGAGTGACGGGGCGGTTCAACTGGGCGAACTTGACCGCGAAGAGCCGGTTGCGAATGTGAGCTTCCATCTCCGGAGTTTTCTCCTGTTTTGGTTTTGGCTGCTTCGGCACGCGCTTTTTGCCGATGTTGCGCTTGGCCTGCTCGTAGCGTTCAGGCTGTTCCTTTTTCATCTTCTTGGCCTGTCGCACGGATTCGCGGTTGGTGCCTGCGGCCTTGGCGGCTTGGGCGACGGCTTCGCCCTCATGGCTCTTGGGCTTCTTTGTCTTTGGGGTGGCTGGGGATTCTGGTGAGCTATCAGAATAGCTTTCCCCAATTTTTTGGGGAGAGCTATTTTCCTTCGGCCTGCCGCTCCCAGCGGTTTCGCCGCCCTGCTTCTGGCCAGCCTTCTGCCGCTCCGCCGCTTCCGCTTCGTATAGAGGTAGAGACTCGACGGCGATGATCGCCCTGTCCTTGCTGGTCAGGTGCCGCCGCTTGGCGTTGAGGCTTATGACAAATGTCACCATGGACTGGTTTTCGCTGGCTGGTTTCCACTCCTCGATCTTGGGCGGAACACCGGCCAGTTCGCAGGCCAGATAGCGGTTTTTGCCGTCAATGATGAAGTTGTCGTGCGTCAGGATTGGATGAATCTGGCCATTCTGGCGAATGTCCTCAGCCAACTCCCGCAGTTCTTCATCGTTTAAAGTGGGGAATAACTCACATACGGGATGAAATTTCATAAGACTCCTCACGCTGCCTTTAATTCCCTAAGCTCGAAAAAGTCTGCGAGGTCTGGTTCTTGTTTCCATCTCCACCCTCCCGCATTACAGGTTTCTTGACCGACTGTTCCGCTATTGCCGCGTGCTTCAGCCGCCACACTCGGTTCACCCGCGCATGGTTACTGACGCGAGCCGATTTTCTCCATTCGCCGGTAAAAATAAAGTCGTGACGAAAGATAGCCCCGGCGGCTGGCCCCAGTCCGGATGGGTCTAATCCATCGCGCAACATCGCAGCGAATACATCGTCCGACGTAACCTCCCCCAGTCGCCTTGCGATATTTCTCGCGTACACCCGCGCTAAATCCAGAAGATCGGCGCGTGCTATGTACAAGGTCGGCTCAAACTGGTGTGGATACACCTTCGCCATACGCGGCATGTTAGCGATCTCACGTGCGTAGCAGTAATCACAGCCATGCCAGCATCCGGTAACCGGGTTCCATGTCCACGATGCCCAGTCCACCATCTCGTTGGTTTCGTTGAATACCGGCCTCTTCGGCCCGTCGTGGACGATGTAGCCGATGCCCCCCTTTAGCTGCACTGTCTCGATAGTTGGTCCGGTCGTGATCTGCGGAAATAGTTCTCCGCTGAGAGTTGGTTTCGACGTTGCGATACTGCTCATGATGCTTCTCCTTTCATACCTCCTGAAATCTGTTTACGTACCTGCGGCAAAACTTCTACTCTGTCCACATGAAGCCACTGGCCACGTCCCGACCCAGCGACGAGACTTCCGCCGCGCTCAAGCGTTTAGGAGTGTCCGTTAAAGAACTGAAACGCAGCCCCCAGATCACACCCCTGTTAAAACTTGCCGATGGCGGATTGAGGGCGACTCTGAGCGCGATGAGGTTTTCCTCTGATCCGTTGATCCGCGCCTTCTTCGCCAGGTTCGACAGCTTGAGCGAGCACGACAAAAAGCATCTGCCGCTGGAAGCCGTCGCGCTGGCCGCGAAGATCGACATCGTCCACCTGTTGGGCGCAATCCTGCTGGCACTCGTAGCGCAGAGCATAAACATCGTCAAGATCATCGCCGTGTCCCACCACCACAGGATCACCGCAGCTCGGGTGCGGTTTGGGCAGCTTCCACTGGGTGAAAAAGACCGCACCGCTTTGGACGTGGCCATGGGTTTCTTGCCGAGCCCCAAGGGGCCGACCTTTATCGGCAAAGCTGTTTTCGGCAGCGCCATGATGCAGCAGCGCGAAGCGGATGAGGACGAGGATGACGACGCCAGGATTCTTCGTGAAGACGAAATTGATTTAGAGAAATTGTTTCCGTCTCCGCGCAATATGCAGGAAAGGCTGCTGCCTATCCGCCTCCGGCAATTGCCAGAGCCGGACAAGTCGCAGGAAAACCCGCCAAAATCCCAGTAAAAACCCGTGCACCGGACTGCTCGTATCCAGGTGCGGTAGACCGCAAGTGCTGCCAAGGCCGCATAAATATTGGCGATTCCATACTTACTGCGGCGTTTTGGACGGGTGGCGGATTTCCGGCGCTTTAGTAACTGATTGATTTTGCTGCCGCTTAACATGGCCAAATCGCGGACATGCCAGTTTTTATGCGGGTCCGAGACTGGTTTCGCACTCACCATCGCTCGCTCCTGTGTCTGCGTTGCCGTTCGGCTGATCAACATACTTCATAGTTCCTGCACATTTCGTCACTGCCTTTATCCTTTCCGTATCTTCGGTTTCACTGGCGGTGGCGGCTCGCGGCGGGCGAACTCGTCCATCTCTTGCCAAGCCTGCAAATCAGAGCGGAGCACCAGGCCGAGCACCAGGTGATAACTGGCGATTGCCCATCCGGCATCGGTCAGCAACTGTTCGAAGACCTGAAGCGGTGCAGGCACTTCGCCATTGGCGATGCTCCACTCGCAGAAGTCGCGCCATAGCGCTCCGACGCCGCCGTAGTCTTCGTAACCTTCGCGATGGATGCAGCGTTCCTTGAGCCAGCGGTCGAAGTCTTCCTTCCACTCTGCCGGGTCCGGGTTAGCCATGCTGGCATGCTGTTCAAGCGGCAGGCGCTCCTGTTCCGGCATGTGCTCCCGTATCCACTGCTGAGCGATCTCCATAAAATCCGCCACCCCTCGACCTCTCTCTCTGCGTGTTACGAATTAAACGAATTAAACGAATTAAGGGGGGTTATTTCGTACAGGTCGTTTATTTCGTGAACCATAGCTCCCACCGTCTTCCTTCTGAGAAATAAGGGCATATACGAATTAAGGGGGGTTATTTCGTATCTTTCGTTTATTTCGTTATGTGCCACACTTCACTCGGCCTGCCGTTACCTTTTACGGCTTCGCGTTCAACGATCCCCAGGGCAAGAAGCTGATTCAGCGCGTTCGTGATTCTCTCCGCTGAAGCATTCCGGCCAAACAGTGCGCTTATTTCCGTGCGCGACAAACCGTCGTCTCCCGCAGCGGTCAGCGCTTCGCGGATGCGGTCGGCAACTGGGTCGCCCGTGGCGTTGCCGAAGATGTAGCACGCCGATGCTAAGCAGTAATTCCACACCGCGAGTGCGGCAAGTAGATGCTCGACGCGGACGACCGGACTTTGATCCAGAACCGCGTAGAGAGCGGAGAGTCGCATGGTATACGCTTCGGCGCGGCTGGTTGCGGCTCCGAGTAGGCCAACTCGGCCAGCACTTAGGGTTTCGTATACAGCACGCCAGAGAGCACGCGCATCGTCATCCCGCTTAATAATTCCTTTGGTTTTGGACCATTTCACGGTTACGGACAAGCGCTTCGCTAAGGCGTTGATTTCCCCAGCAGGGACGCTGCCGCCTTCGGGTAATATCCGGCTCCGTTTGGCACAGCACCAAAGGAGGCGGTTGGCAAAGCCGTTGTGAGCCTCGGTGTCACTCAGGTGACGCAGCAGTTCCAGGCGCGTGATGTGTCCGATTATGCTGATAAGTGCGTCAGTTGCCGTCTGCGGATTGCGCTTGACCATCGTGCGCAGAATCTCAAGGCCGTCGAACGCGTCGCGCAGCAGTGGCGAAAGATTGTTCCCATCACGTTCCATCACGCGTAAGACCGAAGCGAATTCGCCCTGAACGACGAGGAGGCGCTTGTCTTTTATCGTTTCGTCATCGTCTTCGACTTCCGCCAGCAAACCTTCCGCGCTGGATAATCCGCTGGTAATACGCTTAGCGGCCCATACGGGGTCCACGCTTTGACATAGTCTGCGAACATACGAAAGCGAAGTGCCTTTTCTCGCCTTCGAGGTTTCGCCGACGATGAGAGTAAATAAATTCAAATAGTGCGTGGTCTGCTCTACTTCGCAATACACGGAGCGCCCGAAGATATTGCCGCATGCGGTCAAAGTCTGGAACAAAATGGCCGCAGGATCAGCTTCACTGTGCGGCGCGAAAATCCTCACCACATCACCTGCGACACCGTGGAGCGCGGCTGTATTCAACACAGGCCAGTTGCCGGAAGCTTCGTCCTTACCGTTGACGGCTCGTTTTAAATCCTCGACGGATGCATTCTCGTAAGGATTTGAATTTGAGTCCGGCCACAGATCCCGGAGGTTAGTATGATCTTCGCCGTTGTGATTCATGCGACCGCCTTCGGAGTGTGTAGCTGGTGCAGCCTTGCGTAGTAATCACGATCCAGCTTTTCCGCTCGCCTGCGCAGCAAGGCCAATTTTTCACACTCAGCTTCGGCTTCGCGTAGTCCATCCAGCGTCTGATGAAAGGTCGCCGCCAGGGCATCGCCGCTCGCATCATCTGCGGCAGCGATCAGGCGGTTGCGAACTTCCAGGTGCAACTTGGAGCATTGTCGGCAGTGCGCAGCAGCTCGACGCTCGACCATATTCCAGACCTGCTGTTTATGCTCGCGTTCGGCCTGTTCGGCAGCAGCGATGCGTCGTTGTTCTCTAGTGGGCGGTGGACCGCCGACGTACAAATTTTTAAACGACAGACCTCTAGCAGCAAGGACGCCCGCCGTGTCGCATCCGGCGTGGCAGCGAATGACAACGACGCCATTTCGAATGCCAAATTTCAGACTGGGATTCCGGTCGGGGTGACAGGGACAGAGTGCAGCAAACTTGTTTAGTCCGGCACATTCCGCATCGTAGAGTTGCGCGATATGTTCGAGTACATCTTCAATTGAGCGGAATTGATTGTCTGGTTTCCGGACTGGCCGGAATGTTATGCTTTGCATGTGCCGCTCCTTGGCATGATTGATTGCTTTTTGCCTCTCGCAGGGCGCGACGGCGATCTCAAAGGCTCTACACCGCTGGCGGCGCGTAGGGCCTTTGCCCTTTCAGGAATGGAATCTTTGAGCCAAGGACTTATTCCCAATACTGTTGGGGAGTCTGTGTCTCGGATAAGTTATTACGTACAAACTGTACTCAGCGGCTACGCATTTCCGCAGCGTCGGGTCGCCCGCGTCGGATACCTTGTTGCGGTCGCTGCGTGTCCTTATCGGGGGCGTACCCGCTGGATAACTGGAACTCTTTAAGCTGCTGTGGTGCTCTCCGGCTCTGCTTTGCGGGCGCGTCGAGTGAAGGTGCGATTTTTCTTCTTTCCTGGCCGCGCTGATGCGCTGGCTCTCCGCTTCGGTGGTTGAGACTTACCTCCATCAACGATCATTCTGTCGAGTTCGCTCTGCCGGATCATCGTTCGGCCCCCGACTTTGGTGCGGCGCAGCTTCTCCTGGCTTAACCACTGAGCGAGAGTATTTTCGGAGATGCCGCCGAGGTACGCGCAGCCGCTCTGGATTGAGTGCAGCGGATCGCTGGCTTTGCTTATGAGATTGCCATTGGTATCCAGATGAATGCGGTCTTCCATCGCTGTCACCCCCTTGCGAATTCACTTGTGTATAGGCGCCTACAGGTGTAAATGTATCTAGAACCGTTGACACAATCCAGTCAACAATTATGTCAAAGCAAAAAATTCCTACAACACTGATACAGACGTACATCACCGAATATTCCCAAGTGCCGGTGAAGCTGTACCGCGTGTCTGAATTTCCTGAGTCCTACTTGACGGCGAGGCGCATATGGAATCGAGAGAAAGGAAAGGTTGAGTCGGAGACTGAGGAGTATTTCATCTGGTTTCCTGATTGGAAAAATTCAAAGACGCTTAGACCTCGGGATTTGTTACCGCCAGAGGTGATTGGAGCTGGTTCGGCGAATGACCCCAAACTGAAACCCGTCGATCCATTCATAGTTCGCGACCAGTTCCTGGAAATAACTGAACCAAGCCAAGGGCTTCGCTTCTTTCAGAAATATGGGGTTTTAGGAGAAGAGCACTGGAGCACGTTCAATTTCCAAGCAGGACTGTTTGTCTCAGATGTCCGTCGCTGGCAGGACGTTTTCAAACAATGCTGGCTAAGTGATCCGGTTGACTGGCCAGCTATCGTAGAAGATTTCTCAGGGCTGTGGAAGATCGAGAGGATTCTCCATATGCCTGACTTCTCGCTCGGGGCAGGGGAGTACGATCACCTGCGATTGCGCTGCCGGTGCGTCCGGGAAGTCATTATGGCTGCCGTCTGGTTTGACAAACTGGCCCAGAGAAAAACGTCGGTGTGCCGTCGCGTGGACTGCGACAACCTCTTCAATCATGAGAGCAGACACAAAAGAAAATACTGTTGCGATGCTTGCGCACATCTCGTAGCGGTCAGGCGAAACCTGAAGAAATCAAAACGTGGTAATTCCACAAGTAAGCCGAAAGAACAAAGTAAGGAGAATTTATGACAATTTACAAACGCGGCGGCGTCTATTGGTACAAGTTTAAGTTCAATGGTGAAGTGATCCGCGAGTCTACGGGGCAGGGAAGCGACCGCAGGGCACGTCAGATCGAAGCGGCGCACAGAGTACGTCTTGCAAAACAGCAGGATGGGCGGGAAGAAGCGTTAGAGCGGTTGAAATGCACTGCGGTTTTGCTCTGCGAAGAATGCGAAAAGTGGTTCAACGCGGAAGTGGCACAGCACCAGGATCGACACACCTTATGCAGCAGCGCGTGTTCGGCAAAATGGATCAAGAGGCACACGCCGATCTCCACGTTTGCTCAGTTTCTTCAGCAAGACTTCAAACCCTACGTGGAAACGCACTTCAAGGCAAAGCCTGCGACTGCCCTTTATTACCGCTACGGCGTGAACCTTTTGCTTGAGGCAGGGATGGGTGCTCTGTTGCTGAATGAAATTACTTCGCAGCACGCCGTTGGGTATATTGCGAAACAGGCGAAGCGGTCACCATCGACAGTAAACTGCGGCCTGCGCACTCTCCGACGCGCTCTGAATCTTGCCGAGAACTGGAAGAAGATCGACCGCGCTCCGAAGCTCGAATTGGCCAAGGGCGAGGTTCAGAGGGAGCGCGTTGTCGCACAGCCTGAGTTCCTTGCCTACCGCGAACTGTGCCGCCAGCCGTGGCGCGATGTGGCGACGGTTCTTTATGGAACGGCGGTGCGCCCCGGTGAACTATACAAGTTGCGTTGGGAGCACGTTCTTTTGAACGGTACGGGTGGCCTGATTCAAATCGCTGAAGGCAAGACACGGGCGGCGCGACGTTTTTTGCCGATGGTGCCTGAGGTGTACGCGACTCTCAAAGAGCGGCACGCGAACCAAAAGTTCCCAGTGGAAGGCTGGGTATTCCCGGCAGGATCACGCTCTGGCCATCTGGAAGAAAGCAGTGCGAAGATTTCTCACGGCGACGCGATGAAGAAACTTACCGCTGCATCAGCGGCTCATCGGGCATGGGTTGAGCAGGGGCGTAATGGCGATTGGCTGGCCGCAGTCGAAAGGACAAGCAAACTGGATAGAGAGTATCTGGAGCGGCACAGCGGCGTCATACAGGCAGGCTGGAAGAGGTTTCAACCATATTGCCTGCGACACACGGCCCTTACTCTGCTGGCACAGGCGGGCTGCGATGCTTTCACCCTGGCGCGGATCGCAGGACACTCCTCGATCACTATCACGCAGCGCTACATTCACCCGCAGGCCGACGCTATCGAGCAGGCATTCGGGAAATTTGCCGGGGCACAGCTAACCCAATACAAGCCCATACATGCAGAGGGGGGGCACAAAAGGGGGCACAGTCTGGAATTAGCCGAAAGCAACCAGATGGGGCTCCAAGCTGTAACTGATTGTGAAATCGATGGTTAGATGGTGCGCCCAGAGAGATTCGAACTCCCGACCTATTGATTCGTAGTCAGCGGGTTAGTTCCGAATTTCACGGCCCAAGCTCCAACGTAGAGTCTTTTTATCAATGAGTTAAACAGTGCGCCCGCACGGAAGGATTCTCGCTAATGAAGGCCATCTTTGCCCATGTTGTTACTCGACGCTCTAGGTCTTCCCTGACAAAAACCTGACATTTTGGTGGCCTTCTCAGATGAATCGAATCGCCGGCGGATACACAGATCGGAGACTCGGTCAAACGGACCACCTGATAGGCCCGAAATCCCTCGTGATCCCACGGAACACGTATTTCGTTCACTCCGATGTCTGACCACCACCCGATTGAATCAAAGCGTTGATGAGGTGCACCGCAGCGATGCCGAGCGGATCTGACAGGGAATACTCGAGTTTTGGCATTTTGTGGGTCCGACGGATATGGACAATCAGGCCGGCCTTCTCCAACTGGCGCAAATGTTGTCTCAGCGTTTTTCCGGACGCAGGGTGAAGCGAGACGCATAGTTCGCTTAGCTGAGCGGAACCGTGCTCTAGCTCGGAGAGAATTCTGAATGCCCATTTGCCCTCGATGCGCGGGACAGAGGGCTTCTTCTTTTCTCGAGTTCGTACGGAATTACGGCGATCAGGGCTAAGGTCCGGGCGCGTTCCCAACTTATTCAAACGGGTGTTTCCGTCTGGTCTAAGCTCTGGATTCCCATTGTCACGGGCAAGTCGTTCTGAAGTGGCTTTGTCGGGCATTACATTCTTTTTGTTCAAGGCGGCTGAACGCATTGAGCACCTCAGGGTCCGGTGGTGAGCCAGCTCTGGATTCTTTTTCAGCGACCGTAGCGGGACGGTTTTTGAAAAAAGTGATGAATATGTAATGCAAATCCGAGAGTCGGTCAAATGGCACTGAAAATAAAAGACTTGCTTGAATCAAGTGAAGGAATAAGGAGAACGGACAGCCGCAGCTGTCCGCTCATAGGATTGAAGTGGACGAGCTGGCGACAGCTGTGCATCTTGCGGTTTCTGATTCTCGAGAATTCGATCGATTCGCTGGCCCGAGTCGGGCCGGACCTGACCCCATTGAGCCGTCGGGTACCCCGAAAGGTCCGACAGGAGCTTGATCGCCGGGTCAGGAGTTCAAGGTGCTGAATGCTGTCGTCTCCGAGCATTCCAAACGCAACTATGCGAAGGCCCTCGACGAAGTTTTTACCCTGTACGCGAATCGCTCACAGGGTATCTCGCGCACTATGTTAATGGAGTACCGGGCTTCCCTTATCGATCGAAAGCTGAGCCCCTCGACGATCAACGTCCGCCTCTCGGCGATTCGCAAGTTGATTGGAGAGGCGCGGCGCAACGGCATCCTCGATAGCGAACAAGCCGCGCAGATGGCGGACGTGCCGAACGTTCGACAGCAGGGAACCCGGATGGGGAACTGGCTAACCCGCGAGCAGGCCAAGGAGCTGCTTACGGTGCCGGACCGCTCCACAATCAAGGGCAAGCGCGATTACTGCATCCTGGCACTGTTGGTCGGGTGTGCGCTGCGGCGTAGCGAGCTGGCCGCGCTGAAGGTCGAAGACATTCAGCTCCGCGAGGGTCGCTGGGTCATCGCCGACCTGCGCGGCAAGGGCGGGCGGGTCCGAACGGTAGCGATTCCGATGTGGGTGAAGCAGGCCATCAATGCCTGGCAGACTGCGGCCCAAGTCGAAGATGGCTACCTTCTGCGTGCGCTTTCCAAGAGTGGGCGTATACGGGGGAGCAGTTGAGCGATTGGGCGGTGTGGAGTGTGGTCGAGGCCTCGGCCAGGGAACTGGGCATTGAGCACTTCGGGGCGCACGATTTGCGGAGGACCTGCGCCAAGGTCTGCCGCAAAAACGGCGGCGACCTCGAGCAGATCAAGTTCCTGCTGGGCCACGCTTCCATTCAGACCACAGAACGATATCTCGGCTCGGAGCAGGAATTGGCCGTGGCGGTTAATGACAACCTCGGATTGTGAGCAAAACCCGGGCGGGATGGGGAGCGTTATGAAAAGAGGGATTTGGGGAGTAACGGAACAGAGTAAGTTCGCAACCCTGAGTCGAAGTTACTCAAATCGCCGTTTTTCCTACCCTAGCACTGAGATTGGAGGAGCGATGATCTCAGAAGGCGCTGACCGTTCACATACGCAGGGAGTTTGAATCGTCAACTCACATCGGGCATCGGTTCGCTTC
>JBAVYX010000015.1:0-2029 GCA_049588475.1 Silvibacterium sp. | reverse complement strand
CCGAGTCGTAAAACCTCAGGTTTATGCCACAGCTTTGATTCCGACCGGTGTCTGTTCTTCGACGAGTTCATCGAAAAGGTTGCGGTATTGAATCATCGCAGTCCGCAGGTCTTCCGTGCCTGCTTCGTCTCTGCCAAGCCGCACCACGACCCCGTGGGCGGAGCGGTAGTTTTCCACCAGGCGAGGATGATCGACCGAGATATCCGCGGCGCGCTGATCAAAATCAGCTACAGGATAGCCACGCGCCTGCATGAGCGAGGAGACTAATTCATCGGCCTCAGTGACCGCACTTTTCGGATGATCGACAAAGCGGGATTGCACCGACTGCCAATCTGCAAGAAACCGCCCACGTTCCGCGGCGGTAAGGGCGCCGATTTTCAGATTTTCCACCCGCGTTTCACGATCCGCCAACTTCGCTTCCGCCTTGCGTTCGGACCCGTGCTCGAGAACAGCCCGGTCTTACTCCGACCCAAACCGTTTGCGGAACCCTGCGGTGGTTTTTCTGCGATTGCGCACTAAAAGTGCAAAGCCTACAACGATGATCAGAACGAACACGACCACGCCAGCAATCAGTCTGGGATCTGTCAGATTAAGATGCATTTAACCCTCCACGCATTGAATGTCCGCGATGGTAGTTTCGGGAGCTTTCTCGCCTGCGGCGGAGCATAGTACGTAGCCCCCAGTATGGATCGAGCAGGTTTCCGAAAGCTGATCAGAATAGCTCATCTCACCGAATTAAAAGGGGAATGTAGCAGTGCCAGGTCAAACGGGATTACGCGCATTTGTCTACTTTTTATGGGGCCCCTCCGGGAAGGCCGCTGCGCAGGAAACGCGGCGGCACAAAGGGTCGCATCCACGGTGAGGCTTCGGTAGTGTGGAACCGGCCCTCTTCTGTGGTGTCCATGCGGGTGCCTGATTTTCACTTACTGATACTCATTAGGATACGCGTTTCCGGGATGGATTGTTGCTGGCTGGCAATCGCTGGACTTTCGGTTGTGGTGAGCACTCTGAAGCTATCTTCTCGCAAGCGTTTCTGAGTGAGGGGTCGACGCGTATGCCGGAGTCGAGACAGGCTCTCGAGAGCAGGGCGGCTGCCACATGATTTGCTGCGGCTAATCTGACGCCGAGAGGCGCGGATCGGGGACCGGATAACCAATCGCAAAATGGTATACGACCTGTCCTTGTTCGGATATCAAGTTGAGATGACGGTGTACCTCATCATCGTAGAAGGCGCCGATGCCCGTCGCGCCCAGTCCAAGCGCTTCAGCGGCGAGGTACAGGCGGTGGCCAATGGCGCCTGCTTCAAAATGCACATAGCGATTACCACGGTCGCCATAGCTGCGAGCGGCACGCTCGAGGTCGCCGATCATCGAAAAGGCCACGCAGGCGTTACCGGCCAAGTCCTGACCAAGACTCAGACCAGCGGCAGCGACGCGCTGGTTACCACTCCTCACCTTTTCCAACTCAGCACATTCCCACCAGAACCTGCAGACGCTAGGTTGTAACCCATCAACGCGGTGAACATATAAATAGAGTTGAATGAAGCGCGTGCCGGCAAAGTCAGCCGACAATGGTTGGGCTGTAGCGGCGAGGATGGCCGAGAGTTCCGACAATGACATCGCATTTTCTAAACTTAGTGAGTGTAGGGCTCCCACCAGACTGCATGCACAAGGAAAAAGGCCATCCACGAAGATGGCCTTTGCACTCTGCTCGTAGTAGCTGGACGCTCTTAGTACATGTCGCCCATTCCGCCTCCATGTGCTCCGGCCGAAGCAGCCTGCCTAGGTTCGGGGATATCCGAAACCATGGCTTCCGTTGTCAGCATAAGGCCGGCGATCGAGGCTGCGTTCTGCAGCGCAGTGCGGGTAACCTTGGTCGGGTCGATCACGCCGGCCTCTACCAGGTCCTCGTACTTGTTGGTGGCGGCGTTGTAGCCGTAATGCGGGTTCTTGTTCTCTATGATCTTACCCACGACCACGGCACCCTCTTCGCCTGCATTGCCGACGATCTGGCGCAATGGCTCCTCGAG
>JBAVYX010000014.1:0-1746 GCA_049588475.1 Silvibacterium sp. | reverse complement strand
CTGATCACCCATCCCACTTGATCCAGCACCTCGAGGATGCGAGCCTTTTCGGATTCTCTGAGCGTCTGAGCAGACGGATTTGAAACGACCGGCACTTCCTCTACATGGGGCAATGGGTTCGGCAGCACGCCACCCTCCGAAAGAATTACCGCGCGCTCGACCAGGTTCTGAAGCTCCCGGATGTTACCGGGCCAGGAATAACATTGAAACGCGACCATCGTATCGGCAGGGATGCGCTGGATCTGCTTTCCCATGCGGCGGCTGAAAACCTCGACGAAGTGCCACACCAAAACCGGGATGTCTTCACGGCGCGCGCGGAGCGGAGGCAACATAATAGGGAAAACATTGAGGCGGTAGTACAGGTCCACGCGGAAACTGCCCTGATTGACCATCGTGGCCAGGTTCCGGTTTGTGGCCGCTATCAGCCTGACATCCACTTTATGGGTGCGGCCACTGCCCAGGCGCTCGAATTCCTGTTCCTGGAGGACGCGAAGCAACTTGGGCTGCAATGCCGCAGGGATATCTCCGACTTCATCCAGAAATAGAGTGCCTTTGTCGGCCAGCTCGAACCTTCCAATCTTCTGGGCGATCGCTCCGGTGAATGCACCTCTCTCATGACCAAATAATTCACTCTCGAGAAGATCGAGGGGAATAGCTGCGCAATTCAGCTTGATGAAGGGCCGTCCGCAGCGTGAGCTCCCGTTGTGAATGGCGTGGGCAATCAGCTCTTTGCCAGTGCCGGTCTCGCCCTCGATCAGGACCGTGGCGTCCGTGGGCGCAACCTGCAGTACCTGCTCCAGCACGGATTCGAGCGCGTGGCTGTTTCCGATGATCTGCTCGAATGTACGTTCGGCTTGATCGCGCACGGGGTAGATTGTTGTTGCTGAATCTCTCACAAAGGCCACCCGTTATTACAACGCCCGCCATCAACAGAAGTTGGTCACATTTCAAGTGCTGCTCGGACCTTGCCGAGCAAAACCTGATGGTCGAAGGGCTTGGAGAGGAACTCGACCGCTCCTTCTCTCATCGCCTGGAGGCGTGTTCCTGCGTCCCCATGTGCGGTGATAAAAATGATTGGGACCCCGCAGCGATCGGACTTTAGCCTCGCCTGCAGCTCGAGCCCTGACATACGCGGCATGCGTATGTCTGCTATGAGGCAGGCGGTCTCACGGCAAAGGCCGGAATCGAGAAAGTCCTCCGCCGATCCAAATGCCTTTGCCGGAAATCCAGCCGAATCCAACAAGTCTTGCAGTGCGTCCTGGATGGACTCGTCGTCATCGACAATTACAACCAAATTCGACTTTTGGCCCATTGGCATTCCGTAAAGATAAAGCGACCGCATCCAGGAAAGCAATCATACCTTGGGACACCAGAATCACACCTTTGGACGCCGGGGCGGAGCGGTCGCGGCTAAGTCATGCTCTCAGCTTGTCCGCCATTCTGACGAGCTCGGGCAAAGACTGAGCCTGCATCTTGTGCATCGCATGGCCGCGATGGATTTTCACTGTGGTTTCACTGGCTCCGAGTTTTGCTGCAATTTGCTTGTTCAGCATTCCGGAAACCACCAGGCTCATTACTTCGCGCTCCCGAACGCTAAGCGTCTCGTATCTCTGCCGCAGTTGGGCGACTTCCCTTTCTTTCTCGCGCGCCATCCGATCCCGGTTGAGCGATCGCTGAACGGCATCCAAAAGCTCTTGGTCCCGAAATGGTTTGGTGAGGAACTCAATTGCGCCCGATTTCATAGCC
>JBAVYX010000013.1:0-3169 GCA_049588475.1 Silvibacterium sp. | reverse complement strand
ATGTCAGCGGCCGTCCGGTGTGGATCGCCATGCCCTGCCATGCTTGGGTCGAACAGAAGAAACGCACCGGTAAGGTGATTACCGACGCACTGGCCGCGCAGATTGCCGGCCGCTACCTGAAACAGTCCGTCGAGTCTGGCTATGACAACGGCCGCGAAATGTACACCATGAGCGTTGACGAGGTCCTGGAGCACCTTGACGCTGTGCTGCACGAAGCCGGCCATACTAGCAAGCTGCCGCCCCTGGTACCCACGGACGACGACGCCCAGCCTCTGCCCTAGGGAAGCTTTTCACGGCCGCCTGGGCCGCGTCGGACTTTGCCATCCCTTATGCTCGAATGGCACAATAAACGGTTTGCCCGAGAAGGAGTATCTCCATGGGAGCAGCCACCGTCACTCGAGATTTACAAACCCTGACGGAGGGCCCACACGTCCACCGCAATCTATCGACGCCGCAGCTGGTCGAGACCGCGATCGCGCGCGGCGAGGCCAGCCTTGCTGCGAACGGCGCCCTGGTTGCGCTCACCGGCTCTCGTACCGGCCGCTCGCCGCGCGACAAGTTCACCGTGGAGGACGTGGAGACCAAAGACCGCGTCGATTGGGGCAAGATCAATCAGCCGTTTCCGCCGGATAAGTTTCAGCCGCTGCTCGATCGCGTCGTTCAACACATGGCGGAACGCGATCTCTACGTCATGGATCTCTATGCCGGCGCCGACCGCGAATACCGGCTGCCCATCCAGATCATCTGCGAATACGCCTGGCATGCGCTTTTCGTAAAGCAGCTTTTTGTCCGGCCTGCATTGACGGAGCTTGCGCACCACGCCGCCGAATTTAGAGTGATCGCCGCGCCGGAGTTCGAGGCTGTTCCAGAACGCGATGGTACTCGATCGGGCACGTTCATCCTCGCGGATTTTACACGGAAGGTGATCCTGATCGGCGGCACCAAGTATGCGGGCGAGATGAAGAAGTCGATCTTTGGCGTGATGAACTACCTGTTGCCCGCGCGCGATGTGTTCCCGATGCACTGCTCGGCGAATATCGGCGTGGATGGCGACACGGCGGTTTTCTTCGGCCTGTCGGGGACGGGCAAAACGACGCTTTCCGCCGATCCGCTGCGTCGTTTGATCGGCGACGACGAGCATGGCTGGAGCCCGAACGGAGTGTTCAACTTCGAAGGTGGATGCTACGCCAAATGCGTCGATCTCTCGGAAGAAAAAGAGCCGCAAATTTATCACGCAATTCGCTTTGGCTCGGTGCTCGAGAACGTTGTCATCGACGCGAAGACCGGGGAGCCGGACTACAGCGACATTCGCCACACTGAGAATACGCGTGCGGCCTATCCGATTGAATTCATCACGAATGCGGTCATTCCCGGCGTGGGCGGCCATCCGAAAAATGTGCTCTTCCTCGCGGCCGATGCGTTTGGCGTGCTGCCTCCCATGGCGAAACTCTCGCCGGAGCAAGCCATGTATCACTTCCTGTCGGGATATACCGCGAAGCTGGCCGGAACCGAGGCGGGGTTAGGCAGCGAGCCAGTGCCTGAGTTCTCCGCCTGCTTCGGCTCTCCGTTTTTGCCACTGGCGCCCAAGGTGTATGCCGCAATGCTGGGCAAACGACTGCGGCAGCACGATGCGGAGTGCTGGCTGGTGAACACGGGCTGGACCGGCGGCGCCTTTGGGGAGGGGCAGCGCATGAGCCTGAAACACACACGCGCCATGGTGCATGCCGCGCTCGATGGACGCCTGGCGAAAGCCGTATTTGAAGTTGAGGATGCTTTCGGCTTGAGCATTCCCGTTGCTTGCCCGGATGTGCCGAGCGAATTGCTGCATCCGCGCAATGCCTGGGCAGATAAGCGGGCCTATGACAAGCAGGCCCAGTTGCTGGCGGCAAAGTTCGAGGAGAATTTTCGCAAATTCGATGCGCCGGAGAATGTGCGCGCCGCTGGTCCCAAATCCCACAAATAGGATCCCGCAAATGGGCTTCCGCAGGCAGACGACGTGTTTCTACGCAAGATGCGCGTCGAGCGCATCGAGGATCAAGATCAATCCCAGCCCTGCCCTATCGCATGGATCGACAACTTCGCCATGCGCGACTCCACCAACGAATGCGGTCTTCGACAACACGCTGCCAATGGTGTTGGCGTGATGGAAGCCGGCTACCGTGTGCCTGTCGCGGTTACAGAATTGCGATGGAAGACTGGTTCAGACGCAGAGGATATCTGAAGCCGGGTGAGGGGGCTCAAGTTTCAGAGTGAACCGGCTGCGCCGGAAGCATTAAGGCGAGAAACGACCGGTTCATCAACGCTTTCCCATAAGCGGGGTAGGCCCAGACAACCGCTGTGTGCGCTTTTCCATCACAGGCGTTGCACATTGTGTGCCACACTTCTCTCCAAAGCCATTTCATCCATCCAGAGCTTACCTGTGACGCATCCTAGTTACTGTTCGATAATCCCCAACTCAAACTGGAGTAACTTTCATGAAACTAGAAACATTGCATGAACTGTTGATCGATGAACTGCAGGACCTGTATTCGGCGGAAACGCAGATAACCAAAGCACTCCCCAAGCTCGCCAAAGCCTCTTCTGCCCCATCGCTGAAGCAGGCCTTTGAGCATCATCTCGAAGAAACGAAGAACCATGTAATGCGCCTGGAGCAAATTTTCGACCAACTGAACGAAAGCCCTAAAGGCAAAACCTGCGAAGCAATGAAGGGGCTGCTGAAAGAAGGTGACGAGCGTGTGGGTGAGGGAGGCGAGCCGGAAGTGCTCGATGCAGGACTGATCGCGGCAGCCCAGCGCGTCGAACACTATGAAATCGCGGCCTATGGTTCGGCCCGCACCTATGCCGAGTTGCTTGGCGAGAGAGAGGCTATGCGCTTGCTAAGCGAAACACTCGAAGAGGAGAAGGCGGCGGATGCAAAGCTCAGTCAGGTAGCGAAGAAGATCAACGTAGATGCGAAAGCAGCTTAACGGTCACGGCCTCGTGCGGGCGCAAAACATTTCGCACCCGCACGACGACCATTTTCTTGCATCGGGCAACCCTTCTTAGCCCGGGTTTCTCACCAGCACTGAAGTCGCGGGGTAATTTGTCGTGATGGAGCCGATGGCTGCGGTATTCAGGTGGCGTCATTGGCGGTCGAGGTATTTTGGCCCGTGCAGGTGGCTTTATTGCC
>JBAVYX010000012.1:0-45066 GCA_049588475.1 Silvibacterium sp. | reverse complement strand
GCTTACTCCTCATGGCCGTAGCAAGTTGCTGCGGATCGCGGTGAGAGCGTACTACCAAATACGCCTGACTCGATGGCGATTGCAAGGCCGGGAGAAACATCGCCGGCTGTTGATCTTCAGTAACGCTCAAATATTTTCCGTTTTCAACAACACCTCCGACCTGGACATGCGTTCCATCCTGCAGTTTGTAATATTTGTTGATGGCGTTGGCGACCGAGCCGAACATTTTGCCGGCAAACTCCTTATTCACTATGGCAACGGGAGGGACGTTTTTATCGTCGTGCCAGTTAAAACTCCTGCCTGCCAGCAATCTTGTGCCGGCCGCGTCGAAGTATCCGGGAGATACCTCGTACCTGTACGGCATGGCAGCGATATTCGATTGCCTCAGATCTGTGGTCTCGTCCTTGAAGGCATTCGTCCTGGTGCCGGAGCCATAGGCTAATGGAGGGTAGTTATTCACCACGCCCGCTCGCTCGACGCCAGGAATCGTCTCCATGGCATCAATCATGCGCCTTTGCATGGCGGGTACTCTGTCGATGCTATACCCTGCCATTGCCAGATTGATGTTGACCAGCATCGTGTTTCGCAGGTCAAAACCGAAATTGCTTTGCAAAGAGCGCGTCAGCCCGCGTACAGCGACCAGCGAAGAAGTGACCAGCACGGCACAGATGGCAATCTGGACGACAAGGAGGACGTCGCGGACCGTCATCCGGCGTCCGACCCGGCTGCTGGATCCCGCTTTGACGATCTCATATGGATTGGCCCGAAGCACTTGGCGCACCGGAACAATCCCGAAAAGGAATCCGCTCACCAAAGCCAAACCGAGAGCGACCATATAAAGTCTTGCATCCGGAATCACCGGCAAGTGGACGGGAGCTCCCTCGAAGGGTTGCCACGTGCTCAGCCTGCGCAACAGTACCACGCTGCCCAGCAGTCCCGCGGCGCCCCCAATGAGGGAAATCAGTACAGCTTCGGTGAATAGCTGTCGCAAGATGCGCTTGCGGCTCGAACCAAGCGCGAGCCGGAGTGCAATTTCGCGGGAGCGATCGGCAGCATGTGCCGCAAACAGGCTGCCTAGATTGGCGCATGCGGCCAACAGGATCAAGCCCGCAAGCAGCATCAATCCCGCCACAAACGCTTGCGCTGGACGGCGAAAAGAAGTGAGGCCTGCATGGGACAGCGTCGAACTTTCATGAACAGACTCTTTCGGATAGGCCTTTGCGAGATATGCCCTCACAGCGTTCATATCGGCGACAGCCTGAGCAGGAGTCACTCCCGGTTTTAGATGTCCGAGAACCTCAAAGACTCCGGCGTCGTTCCCGCGGTCGTTCAGATCGAATCCTGCAGTTACCTGCCCCTGGTTGACGATCGGCATAAAGAAATCGGGAGAGATAAACAACAAAGTTCCCTGAAAGCCTGGTGGCGCTACACCAACGATGGTGAAAGGATGCCTGTTGAGTTGAACCGTGCGCCCCACCACACCTCGATCGTCCTGAAAATGGCTGTGCCAATATGCGTAGGTGAGCACTATATAAGGAGCGCTATTCGGGCCACGCTCATCGGGGCCATGGAAGAAACGGCCGAGATACGGCTGAATGCCTAATACGTCAAAGTAGTTCCCACTCGTTGCAAAGCCGGTGGCGACGGAGGGGTCTTTGCCCGTGTCCAGCCCTGCGAAGGCAAAACTAAAGGCTGCCAGGCCATCAAAGCTGCGGTTGCGATCGCGAAGATCCACATAGTTGGGATACGACTGCCACCCGGCGCCGTCCCCGTATGCGCTTGCGTAGAGGCTCTCGGCCTGTGGGACATTCAAGGGGCGAAGTATCAGCCCATTCAATATGCCGAAAACGATGGCGTTTGCCCCGATGGCTAATGCCAGCGTCACTACGGCGGCGATGGCGAATCCAGGAGACTTGCGTAACACCCGGAGAGCGAACCGCACATCCTGCATGAGGGTTTCAAAGAAGATGCCGCCCATCGCTTCATGGCTCTCCTCCCGGAACTTTTCATAGCCGCCGAACTCGATTCGCGCGCGGCGTTCTGCCTCGGCACGAGCAAGCCCGGAGCGTTCAAGATCGTCAGCACGAAGCTTGATGTGCGAGCGAAGTTCCTCTTCCAGATCCTCCGCGCTCTGGGAACGATGGAAGAACTTAGCGGCAACGGAACGAAACCAAGCCAGGGGTTTCATATTTCCTCCAGATGCGCGGCGAGCGCAAAGCTGCGCCGCTCTCATTTCACTCTTCGCGCAGCAGCATCAACGGGTCCACCGACAGGGCGCGCTGCGCCGGAATCCACGTGGCTACCAATCCCAGCAACGACATCGCCAGAACGACACCCGCCAACACCAGCGGATCGCGGGGCGTTGCTTGGTACACGATGAAAGCCAGCACCCTGGTCGCCAGAAGCCCGAGAAGCAATCCCGCCGCTGAACCGAATGCCAGCAGTTTGAAGGCGTGTCCCAGCGCTGCCTGCAACACTTCCTTACGCTGCGCTCCGAGGGCCACACGAATCCCCAGTTCCCGCAGCCGCTTACTCACCGAATACGCTGCCATGCCGAAGATCCCGGTAACTGCCAGCATGGCGCCCAGGCCGCCCAGCACTCCAAGAGAAATCGTGGCGATACGCGAGGCAAACAGAGCGCTGTCGAGCTGCTTGTTCCAAGTGCGAATGCTGAACGGCAGTCCCGCATCCAGGTTGCGTAGCGAGCTCTCCACAGCTACCGTCAACTCCTGCGGATCGCGGCTGGAGCGCACGATTAGCCACGTGCTGCTGGACGGTGACTGCAGGATGGGAAGGAACATCGCCGGCTTCGGATCTTCGGCGAGGGTCTTGTGCTTGCCGTCTTCAACCAGACCCACCACCTGGATGCGGGTGCCATCCATCCTCTTGTAGTATCTGCCTGACGCCACAGTCTCCGACCCGAAAACCTTGCGCGCGAATTCGCGATTCACTACCGCAACACGCGGCGCATTTTTGTCGTCGTGCCAGGTGAAGGTCCTTCCCGCAAACAACGCGGTGCCTGCGGCACGGAAGTACCCCGGAGATACGTCGTAAATCACCGTTTCGGCCGCGGCATTCGACACCTTCATGTCGGTGGTGCTGTCTTTGAAGACGACATCTTCATACCAGTCCACACCCAGGGGCAATCTGTCGGACAGCCCTGCAGCCGATACGCCGGGAATGTCCTCCAGAGCATCGAGCATGCGCCGCTGCATCACAGGCACTCTTTCGCCGCTGTAACCTGCCATGACTAGATCGGTGGCCACCAGCAATGCGTTCTGAGGCTCAAAGCCAAAATTGCTGTGCAACGACTGCACCAGTCCCCGGAGCGCCACGAGCGAGGAGGTGACCAGCACAGCGCAAATCGCAATCTGCGCGACGAGCAACAGATCGCGGATGCTACGCCCACGGCCGGTCGCGCCACTGGAGCCCGATTTGACAATCTGCCATGGATTGGCGCGCAGCACCTGCCGGATCGGAACCATGCCGAAAAGAAGCCCGCTGGCCAGTACCAGCAGTAGAACAATTCCATAAACACTCAAATCCGGATTCACCGGCAGGCTATTGATCGGCAGATTCGCCATGGGCTGCCAGCGGCTCAGCCAGCGCAGCAGCACGATCGCCCCTATCAATCCGGCAACTCCTCCGGCGAGCGAAACGAGCACGGCTTCGGTGAGCATCTGCCGCACAATCCGTCTGCGGCTCGAACCGAGCGCGAGCCGCAGAGCAATCTCGCGGGAGTGGTCCGCCGCACGCGCAGTAAAGAGGCTTCCCAGGTTGGCGCAGGCAGCCAGCAGGATGAGCCCGGCCAGCAACGTCAGTCCCGTCAGAAATGCTCGCACCGGGCGACCCAGCAGGTCGCCGACCAGACCCGGGCGCGCCAGCTGAAAGCTGATTCGATCGTCGTCTTTCGGATAACTTTTTACCAGGTACGCGGCGACTGAGTTCAGATCGGCGATGGCCTGCGCAGGCGTAACTCCTGCCTTCAGATGTCCTGCCAGCCAGGTACCCCGAGTTCCGCGCGCCTTCAGATCGCTGCTGCCCGCAACCTGCTCCTGGTCGACCAGCGGCACCCAGAAATCGGGAGTGAAGAACAATTCCGTTCCACGGAACTTGGGTGGCGCCACGCCGAGAATGGTATATGGATGCTTGTTGACCAGAACCGTGCGACCGGCCACAGCACGATCGGCCTGAAAATGACTCCGCCAGTAGTCATAGCCGAGCACGATATAAGGAGCGCTGTTCGGGCCCCGCTCATCGGAGGCATGGAAAAAACGGCCGAGATACGGCTGAATGCCTAGCTCGTCGAAGTAGTTCCCGCTCGCCTCATAGAGCCAGGCTGAAGAGGGATTGCCGCCCGTATCCACACCGGCTGTGTCGATGTCGTACGCCACCAGGCCGCTGAAGCTGCGGTTGCGGTCGCGCAGGTCGATGTAGTCCGGATACGACTGCATCGCGGACTCTTCGTCTTCGCCGCGCTCAACCATGTACAGACTTTTCGCCTGAGGCACGTTGAGTGGACGCAGAATCAGGCCATTCAGCAGGCTGAACACCACCGCATTCGCTCCGATGGCCATCGCCAGCGTAAGCACGGCAACCATGACGAACCCCGGAGATTTGCGCAGTGAGCGCAGGACAAAGTGGGTGTCCTGCCGGAAACTCTCGATGAAATTGCCGCCCAGTGCTTCGTGGGATTCCTCACGATAGCGCTCATAGGCGCCAAACTCGATCCGCGCACGCCGCTCCGCCTCGGCACGGCTCAGGCCAGAGCGTTCCAGATCATCAGCACGCAGCTGGATGTGCGAGCGAAGCTCCGTCTCCGTGTCTTCCGCAACCGCAGAGTGGTGGAAGAACTTGGCGCTAAGGGAACGAAGGTATGCCAAGAGGTTCATATTTCACTCCTCCCGCAGCAGCATCATCGGATCCACCGACAACGCGCGTTGTGCCGGAATCCACGTTGCCACCAGCCCCAGCAGCGCCATGGCCAGAACGACACCGGCTAATACCAGCGGATCGCGCGGCGTTGCCTGGTAGACGATGAAGGCCAGAATCTTGGTGGCCAAAAGTCCGAGGATCAAGCCTGCTACCGAACCAAAAGCCAGCAACTGGAAAGCGCGACCTAGCGCGGCCTCGAGCACTTCCTTACGCTGCGCTCCGAGGGCAACGCGAATTCCCAATTCCCGCAGCCGCTTGCTGACCGAATATGCGGCCATTCCAAAGATGCCGGTGATGGACAGCATCGCGCCCATGACTCCCATCACGCCCAGCGCCACGGTTGCGACCCGGGAGGCGAACAGAGCTGTGTCGTTCAGCCCTTTGTCCCACTTCTCGATGGTCACCGGCATTCCCGGATCCAGGTCACTCAGGGTGCTCTTGATGGCCGCGGCCACCTGCTGCGGATCACGGTCCAAGCGCACCACCAGCGTTGAATCAGTCATGTGCGTTCCACGTACATATGGCGATTGCATGGTCGGCAGAAACATCGCCGGCTGGGGAGCTTCGGTAACGCTCGCATACTTTCCGTCCTCCGTAACCCCCACCACTCGAATGCGCGTTCCATCTCGCCTCTTGTAATATCCGCCCACGGCGGTCGTTGTTGAGCCAAAGATCCTGGAGGCAAACTCCCGATTTACTACCGCCACGCGTGGCGCGTTCTCGTCATCATGCCAGGTGAAGTCTCTTCCCGCCAGCAACGCTGTGTGGGCTGCTTCGAAGTATCCGGGAGAGACGTTATACGTCATGGCTTCAGCAGCGACGTTCGACGGGCGCAGATCCATCGTCTTGTCGGTAAAGACAATCGCACTGTTTGCCCCGAAGTAGAGCGGCGGCCGATCAACCGATCCCACCGCCTTTACGCCGGGAATGGTCCGCACGCTCTCAATCAACCGCTTTTGCATTGCAGGCAGAGTGTCGCCGCTGTAACCAGCTGTGCTGAGGGAGGCGCCTACCAGCATTGCGTTCCGTGGTTCGAAGCCGAAATTGCTGTGCAGCGAGCGGATCAGCCCGCGCACCGCGACCATCGAAGAAGTGACCAGCACCGCACAGATTGAGATCTGCGCAACGAGCAGAAGATCGCGCACCGTGATCCGCCTGCCTGCTCTGCGTGACAATCCCGATTTAACGATCTCATAAGGATTGGTGCGGAGGATTTGTCTTACCGGCACTGCACCGAAGAGAAACCCGCTCACTACGGCCAGCAGTGTCGCAACCAGATAAACCTTCACATCGGGATTTACGGGCACAGTCAAGTTGGGGGCCGTGGTTGAAAGTGGCCGCCACGCGCTCAGCCCGCGCAGCAGCACGACGCTGCCCGCTAATCCGACTGCGCCCCCGATAAGCGAGATCAGCACTGCCTCGGTAAAGACCTGGCGCAGTATGCGTCTGCGGCTCGATCCAAGCGCAAGCCGCAATGCGATCTCCCGCGAACGGTCGGCGGCCCTTGCAGCAAACAGGCTGCCCAGATTGGCACAGGCCGCCAGCAGAATCAATCCCGCCAGTAACATCAGGCCCGTGAGAAATTCCCGCATCGGCCCCCCTAGCCAGTCGCCGGCCAGGCCTGGACTCGTAAGGGAAAAGGTCATATGGCTATCGTCTTTGGGGTAGCTCTTTTCGAGGTACGAACCGATCGAATTCAAATCGGCAACTGCCTGCGCCTGAGTGACCCCCGGCTTCAGATGTCCCAGTACCATGAGAATGCCGCGGTTGCCGCGCTCATTCAAAACATTCAATCCCTCCACCTGCTCCTGGTTCACGATGGGCACCCAGAAATCGGGAGAGAGAAACAACAGGGTTCCCCTAAAGTCAGGGGGCGCTACGCCGAGGATGGTGAAAGGATGTTTGTTCAGCTGAACAACGCGTCCCACCACGCCACGATCATCCTGAAAGTGGCTGTGCCAATACCAGTAGGTGAGCACGATATAAGGAGCGCTGTTGGGACCGTGCTCATCGGAACGATGAAAGAAACGGCCGAGGTAGGGCTGGATGCCTAATGCATCGAAATAGTTCCCCGTCGCTTCCAGAAGCCAGACTGAGGAAGGATTGTTGCCCGTATCGAGTGCTGCACCGGTGACGTTGTAGGCCACCAGATCTTCAAAGCTGCGGTTGCGATCGCGCAAGTCGAGGTAATCGGGGAACGAGTGGTTGATGTACTGATCGCTTCCCCGTTCGACCGCGTAGAGGCTCTCCGCGTGGGGTACTTTCAGCGGGCGGAGGATCAGGGCGTTCATAACACTGAAGACCACCGCGTTTGCGCCGATTCCCAGTGCCAGCGTCACAATTGCGGTCATGGTGAAACCCGGAGATTTGCGCAACAAGCGCAGGCTGAATCGTATGTCCTGCAGGAGGGTTTCAATGAAATTGCCGCCGAGCGCTTCATGGGATTCCTCCCTGAACTTCTCATAGCCGCCGAACTCGATCCGCGCACGCCGCTCGGCTTGGGCGCGATTCAAACCGGAGCGCTCAAGATCATCCGCGCGGAGCTGGATGTGCGAGCGAAGCTCCGCTTCCATATCTTCCGCAATCTCAGAATGATGGAAGAACTTTGCGCCCAGAGCACGAAGCCAAGCCAGGAGTCTCATATTTCCTCCGGTTGCACGGCAAGGGCGGAGGCCATGGCGGCAGCGAGACGATTCCAGCCTTCTGTCTCCTCGTGCAAACGCTTGCGGCCCGCGGCGGTGAGTTCGTAGAACTTGGCGCGGCGATTATTCTCAGAGGTGCCCCAGCTCGCCTTCAGAAGTCCCTGCCGCACCAGGCGAAACAGGCCGGGATAAAGCGCGCCCTGCTCAATAAGTAGGGCGTTGCCGGAAATTTGGCCGATGCGCAGGAGAATGCCGTAGCCGTGCAGTGGGCCGAGAGATACTGTCCTCAGAATGAGGAGATCGAGAGTGCCGGGAAGAAGCTGTGCCTGGTCGGTCATGTACTCCTCCTAAGATGGTTAGGAGACTAGCGCAATCACTCCTAAGCTGTCAAGGAGAGAGCGGGCAACGTGGATATCGACTGATGCTCATCGCTTACATCCCTCTTCGAATTTCTCCGGAACAGTTCCAGGCTTTTCAGCGGGTCGAATTCCTATACGCAATGTGCTGGCTATCTTTGGCCTGCGGTGCTAGCATCCCTGCAAAAGCGCAAAAGACAATAGCGCTGTAAGTCGACACGTTCTTCTGGCGGGGCCGCCTTTATGTCTGTTCGAACTTCTTCTTCAATCGAACGTCCCTGCTACGGAATGAAGGAGGCGAACATGCATACGAATTCCAGAACTACCGCGACAGCTCTGATGGCGCTTGCGTTGATCGCGACCGCATTGTCGGCGCAGCAGACCACTGCACCCGCACAGACTTCGACAAGCGACGCAGCCGGTCCGGTTGCCACCGCGCAGGACTCAACTCCGGTTAACCCCAACTCCAAAGTGCGGATTGTGCGCCTCAGCGAGGTGAAAGGCGCCGTACAGCTTGACCGCAATACCGGCGTGGGTTTTGAAGGCGCAATGGCGAATATCCCGATCATCGAGCGAGCCCGGCTCCAGACTGCCACAGGCGTGGCCGAAGTCGAGTTCGAAGACAACAGCACGCTACGCGTGGCCACGGACTCTCTGGTTGAATTCCCCCAGCTTGAACTGCTTCCCTCCGGTGCCAAAGCATCCACCGTGAATGTCCAGAAGGGCATGGTATATGTGAGCCTCGCGCCTACTAAGGGCAATGAGTTCACTCTGATCTTCGGCCAGCAGAGGGTTCGTCTTCAGCCGTCCAGCCACATCCGCCTGCAGCTAGAACCAACCGCGGCCACCCTTGCTGTGATGGATGGCGCAGCCAGCGTCGAGGGCCCCTCGGGTACAACAGCGATCGGCAGGAAGAAGGCTTTCACCTTCGATCTGGCAAATCAGAATCCGCCTGTGGTCGCAAAATACGTGGCCTCAGAGCCCTTCGATTCCTGGGATCAGAAGGGCGCCCAGTACCACCAAAGCTTTGCAGGTCAAAACCAGAGCCTGAGCGCATTCGGAAACTCGGCTTACAGCTACGGCATTGGCGACATGCTTTACTACGGAAACTTTGTGAATGCTCCGGGATGCGGTTCCATGTGGCAGCCATACTTCGTCAGCGCGGGGTGGGATCCGTTCGCCAATGGTACCTGGGCCTGGTATTCCGGCGCGGGCTACTCGTGGGTATCCCCGTATCCGTGGGGATGGACCCCGTTCCATTCTGGCAGCTGGATCTCATGCCCGGGCGCCGGCTGGGGATGGCAGCCGGGCAGCTCATGGAATGGCCTGAACAATGCGCCGGCATTGATGACGATGAATCGTCAGCTTCCCAGTCTTCCTCAGGCCCCAGGGCGTCCGCCGTCTCCAGGTCAATCAACACTGGTGCGGGTGAACCTCAAACCGCTCACCCCTTCGGATTTCGGCTCCTCTCGACAGAATTTTGTCTTTCAGAAGGACTCCGCGGGACTGGGAATCCCCCGCGGCAGCTTCGGAAAGCTGGATCGGATTTCGGACCAGGTAGTGCACCACGGCACCCTGAATACGCCCGTCTACCTTGGCCCTCCTGCGACCGCTCAGGGCGGTGAGCGACCTGTCAGTGGGGGAGCATTTTCGGCATCCCGACCGAGGTATGAGGAGCCCTCTACACCGGGAAGACCGAGCTCCACGATCTCCTCTGGCTCGATCATGGACACGCACAGCACGACTGCGCCCGTTTCGGTTCCGACCGGAACTGCAACCGGTAAACCGCATTGAGAGGCTGACGCTGAGGAAGGCAACACTCATCCGGCTTCTGCGAGCCGGCGAAAGGCTGATTATCTTTACTTCCCGTCTAACCGTGCTTCCGATTTAGCGGCGACGGCGATATCCCGAGCTAAAACGTAAGCATCTCCCGTACACTGATTCCCGCGGAACTCCGCGGACCATGAGCCTTTTCGACCCGACTCCAGACCTCGGCCAGACCGGACCCGTCGCCGCCCCGCTTGCCGAGCGCATGCGCCCCCGCACCCTCGATGAATTCGTCGGTCAGCAGCATATTCTCGCTCCCGGCAAGCCGCTGCGTGTGCAGATCGAGCGCGACGATACGGCGTCGATGATCTTCTGGGGTCCGCCCGGCGTCGGGAAAACCACGCTGGCCCGCATCATCGCCGAAACCACTCGCGCCACCTTTATCCAGTTCTCCGCCGTCCTCTCCGGTATCAAGGAGATCAAGCAGGTCATGGCCGATGCCGAAAAGGCGGCCAAATACGGCTCCCGCACGATCCTCTTCATCGATGAGATTCACCGCTTCAACAAAGCCCAGCAGGACGCCTTCCTGCCTTATGTTGAGCACGGCACCATCCGCCTGATTGGCGCGACGACTGAGAATCCTTCCTTCGAGATCATCTCCGCGCTGCTCTCCCGCTGCCGCGTCTACACGCTCCACGCCCTCACCGAAGACGAAGTTCTTACCCTCCTTCAACGCGCGTTGACTGACCCAGCCCGCGGTCTCGGGGATACTCACATCGTCGCCGACGAAGAAGCTCTGCGCACCATCGCGTCTTACTCCAGCGGGGATGCCCGTAACGCGCTCAACGCCCTCGAAGTTGCCGCCAAGCTCGCTGCAGCGCGCGATCGAAAGCGTATGGATAGAGACATTGCCGTCGAAGCTCTGCAACAGCGCGTCCTGCTATACGACAAGCAGGGCGAGGAGCACTACAACCTCATCTCCGCCTTGCACAAATCCATCCGCAACTCCGACGCCGATGCCTCCCTCTACTGGCTGGGCCGCATGCTCCAGGCCGGTGAAGACCCGCTCTACATCTCCCGCCGCCTCGTGCGGATGGCCGTCGAAGACATCGGCCTTGCCGCTCCGGAAGCCCTCAACCTAACCCTATCCGCGCGTGATGCCGTTGATTTCCTCGGCTCGCCCGAAGGCGATCTCGCGCTTGCCCAGGCCGCTGTCTACCTCGCCCTCGCGCCAAAATCGAACGCGCTGTACACCGCTTACGGAGACGTCCTCTCTGAGATCGAAACCACTCGCGCCGAGCCCGTTCCACTGCATCTGCGCAACGCTCCCACGGGTTTGATGAAGTCCATGGGATACGGCAAGGGCTACCAGTACGCGCACGATGAGGCGGACCGCATCGCCGCCATGGAGTGCCTCCCCCAGAGTCTCAAGGATCGCACCTGGTACCATCCCACGGCCGAAGGCCGCGAGAAGCTCTTCGCCCAGCGCATGGACGAAATCCGGAAGATCAAAGAAGGGAAGCACGGGGCAGGGAAGGGCGAGCAATAGACGGTCACGATCCCATGAAATTCTTCTCGCAGAAAATCGTGCCAAAGCCATGCATGACCCATAACCTGCAAGCTACAATTCCCGCATGACGCGCCGACTTACTCCTTCGCTGCTCCGTCTCCCCATACTACTTCTCGCGGCAACTCTGGTAACCACGCTCGCGCGAACCCAGGCAGCGAAGCCCCCGCAGCCTCCGCCGACGCTGCGCAGCATACTGCTCTCCCAGCTCCGCTCGACGCACAACCAGGCCGATTGGTTCGTCCCGGTCAACACCGCTGTTGCGGGTCTCACTGCAGACCAGGCAACGTGGGTCCCGACCAACGCCGCCGGTAAGGTTGACCCCAACGCCAACCACTCCGTGGGAATGTTGACCTATCATCTGCTCTTCTGGAACACCAACTCCCTCGCCAAGCTCAAGGGCGAGAAGGCTCCGCCGGTCCCCAGCAACAATGACGAGACCTTCAACCAGTTCGACGCTGCCACATGGACCAAAACCGTACACGATCTTGACGCTGTCCTCACCGCCCTCGAAGACCTGGTCGCCCACGCCGACGACACCACGCTGGTGAAGATCGCACCGACGATCGCGAACATCAGTACGCACAACGCCTATCACACAGGCCAGATCCTCTACGTCCGCAAACTGCAAGGCTCCTGGAACCCCAGCAATGGTGTCAAGTAACCAGCCCTCTCTTCAAGGTTCTGAAGTGCGCCTTCTCTGCGGAGGCTTCCAGCCGGCAAACACTGCAGAATTCCTTTAGCGTCCTTTGCCACTGTAGTTCTGCGCATAGGTGTCCGAGGGAAGTCCTTCGATGCGCGCCTTCGTGGCCAGCGCGAATGCCTCATCCCGGCTCATCGCCCCACCGATCGTCACCAGGTACGGCGCTTGTCCAGTGGGTGTGAACACCTCGGGGCGAAGCTCTGGATACCGCTTAGAAATCGTCGCAGACTTGTGCTGCGCCTGATCTTCATGGTTGTACGTGTAGGCAACCACACGCCATTGAGCATGGACTCCCGCCACCTCATCGTTCTGATTTCGTGGAGCGTTGGCTGTCTGGGCTGGAGCACTCGTCGTGGCTGGAACACTCGTCGTGGCTGGAGCACTCGCGTGGCTATCCGCGACCGGTGGCTGAGTTGAGTTCTGTTGCTGAGCAGGAGTCGGATTCGCGGATCGATTATCCAGAAAGTGCTTTCCAAGCCACAAAAAGAGCACCACCACCGCAAGTCCAACCACACCTATCCATCGAGTTGCTGGACCAGCGTTACGCGCGCCCCTATCTGCAGGAACACGAATCGGATCCGCGGACTGTGATGGGGCAACAATTTTCGATTCCACCGGAGCCGTTCGAACTGGTGAAGAAGGAGTCCGATCAGGATTTGGCGGGGGAGCAACCGGCTCCAGCGCGGCAGCCATCTCTACCACTCCCCACTCCCCGCTCATGCCCTTCGGGACCATCTGATCGAACGGGGCGGGGAGCGGAAGATCGGGTGCTGACGCCTCCAGAGTCCGCTCCTGTGTCAACGCTTGCAACAGAACCACGGCGAGGTCGTGGACGTCCCGTCTCTTCAGCTCGCGGCCTTCCTCGCCCTCAGGAGCCTCACGGATGCAATCGCTCCGGAGCTTCACAACCTCGCCCACGGCAAACACGTTGGCGGCTTCGACATGTTCATGGACAAAGCCATGCGTGTGGAGAGTCTGAAGAACTGCGACCAGGCTGGCAGCAAGCTGACGGGTTTCTTCGACCGTCAGGCGCTGCCCACTCAGCACCTCGCCAAGGTTGGCCTCGACAGGCTCCATCACGGCGTATACCAGCGAAGTCCCATCCAGCACTACCTGGCCAAATTCGTCCAGCTTCAGAACATTTGGATTGTCCAGCGTTGCTATTCGACGCCAGCGGGCCAGTATTTCATCTTCGTCGAAATGAGACTCGATCAGCCTTATGACCCTCGGAACCCCATTGCCATTCGAGGTTGAGAAGAAGGCGCTTCGGCCCTCCGGTCGCAAAAGTTTTGTTAGCGGGAAGGCGCCGTCGATCGTTCTGCCTTCATATTCCGTCCATAGCTCCATGTGTCGTTTCCCGTCCTGAGAATTGGTTCAAGACAGAATGTCGCTGAGGACAAGTCAGACAGAGGAGACGTTGAGAGACACCATTTGCGAACTGCATATCTCTATCAACCACAAATTATTATCGTTCATTGCGACGTTCGTCTCAATGGCCCGAATATTGAGAGTCAACTGGCTACCCCGGATCCCCCCGCCGAGCCGTCGAGTTTTGATGTCGGGAGATCAGTAGGGGCTGCCCTTTAAATCTTTCCTTCCATCCTCACAAATCTGAGATAGTCTCCAAGTAGCGATCGCTCGTTCTTCCACCCAGGCAGGGTTACTTATGTTCAATGTCGCCGAGGAGATCCCCTCCATACGAGTCGGCCGCGCTTTTGCGCTGGCGGGCATCGCGGCCGTGTTCGTCCTGTTGGTGATAGCGAGCTATGTCTATGTCAATCGCGTGCCGCCCACGGCCGAGGGCGAACTGACCGCCGTCTCGCTCTATCAGCCGCAACCCCAAGCCACCCGGGCCACTCTTGCGGCAGCCGTTCCGGCGGGCAACACCCTGCTCGTGCTGGTCCCGATAAGAGTGCGCAATCTATCCGAGAAGCCTTTGTCCGTCATGGATCTATCGGGAGTCGTCAAGGTCGGCGACACCGACTATAAAAGCTACGCCGCCTCATCGGTCGATTTCGATAAGGTCTTCCACTATTACCCGGACCTTGACACCTACCGCCAGCCCGAGCTTCCTCGCCATTCCGAGATTCCGCCCGGAGGCGAGTCCCAGGGCATGGTTGTCTTTAACTACGCCCTCACCGAAGACCAGTGGAGCAAGGCCAATTCGTTCCAGGTCGACGTAACCTTCGACACCATACCATACATCCTGCACCTCACCTGGCCTAAGTTTCCAGCGCATGGCCTCATCGCAGCAACTTCGCCAGTGCTGCCGTCCGCGCTACACCCTACCCCCTGAACCCTACGCCCTGCCCCTGGACGCAATCCTTCGCCCCAAATCACTCGACTCCCGGCACAACTCAATCAGCCGCGTCGTCCGCCAGGCCTGCTCCGGCTTCACTTCGAGTTCGCCCTTGCCCAGCAGCGCGTCGCGGACATTCGCATATAGCCCGCGATAATCTCCCGCTGCCGTCTTCACCCGCTGTGCGGGCTTGCCCACTACATGCAGTTCGCCCCACAGACTCGCCGGATCCTCGCCAAATCCCGGATCGCCAAACTTCGCCCCGGCCTTCAGCTGATCCTCCTGCGGATCGAGCCCCCACTTCACAAAGCTGCCCCGCGTCCCATGCACAACGAATCGCGGACCCGGCGTGCAAGCCGTCAGCGTCGAGCGCAGCAGCGCCGTGATGCCCGAGGGAAACTTCAACTGCAGATCAAACGCATCATCCACCACGCTGCCCTCGCGGTCGATCCGCACATCCGCAAACACGCTTTCGGGGTCGCCAAAGAGCGTCGTCGCCTGATCGATCAAATGTGGCCCCAGGTCAAATAGGATCCCCCCACCCGGTCCGCCGCTCTCGCGCCACACATCGCGCTTCGGCTCGGCCCGGTAGCGGTCGAAGTGCGACTCATAGCTCACCACCCGCCCCAACTCGCCCGACGCCAGCACCTGCTTGAGCGTCACAAAATCACCATCCCAACGCCGATTCTGATATGCGGTCACCAGCAGCTTGTGCTCCTGTGCAAGATCGATCAGTTTGCGTGTCTCATCCGACGTCAGTGTGATCGGCTTGTCGATCACCACATTTCGCCCGGCCCGCAAACACTGCTCGGCATGCTCGTAGTGCGAGAAGCTTGGAGTGCCTACCACCACCAGCCGGATCGTCCGATCCTCCAGCATCTCTTCGATCGACCGCGCGATCTTCACTCCGGGATAAGCCCTCGCCGCCTCGTCACCGCTCCGCTGCACGATCGCGGCCAGTTCCAGCCCTGGAGTCGCAGCCACTACAGCGGTGTGAAAAATCCGTCCCGCCAAACCAAATCCGATCACGCCCACACGAAGGTCGCCAGCCATAATGCTGCCATTTTCTCAGAGAACCGCGACGGATACCCCCAGCCCGCATTTTGGACGTGGGTTTATGTGTCTCCCACTGCCAACTTCAATGTTGTTATCGTGGTAGGAGTAACCATGAATCAGCGTTGCCGCACGCGAGGTTTTCCGTAGCCTGAAGGCCACGGAAATATATTTCGCGCCTGAACAGGAAGCGCAGCTCGAAAATCGCCACCACCGCAGCGACAGACCCAGCGCGTCTGGTGAAAGAAGCCGCATTGCGTTTGCGCCAAGGGAACACCCGCTTTCGTGCCGTTGTGCGGAAAGGTATCGCGCCCAGGCGAACCGGGGCGAGTTCATCGAAGAAGAAGAGAGGGATGCCCGCTTCGAAGAGATATTGGGCTTGTAAATGCGCATTCACTGGACCCCGCCGCTGCAGCGGATTTGCAGAATATCCGCGATTACCTCAAAGAGCATCACCCACACTTTCGCCAAGCCACCATGCGGAAGCTCTACGAGACGGTCCATTCATTGAAGCATTCGCCGCACCGTGGCCGGACCGGAAGCGAAGAGGACACCCGAGAAACTCTCTTTGCGCGCCCTTGCCTTATGTCGCTATTGATGGTGTGAAGGAGCAGACCATCGAAGTCTTGCGGCTTTATCACGGTGCACAAGACCGAACCTGATGTTTCTGGCGAGCCGGCCTATTGCTCCAGGCTGAGCAGGTGGGCTTTCGCGTCCAGGCCGCCGGCAAAGCCAGTGAGTTTTCCGGACGATCCAATGACGCGATGGCAAGGCACGATGATGGAGAGCGGATTTCTTCCGTTCGCGGCGCCGACAGCTCGTGTCGCCCGAGGGTTGCCGAGTTGTTTCGCGAGCTGTCCGTAGCTTCTCGTTTCTCCAAAGGGTATGGCCAGCAAGGCTTCCCACACATCTTTCTGAAAACGAGTACCCCGCATATCGAGAGCGACGGAAAACGTTGTTCGTTTCCCGGCGAAATATTCTCCCAGCTGCCGTTCCGTCTCAACAAGAACGGGATGCTGCTCGTTCTCAACCAGTTCGCTCAGACGCACCCGGCCTGGACGGTCTTTCTCCCAAAGAATGGCCACCAGACCCTGGTCACTCGCGACTAGTTTTAGTTTCCCAACAGGGGACTCGATAGATTTGGAGGCGAGATTCATAGTCTTATCCTTTCTGGGTTGGTAAATGCGTTGATGTGTGTTCCATGAGCAGCCCAAAGATGCTGCGCTGCATAGGCACGCCACGGTCGCCAGATTTCGGCGCGACTCACCAGGTGCGCAGGCGTTGTCTTTTCTCCGTCCATCAAAGCCACGCTGCGGAGGAGTCCAACGTCACTCGCCGGAAATGCGTCCATCTCGCGGACAGCGCGAAGGGCGATGTACTGTGCGGTCCATTCGCCAACCCCGCGAATCGTTCGTAAACGCATAACGGTTTCCTCAATGCTGCCAAAGGGACGAAAAAGATTCGGATCGGCCAGTGCCGACCCGGCGATCGCCTTCAATGCCGTCAAACGCGCCGCCGGCATAGGCAATCCGATGGAGGAAGCCGAAGCTAGTCGCTGCGCCGTCGGAAATACGTGAGACAAAGCTCGGTGGAGCAGAAAGGATGTCGGCACGGCGCGACCGTGAAGAGCGACCAGTTGCCCGGCCATTCGGCGTGCCGCGGCCACGCTGATTTGCTGGCCCAGCACGGCGCGTATCGCAATCTCGAAACCGTCCCAGCCGCCGGGAGCCCGCAACCCCGGCCGTTGCGCCACCAATGGAGCTAGCACCGGGTCGCCGGACAGATGATCATTGATCGTCTCGATGTCTGCTCCAAGATCGAACAGACGCCGTACCCGGACAACGATCGCTGGTAATGACCGCACGTCAGGGAAGCGGATGCTGACGCCAAGGCTCTGGCGATCAGGCAGGTGAATCACCTCAATGCTTCCCATCGCTCCGTCCACCTCAACTGTGCGCAGGTAGCGTCCGCTATCCACAACTTCGACGCCGCGAATCGCACGCGCCTCGAGATACGCGAGCATACTGTCCCAGTCATAAGGCGGACGGTAGCGAAGCCGCAGTACCACGTTCTTCTCTTCGAGTTTCGCGGAGTTCTTTCTGCGCAAAGCGCTGGGGGGACGATGGAAGAGGTCGAGAAATGTTTCGTTGAATCTCCGCAAGCTGCCGAATCCAGCCGACATCGCAACTTCGGTCATGGGCATCCGGGTCTCATGGATGAGTTGCTTCGCAAACAACACTCGCCGCGTTTGCGCAACCGAAATAGGCGATGCTCCAAGGTGCTGAAGGAACAGGCGACGCAATTGACGTTCACCCATGCCCAGGTGTTCCGCCAGCTTTTCAACGGTATTCCCCTCGCCATCGAGGGCACCATCAGCGATAAGGGCGAGTGCGCGAGAAACCGTATTCGAAGTTCCGCGCCAAGAAGCCAGATCAGGAGCCGTCTCCGGCCGGCAGCGCAGACAAGGCCGGAAACCTGCATCCTGGGCCGCTGCGGCTGAAGCGAAGAATCTGCAATTCTCAAACTTGGCGGTTCGTGCTGGACACACGGGACGGCAATAGATCCCTGTCGAAGTGACACCGACGAAGATCAGGCCATCAAAACGAGAATCTCTACTTTGGAGAGCACGATAACAAACTTCACGACCGGGCGATTCCATAACCCGATTCTCGCACTCTTGAGCGAGACAAACTCGCGGTTTTCGGACATGGTCATTTTAGTGCTGTTGGCAGGTCCATCGTCCTAGGCTAGAAGTCAAAAAATTCTAACCGGAGCGCGTCCTCATACTGTTTCTTCGCCGTCTTGGCTTTCTTCCGGAGCTCTTCTTCCCGGTAACCCGCCTCTTCCCACTGATCCACTTCGGCCACCGAATGTTCTCCCGAGGCAAGAGCTTCTTCTTCCTTAATAGCGGAGATCCACGTCTCAACTGCCGCTTTGTAGGCGCTCTGTTTCAGATCCAGATCCGAGCTTTCCGCGTCCATCGTTCACCTTTCCTGAAAACACACACTTTAACCCGCCCATACGAACACACGATGAATAAAGCTACCATGACCCCCAAAAATGCCGTTCGGATTCGGGCGTCACCAGGACCGTCGCCCAACTGCTCGGGGATGCGGTAGTGCGAGACCGTCGTGCCAATCATGGGAGGGAGGCCGCTGAAGGTTTGACTGATGGTACGGGCGAATTCCCCATCACCCTATGCACCTGGCTTTCGTTACCGCCCCTCGAACCCCTTCCAAAGCGCGGCCATCGGCTCCAGACCCAGTTCCTCCGCGCGAGCCATCGGCGGAATCCCAGCCGATTTTAACGCCTCCGCAACACCAGCCCCATCGAATCCCGCCGCGCGCAGATTCTTGGCGAGCGTCTTGCGCTTCTGGGCAAAGGATTGCTTGAGGAAAGCGATAAACTCGTCACGCTCCACGCCAAGCTCTGCGAAGCGCGGCTGCATGGTCAGCCGCAGAACGGTTGAATGCACTTCCGGTGGAGGTAGAAAGGCGCGCGGCGGCAAGGTCAGCACGCGCTCCACGCGAGCATAGAGTTGTGTCGTCGCCGAGAGCCACCCGTAGTCGCGCGTTCCCGGAACCGCAGCCACTCGATCCGCGACCTCGCGCTGCACCATCACCACCGCTCGCGCGATCGACGCATGGAAATGAAAGAGCCGCAGCAGGATATCTGAAGTGATGTAATAGGGAAGGTTGCCAACCACCAATAATCGTTCTTCATCCCGCCGAAGCGAGTCAAGGTCGACGGCGAGAACATCCGCCTCAATGACTTCAACCGAGGGCGTGTCTGCGAACTGCGCCCGCAGCCTCGGCGCAAGCTCACGGTCGAGTTCGATCGCCACCAACCGCCCCGCGCGGCGGCTGAGGACCTCCGTAATCGCCCCTCCGCCCGGTCCGATCTCGACCACCGTCCGCTCCCCAACATCGCCGAGCGAATCGGCAATGGCCACACAGGCCGCCGGGTCGACCAGAAAATTCTGTCCCAGTTTGGGCTTATGTTTCAGGCTTCTTCACCTCGCGTTGCCGCTTGTTGGAAGCCAAGATAGACTGACTCTGGCCCACGCGACTTAACTGCTCTCTCTCGATCATAAAGACAAACACTGGAGTCACATCGCCATGCACATCGTCTTCGCCGCCTCGGAATGCGCCCCTTACGTCAAAACCGGAGGTCTGGCCGACGTCATCGGCGCTCTGCCGCGCGAGATCGCGCGTCTTGGCCATCGCGTGACCGTCTATCTGCCCTACTATGCGCAGGTCCGCGAGCGCGTTCCGGAAAAGAAGCCGCTCATCCGTAGTCTGACCATCCCCTTCACGTACTACAACCGCTTCGTGACCATTCTCGACGGGGGGATACACGAGAGTGTGCAGTTCCACTTCGTCGATTGCCCGGAGCTCTTCGACCGCGAAGCGCCTTACGGAACGGAGACCGGCGAATATCTGGATAACTGGGAGCGCTTCGGCCTTTTCTGCCGCGCGACGCTCGAAGCTACCAAGCAGCTCGGCGTCCCCGACATCTTCCACGTCCACGACTGGCAGGCGTCGATGATCCCCGTCTACCTGCGCACCGTCTACTACTTCGACCCCGCACTGCGCAACGCCGGAACCGTCCTCACCATCCACAACGCCGCCTACCAGGGATGGTTCCCTCCGCAGACCACGGAGCGCCTGCTGCTGCCCTGGGATCTGTTCACGGTGGATCGCATGGAGTATTACGATACCTTCAACTTCCTGAAGGGTGGCATCGTCTACTCCGACGCCATCACCTCCGTTAGCCGCAAGTACGCCGAGGAGATCCAGACACCGGAGTTCGGCAGCGGCCTCGACAGTGTTCTGCGTAAGCGCGCCTCTGATCTGCGCGGCATCCTGAACGGGGTGGATTACACCCTGTGGAATCCTGCCACCGACCACAACATCGCCGCGCACTACACGCCGGAGAACCTCGCGGGCAAGGCTGAATGCCGCCGCGATCTGCTGCACGCCTTTGGCGCGGCGCAGATCCCCGAGGCGACCCCGGTACTGGGCATCGTGTCGCGCTTCGCAACGATGAAGGGTTTCGACCTTATTGCCCAGATCGCCGACCGCTTGCTCGACAGGGGTGTATTCGTGGTTGTGCTCGGTACGGGAGAGCCCTATTACGAAGGTCTCTTCCGCTCCCTACAGGATCGTTTCCAAGGCAAGATCTCGGTTCGCATCGCCTTCGACGAGATACTCGCGCATAAGGTCGAGGCGGGATCCGACATCTTCCTCATGCCTTCGCGTTACGAGCCCAGCGGGTTGAACCAGATGTACAGCCTCAAGTATGGAACCGTGCCCATCGTCCGTGCGACCGGCGGCCTCGACGATACTGTCGAAGAATGGAACGCGGAGACACGCATGGGAACCGGCTTCAAGTTCCATGGATACAATCCGGACGACTTTCTCGCCGCCATCGATCGCGCTCTCGCGGTCTTCTACAACGACAAGGGTGCCTGGACTACGATTATCCGCAAGGGCATGGCCCAGGACTACTCTTGGAAGAAGCCGGCTGCTGAGTATGTGGCGCTGTACGACGAAGTGGCGCGCCGACGGAACTAGGGCGCGTTAACGGGCCCCTGACTCCAGTGCGATTCGTTAGCCAACTTTTCACGTGCTTCGCACGTCACATACAGACGTACCGTACGGAGGCACGTATGAGAAAGCTCTTCGGGCTGCTGGCAGCATTGCTGCTCATTTCACTTCCGGCATTGGCGCAGAAGCCTGCTGGAGGAAGCCACTACAGCGGAGGACATCCTCCCGCCAACGGCCCCGCGCCTTACCATGGCACTCCGCATACCGAGCCCAATCGCAACTTCAGCGACCACCCCGGACATCCCAACGCTCCCCACGTCCACTCAAACGGCACATGGATAGGGCATGACTCAGGACCGAATGATCCTCACTATCACCTCGATCATCCCTGGGAGCATGGTCATTTTAGCGGCGGCTTTGGACCCGAACATGTGTGGCGCCTGCGTGGCGGCGGTCCCAACCGCTTCTGGTTCGGTGGATTCTACTTCAACGTCGCCCCGTTTGACTTGGCCTACGTCAACGGCTGGCTCTGGGATTCCGATGACATCGTGATCTACGAAGACCCCGACCATCCGGGCTGGTATCTGGCCTACAACGTCCGCCTCGGCACGTACGTTCACGTGATGTATCTGGGCGCCTAACGTCCTGAGAGCGTGGTAATCCGAGACTCAGCTCTTCGGGTGATTCCTTTGTCTGAAAAGACCGTTCTATGTCCAGACGATGGAAGACGCATCGGCAAACGCTAGCCGACCTCACGTTACCGATGGCCTATATCCCAAATTGCCGAATCTGATTCCAGGAACGGCCCATCGGATTATGGACTAAGATCCTGGCTGGATCGCAGTTAGGTGAAATCATTCATAGAAAAATTATTCAGAAAGCCAAAGGAGATCGGATGTCTAAGTTAATTGGCAAAGTGGCACTCGTTACCGGTGCTTCCCGGGGCATTGGCGCAGCGATCGCGAAGCGTTTGGGCGCGGATGGAGCGAGCGTGGCCATCACATACACCAAGGGTGCAGACGCGGCCGCTGCCGTGGTCCAAGCGATTGAAGGTAATGGTGGAAAGGCAATCGCAATCCAGGCGGACGCCACCGATGCCGGAGCCGTCACAGCCGCGGTCGAAAAGACTGTCGCGACCTTTGGCGCGCTTGATGTGCTGGTAAACAATGCCGGCACGGCCATTCCGAAAAAGTTCGAGGAGACGACGCTTGAAGAGCTGGACCTCATCATTGACATCAATATTCGCGGCGTCTTCGTCACGACACAGGCGGCGCTGAAGCACATGAACGACGGCGGCCGCATCATTACGATCGGCTCGTGCGTAGGCGAGCGCATGATGACACCGGGACTCGTTCCCTACTCCGCCACCAAAGGCGCGGTGAAGATGTTTACCCAGGGATTGTCCAGAGAAGTCGGTAGCCGAGGCATCACGGTCAATAACGTGCAGCCGGGTCCCATCGACACGGATTTAAATCCAGCCGCAGGCGATTGGGCGGCGCCGCAGAAGGCTGCCACAGCGCTCAACCGCTACGGTAGCGTCGACGAGGTCGCCGCGTTGGTGGCGTTCGTCGCCGGTCCGGAGTCTTCCTACATCACCGGGGCGAATCTGACCGTTGATGGCGGAACGAATGCCTGAACCGAGGCACGCGGAACCTGCGAGGCCCCAGGACGCGCGCGTTCGATGCGCGTCTAGGGGTTCTTGCGGTGGTGGTCGAACCGGTCCGTCCTCGTTAGCAGTGGCAATGTCCCGGGTCTCGCAAAGGGGCGGCGCTTTTCCGAATCCATCCCCGGGCCATCGTAACCGGCAGGGAATCAGCACAGGTCAAGAGCGGGCTCGCTCTGCTTCCCTTAAACCAAGCAATATCAATGAAGTGCAGAAATGGGAACCAAAACAGGCGGGGTAGGGGTCGCCTCCAGGTCGCTTCTGCTGGCTCAGCTATGGATGAACGGGAAGCAGGAACATGCGGCCAGCCTCCTGCTTATGGGCCTCGCGCACGATATGCGGCGTGACGAGGATGAGGAGATCCGAAAAGTCATTCTCCGTCTGATTGTTGGTGGTGGATTGAAAGCCGGGGAGATCGCTGAGGCCGGGAACTCCGGTCACTGCTCTTGACTGCTGTTTCGACATTGCGCTGACGACCAGCGCGCTTTCGCCCTCGCGGAGCGTGATGATGGATGTGTACTGCTGGTTGTCGAGCACCGGGTTGCCGTTGAGCGTGGTGCCCGAGAGCGAATCGATCTTGAGGTCGAGGTTGAGTGTAACGTCGCGCTGTTTCTGAACGTAGGGCTTTACCTTCAGCGAGAGTCCGAGATCTTCGTACTGCACTTGGGGAAGCGTCTGGCTGGTGGTTGAGAGCGCGGTTCCTCCGATTCCGAGTCCGGCCAGCGCGCTCGAAATGCCGGCCGAGGAAAGTCCGGGGATGGCGAGCGAACTGCCCGCCAGATTCGAGTAGGTGGACGTGATGATGGGGTAGTGTGTGCCGGCGCGGATGGTCGACTCTTCCTGGTCCAACACCCGCAGGGTGATGTTGTCGAGCGCGCGCGTATCTGACGAGTTGAGGGAAAGATTCGCGGTGGCTCCGCCGATCGTGACGCCGGTAAGCGTGTTGCCTCCGCCAAAGACCCCAAAGGGCTGACTCAGGATCGAACCGGTGGCTGCTCCGGAAGCAATGATGATGGCGGCGATGGCTGCGAAGTCACCGGAGCTGGCCAGGCCGCTGGAGATGATCTGCTGAACCAGGCTCTGGTTATTCGCCAGGAAGCTGTTCAGTTCAGACGGCACATTGAAGACCGTAGTCTGCTGCGGTAGCTGGACCCCGATGTTCAACGCGCGCGTCTTGGCGATGCTATACAGTCGCACTTCGAGCTGGATTTCGCTGCGGCCGTCGAGCATCTCGGCAAGCGTGGAATTGAGGACAGCCATCTTGCCGACGGGGGCGCGTACCGTAAGCGTGGAGTTGCCCGGCGAAACAGTTGTCTGTTGTGCATCGAAAAGATTGCGCGCGACGTTGCCCATATCGCTGATCTCGGTGGGAGTGAGGCCCGGGAAGTAGACAGTTTCCACTGCGAGCCGTTCATATCTGGTGCGATTGTCCTTCGTGTCCTCGGCGACGAGCACGCGGCTGGGGTCGAGTGGAACGAAGAACGTCTTGGTGACCAGCTTGACCATGCGGGCGGCCTCATTGAAGTCGACGTCGTCCGCATCGAAGCCTACGCTCTGGTTCTTGACCGAGTTGTCGAGCGTGGGTGTGACTCCGTAGGCAGCCAGCACCTGGCGAAGAAGGTCGCTCGCATTCGTGCGCAGATGAAAGCTGCGGCGCGTCTGCGCCGGGGCGAGCTCGATGGGCGCCCCAGCGGCATCCGCTTCCGCATAGCGTTGTCCGATATCGGTCGCGGCGTCGTGAGCAGTTTCCACGGCATCGTGAGCAATTTCATCGATATGTTGCGCGATCATCGGATTGTTTGGGTCAAGATGGAAGGCTTCGATGAGATCGGTACGCGCTTCGTCGGAGCGGCCGAGAAGTTTCGCCTTGTCCGCCGCCTGCACAAGAGCCGTGACTTGGTGCTGTCGTGCGATCTCCAGCGCAGCCTGGTATTGCGGCTTGCCGGGGACCAGCTCAACCGCGCTCTCGAAGTCTTTCTCCGCAGTCTTGAAGTCTTCATGATCGAGGGCCTTCGCACCCGCGAGATAGACCTTCTCCCCCTCGCGCAGCTCTCGTGCCGAGGGCGGCTTTTGCGGCGGAGCCTGCTCTGCCTTCGCCACAGGCTGTCCGGCGACGGGCGCCTCTTGCTGCGCGTTAGCACCAGAGCCCGCAGCAAGTGCAACGGCCAGAGTAAGAATGGATATGCTGCTGAGATTCATGCGATGCAACGGCGGTCCACGGTCTGGAGTAGCGCTTCGAGCGAGGCAGCGCATACCTCGGGGTCATGCTCCATGAGTTGGTGGAAGGTGAAGTTGCCGGTGGCGATGGCGATGGTGGGCAGGCCGTTGGCGCGCGCGGCGGAAATGTCGGATGGAGTATCGCCGACGACCGAAACCGTGGCGTCGGCGCCGGCATGGCGCTGCGCCACACGCATGGCGTGAGCGATCATGTCAGAACGAACACCGTAATTGTCGCTGAATCCGCCGAATGTGAACCAGTGACGCAGACCGAGAGCTTCGATCTTGAGCCAGCCTATCGATTCAAGATTGCCGGTGGCCACTCCGAGCGCCGCGCCCTTGCCCTGAAGGTAAGCAAGAGTTTCATCGACGCCGGGCATCTTGACCAGGTTCATCTCCGAGCGGCGGGCCGCCACATTAAGGCGCATGTTCTCAAGCACCGCTTCGAGATGTGGCTGCCAGTGCGCGTCTTCCACATGGGCCAGGCGGAAAGCCTCACGGAGAATGCCGGGGTCAGTGTTGCCGTGCAGGGTGACGCCGTCGAGCACAAGTTCGCGGCCCATCACGGTGCGCACGCTTGAGAAGAATGAGTCGAAGTGGATGCGATCGCGGCTGCGCAACAGCGTGCCGTCGATGTCGAAGAGATAAGCGCCCTGTTCGTCCCAGCGAAAGCCTTCTCGGATAAAGACACAGCCCTCCGTTGCGGCGGCGTCGGACGCAGTCAGATGCGGAGATGGGGAATTCACTCTTTAGTTAGCCTTGTACTTAGATTAAAGCAGGGCAGGGCGCTACGGCGAGGGCAATCCTCTAGCGCGCTGCCTGATTCACATCAAATACAGGACGTTCGCTACGTGACGGGCGCTTGAGGCCGCCCCGAATTTGTGAGGGATCGAGCTCCAGTTCTGCAATGGTGCGGCTGAGTGTATTGCGATGCATGCCAAGTTCCTTGGCGGCTTTGCACTGGTTGCCCCTGTGATGCGCCAGCACTTCCAGCAAGAAGCGCTTTTTGAATTCACGTACGGCCTCGTTATAGGTGATGCCGCCGGCGTGCATCTGCGTCACAAGGTTATCCAGTTCACGTTTCACAGAATTCCTCTTTCCTACGCCCGAATTTTATCCGAGTCGATTTTCTTTCAGAAGCCACAGAGGGCCGGAAAAACCAGCTTGCGGAATTGCAATTGCTGACGGCTTTAGCCAATCAGGTTCAGCGTTGCGTATGACGATGACGCCCTGGCGAATGCGCTCGCCCAACTCGTTAGGCGTTACGATCGAGACGTGGTGCGCCGCAGTCAAAAAATACGGCGCAAGGCGGGACTGCTGAAACCAAGTAGCCTGGGGTAGAAATGCAGCGACCACCAGCACGGCCAGCGTGACCAGAAAACAACCCTTCACGAAGCCAAAGCAAGCCCCAACAAAGCGGTCGGCCCACCCCAGCCCGATCGAATGCACCGACCACCGAATCATTCGTCCCACGAGACCCGCCAGCAGCATGACTCCCAGCGCGATCAACAAGAACGATAATGCCTCGGCTGCCGGCCATGAGTGGACCCATCGTGCCACCCAGGGTAACAATTTTTGATAGTTCCAGCTGGCGAGCAGCAATCCAAGAATTACGCCGGCGAGAGAAAACACCTCCAGAAAAAAGCCGTTTTTTGCCGCTGACAGCACGGAAATAAGCAGAACGACGAGAATCAGCCAGTCGATGAGTGCCATCCGGGGCCTACAACGAGAGAGATCTTCCCGTGAGCAAGCGGAAGGCCTCCAGATACTTTTCTTGCGTGCGCGCGACCACATCACCAGGCAAGCCGGGCGCGGGCGCCTGCTTGTTCCAGTGAATACTTTCGAGGTAGTCGCGCACATACTGCTTATCGAACGAGGGTTGCTGACGCCCGGGCTGGTACTGATCGCGTGGCCAGAAGCGCGACGAATCGGGCGTGAGCACCTCATCGGCAAGTATGATGCCTTCGGCATGCGTGCCGAACTCAAATTTCGTGTCAGCAAGGATCAGACCGCGCTCCTCGGCGTACTCGGAAGCCCTTTTATATACGGCCAGAGTTAAACTGCGCAGTCGCTCGGCGCTCTGCGCACCGACACGCGCGATCATCTCGTCAAAGGAGATATTGACATCGTGCTCGCCATCCTGGCTTTTGGTAGCCGGAGTAAAAATGGGCTCGGGCAGCTTGTCGGCTTCGCGCAGGCCTGGCGGAAGGGGAATGCCGCAGACATTCCCGGAGGCGAGGTAGTCCTTCCATCCCGAACCTGAGAGATAGCCGCGCACTACGCATTCGACAGGAAACATCTGCGCGCGCTTGACCAGCATGGAGCGGCCATCGAGTTCGTCTGTGTATTGCCGCAAGTCGTTCGGGTATTGGCTCACGTCGGCGGTGATGAGGTGGTTGGGAACGATATCCTTGAGAAAATCAAACCAGAAAAGCGAAAGCTGGGTAAGTACTTTGCCTTTGCCGGGGATGCCTGTGGCCAGCACATGATCGAACGCCGAAATGCGATCGGTGGCCACCAGCAGCAGGAATTCGCCGACCGCGTAAAGATCACGCACCTTGCCTCGTGCATGCAGGGCAAGATCACTGAACTCGGTTTCAATGAGTGCTGGCAAAAAAGGCCGTCCTAGAATCGATCTGAATTCCGATTCTGAAGTCAGCGCGACGCTTTGTCAACGTAGCGTAAAGATACGGTTCACGCGGCATTTTTTCGCATTCTCATGCGCGATTGACGACTGTCAAGGGCAAAGTATCGAACGTCCAGAAAACCGCACTGATTACCAACGTGACCCTTGACTTTCCGGGAAACCGAAAGTCTTACGCGGTGGCTCGGCGCGGCTCCAAGCCTCGTTCCTGGCCTCCGAGCCGTACGCTTACGATCTTCGAGACTCCCGGCTCCTGCATCGTGACGCCATAGATGAGATCGGCCGCGGTCATCATCCGCTTGGAGTGGGTTACGATGACGAACTGTGTATCGCTGGCCATGCCGCGCAGCATGTCGGCCAGACGCCCCACGTTCGTCTCGTCAAGCGGCGCATCGACCTCGTCGAGCACGCAGAAGGGACTGGGCTGGAACTGGAAGATACCGACGAGCAGCGACAAGGCAGTGAGAGCTTTTTCTCCGCCGGAGAGCAGCAGCACGTTCTGCAATTTCTTGCCCGGTGGTTGGGAGACGATGTCGATACCGCTGTCGATGGAATTTTCCTCATCGGTGAGGCGCATAAAGGCCTGGCCTCCGCCAAAGAGCCTGGAGAAGGTGATGCTGAAATTCTCGTTGATACGCGCGAAGGCGTCGTCAAATTTGCTGCGCGAGATCTGGTCGATTTCCTTAATAGTGGCTTGAGTATTTTCGATAGAGTCAAGCAGGTCCTTGCGCTGTATCTCTAGGAACTCGTGACGCTGTGCGGTTTCCTTATACTCTTCGAGGGCCATCATGTTGACCGGGCCCATCGCTTCAAGTTTCTGCTTCAGTCCGCGGCATGCCTCGTCTTCCTGCGTGAGTGCCTCACCCTCGATGCGCGGCAGTTCGCTCTCGGAGCGAAGCGCGCTGGCCTCTGTGCCCAGATCGTTCACGCAGGTTTCTTCGAGATGAGTGAGATCGGCCGTGAGCGTGGCGGCGAGTGCGCTGCGATCGCTGCGAGTATCGCGAAGACGGTCGGTTTCAGCGCGTAACGCCTTGAGCTTCTGATCGATTTCGGCAAGTTGCGCGCGCAAATCCGTGGCCTCATTGGTAAGGCGAACGACTTCGGCGAGAGCCTGCTCGCGAACCTCGGTTAACTGCTGGCGGTTCACGGAGAGCTGTTCATTTTCCTGCCCTCGCTGCCGTTGTTCGGCGCTGAAGGCGGCAAGTTGCTGTTCGATCTTGCTGACACGCTGCGTAAGGTCGGCATACATGCGATCTATGCGACCGAAGGCCGATTCCGCGCCGCGCCGGCGTTCTTCAAGTCCGGCCAACTCGGCAGATACTTGCGCCGCCTGTTGCTGCGCGTCTTCGCGAGCGAGACGCAACTCTTCCACGGAACGCTGCTGCTCATTCAGACCGGCTTCGGCCGCTTCTTGTTGTGCCTCCAGCCGTTGAGCCTCTTCGCGCTTTTGCTCGATAAATGTCTGCTTGGCGGCGCGCGCGTCTTTGTTGCGTTCGTTTTCCAGGGTCCATTCCTGCAGGCGGCGTTCGAGTCGCTGGACTTCGGAATCCATCTGCCGTAGCGCAGCTGACTGATTAGCGCTTTCGCGCTCGGCGTTGCGGCGGTCCTCGCTTTTCACGTCCAGCAGGCGTGTGAGTTCGGCAAGCGTCTTGGTTAGTGTGGCAACAGTCAGCTCCGCGTGGCTAAGGTCGGACTCGATCGTCTCCAGCTTCTGCTGCGTTTCGCGCAACTCGCGCTTGAGCGCTAAAGGACCTTCGGCACGTGGCTTACCCCCAGTCACCGTCACATTGTGGAAACACTCGCCGGTGGGCGCCAGGAAAAACGCATGGGGGTTTTCAAGCGCAAGTGTGCGCGCGGTGTCGGAATCGTGCGTGACGTAGCCTTCCCGCAGTTTAGGCAGGATGACTTCCAGTGAACTGCCGAAGCCGTCGAGCACGCGAATGCATTCCTTCAGCCTGACGACGCCTTGTTGCTGTTGGTAGCTGGGCGGTGCACTGCCCGCGGCAAAGGAGAACTTGGCCTGCGAGTCCTCGGGATGGACAAGAAATGTAGCACGGCCATCGACATCGGTCTTTAGCAGGCGCATGCCTTCATTTGCGGCGTCCCAACTCTTCACTACGATGTAGTTGAGCTCGTCGCGCAGAAACTCGTCGACGACGCTCTCGTATTGGTCGTTGACCTCAAGGAAGTCCGCCAATGTGCCCACTGGCGCGAGGCCGCCGCCCAGGGAGTCTGAGCGAAAGAGCTTGCGAACGGTGTCTGTGGAGTAGCTGTGTTCGCGAATGAGCGCGTTGAGTGAGTTGCGGCGCCCAGTTAGGGTCGCATGCTCTGCGCGAAGCTGGTCGCCGCGCCGCTTGGCCTCGGCTTCCTCGGTGCGTCTTGCGGCAATTTCGTCACGCAGGGATGCTATTTCCGATTCGAGTCGTTTCAGAGTCTCCGTGACCGACTCGAAGTTCATCGAGAGTTGCCCGCGTTCCGCGCCCAAAGCCTCAAGATCGCGCTTCACGACTGACATCTCCGATGCCAACCGGTCGGCGTCGCGTTCAAGCGACGCGAGGGATTCCTCGGCCTGGGTCGCGTGATTGCGAATTTGTCCGAGTTGTGAGATCAGTTGCATGGCCTGACGGCGTCCAGCCTCAGCCCGCTGTTCGGCGGCGGAGACCGCCGCGGCAGCATCGCGCGCCTGCTGCTGCCGGACTTCGGCCTGTTGGCGGAAGTTCGCCGATTCCGCAGCTGCGGTTTCGAGGAAGCTACGGTGCGCATCGCGCTCGACGGTGAGGTTGGCCAGGTGCTGCCTTGCTTGTTCCAGTTCCGCTGCACCGGCGGCTGCGCGCGCTTCGAGTTCGGCGATGCGCTCCTGGTTCGCCTGTTGCCGCGTGGTTGCACGCTCCAGCTCGACGGCGCTCTGGCTGGCCCGGGTCTGAGCCTGCTTGGCGGTTGAATCCAGTTCGTATCCCCGGGTCATGCCCGAGGAGTGTTCTGCGTCCAGGGTCTCGATCTGCGCGTTGTGCTCGTCGACCTGCGTGGTAAGCGTGGCGATCTCCGCCAGCACGGCACTCTGTTCGGCGTCCATCTGGGCGATCTTGCTTGCCAGTACGATGCGGAGACGCGCGCGCATCTCTTCGCGGCCCGCGGCGTAGCGCTCAGCCTTGGCGGCCTGGCGCTTCAGCGAACCCATCTGCCGTGTGACCTCCTCAAAGATGTCGTTGACGCGAGCAAGGTTCTGTTTGGACTGCTCGAGGCGCAATTCAGCGAGACGTTTTTTCGTCTTGAAGCGCGTGATGCCGGCGGCTTCTTCAATGATGGCGCGACGGTCGTGCGGCTTGGAACTGAGCAGTTGCCCGATGCGCTCCTGGCCGATAATGGCATAGGACTCCGGACCAAGGCCGGTACCCATGAAGATGTCCTGAATGTCGCGCAGTCGGCAAAGTTTGCCGTTGAGCAGGTATTCGCTGTCGCCAGTGCGGAACAGGCGACGGGTGACGACGATCTCGCCGCGCTGTGGAGTCTTCTGGAACTTGCGGCGGCGAATCTTCAAAACCACAGCATTGCCTGGCTCTCCGTGAGCCGCGTTCTGATCTGCGGACGAGGGTATGGAGGCATAGGGTGCAGTCTCGATAGACGCGCTGCCTTCGGCCGTCGGGCCTTCGATCACTTGACCGGGTTGGGAGTCGGCGATAATCTCGTCCGCCTCGGCAGCGCGTTCGACGCGCTGTTTTTCTTCGTCCCAGTCGGGATCGTCTTCGATGACAACTTCGGGTTCGGCGAGAAGGGGACCGCCGGCATACGCTTCGGGGTCGATCAGGGTGATGGATACTTCGGCCATGCCGAGCTGCTTTCGCTCGCGGGTTCCGGCGAAGATCACATCTTCCATTTTGCCGCCACGCAGGCTCTTAGCGCTCTGCTCACCCAGAACCCAGCTCACGCCCTCCAGGATATTGGACTTTCCGCACCCATTCGGCCCCACGACCACGGCGATTCCCTGGCCGGGGAGGGAGACTTCAGTCCGATCACAGAAGGACTTGAAGCCCAGGATCTGGATTTTTTTTAGCTTCAACATGCGGATTTACTCCTTAAAATCCTACGAGCGAAAAGCGCGCAAAATCGCGCTGGATCTACGTGCATTAAGGAAAACTCTAGACTTGGCCGAGAGTTGGGTCAACATGAGCACCACAACATCTTGTGGATAAGCTGTCCGCAACTCAACCCTTGGGTAGACAGTACAGAATTGGGACGAGGCTCCACCTGTTTCTGTGCAAAGTTGCGCTCGCAGCCATTGGGGATGCACTCGTTGCTTGTCGCGGGGAATCGCCAACTTTGAGGTTATTCGCCGGTTGGACGGTTGACAAGCAAAAGACTGAGAAAAGGGAACCTGGAAGGGTACTTCCCTCGTCGCCCAGGCGATACTTTATTTGGATATGAAAACTCTTGCCGCTAGCGAAGATCTTCGCTCCGTTCTGCTAAGGCTCGCGGCGTTGTCTCCGGACGATGCTGCCCGCTGGGGCAGGATGAATGCTCATCAGATGGTCTGCCACCTGTGTGACTCGATGCGCGTCCCGCTGGGCGAAATAACAGTGAGCGATGCGGAAATGCGGCCTTTAAACCGCATAGTGATGAAGTGGGGTGCCCTGTATTTTCCGGTCAAATGGCCTAAAGGCGTACCCACCCCTCCCGAGATCGACCAGTGCCGGCTGAATGGGTCGTTGAATGGCTTCGAATCGGTCCGGCAAAGCGCGATGGCCCTCGTTCCTCGTCTTCGCGATGCTGAGCTCGAAGGACGGCGTCACCCGATCTTTGGCCCCCTTACGGGCGCCCAATGGCTGCGTTGGGGATGGTTGCATGCGGATCACCACCTTCGCCAGTTCGGGCGGTGAGGCCTCAAGGCTTTCGCAGCGGCCGCAATAACACCTCGCTGACAAAGGACTGCGTGGATTCGGTGACCAGCATCGCGACCACATTGGCTACATCCTCTGGCTGAATCTTCCAGCTTCCATCTTTGCCGCCGCCGCCGAAGGCCGTATTGACTGAGCCCGGCGCCACGGCCGAAACGCGGATGCCGTAATCGCGCAGTTCCTCGGCAACCGAATACGTGAGGCCGTTCAGCCCCCATTTAGATGCCGCGTAAGCCGCTCCGTTTTTAAGTGGATTATGGCCGGCGAGCGAGGAGATATTAATGATGTGCCCGCTGCGGGCGGCGATCATGAGGGGCGCAAGGGTGCGAATCATCAGATAGGGCGCGCGCAGGTTGGTAGCCATGACTGCGTCCCAGGTATCGGGCGAGGTCTCATGCAAAGGGGAGCCCAGGGCTCCGATCCCGGCGTTATTTACGAGAATGTCGCAGCGGCCATGACGCTCTTTAACGGAGTTGGCCAGGGCGCTAATCGCATCTTGGCACAGCAGATCGACAGGGAAGATTTCCGCCTGCCCTCCCGCGACATCGACCTGACGCTGCACCTCGGCAAGCCGTCCGACATCCCGGGCTGCCAGCAGAACTGTGGCTCCAAGTATTGCCAAACGCTTGCTTATCGCCTCACCGATGCCGCGGCCTGCTCCGGTTACGATTGCGATTTGTCCTGTCAATTCCGCCATAGTTTCCTCACTTTTTGTTCGATGATTTTCGTCGCGAAGCGTTTAATATGTGGGGGGCGCAGCTGGGTCGGGATTTCCTAACGATTTTCCATTCCCGATGTCTATACAAATGCGTCAGAATTTGCGATTTACGAATATTTGGACGGTGAAACAGCTACTTGTCACATCAAGCCACTGGTTTCTATAATCCACAAATTGCGTTGCAGTGACACACGCATTTAGATTTAGTTGGCATGGTCCAAAGCAAGTGCATTCCGCTGGCTAGCACTCGCGAATGTTTTAATTTTAGGAAGTTCCTAGGAGCGTTGAATGAAGAAGGTCGTTTTTGCATCCGTACTGGCCCTTGCGTCCAGTGCACTTTGTCTGCCGTCGATGGTCCTGGCCCAGGATCAAGGCTCGCAATCGAGTCAGCTCACCATCAAGGATCCAGCCGAATACAACGCGTATACGAGCGCAATCGGTCAATCAGCGCCGGCTGCAAAGGCGGCCGCGATCGAGGCCTTCCTGCAGCAGTATCCCAACAGTGTGGTGAAAGCGGAAATGCTGGAGCAGCTCGTGGGCGCCTATCAGGCCACCGGCGATACCGCCAAGACCTACGACGCTGCCAAGCGGCTGCTTCAGGTGGACCCTAATAATCTTCGCGCGCTCATCTTCGTTGTCTATGTCGAGAAACAGCAAGCGCAAGGGGATCAGGCCAAGCTGGACGAGGCGGCCGCATTGGCGCAGCGCGGTCAGAGCGCGACCAAGCCTGCGAGCATGAGCGATGCTGACTTCCAGAAGCTTAAGGATCTGGCGGCGCCTATATTCGGAAACGTCATCGGCGCCGACGATGTCGCCAAGAAGGATTACAAGGATGCCATCACCGCTTATACGGCGGAACTGCACGCAGCCAAGGATCCTGCACAGACAACCCAGGGCCTTTCCCTCGCCGACACCTACGCTCTCGGAAACGCCTATGTGCAGGAAGACCCCAAAGACCTGGTGAGCGGCATCTGGTTCCTCACCCGTGCAGCGCAGTACCTCCAGGAACCCTACAAGTCGAACGTGGAGAAGGCTGCCGAATACTGGTACAAGAAGTACCACGGCAACATGGATGGTTTTGAGCAGATCAAGCAACTCGCACACGACAATGTATTTCCCCCGGCTTCCTATCAGCCAGTCGCCGCTCCTCCTCCTCCATCGCCAAAGGACCTGGCTCACAACGCGCTCGCGAGCACTCCAGACCCCTCGAAGCTCAATTTGAGTGACAAAGAGTACATCCTGGCCAATGGTTCGCCCGAGGATGCGCAGAAGGTCTGGTCAGTCCTGCAAGGGCAGACGACCGAGGTGCCCGGTGTGGTGATTCAGGCAACGGCAACCCAGCTTCAGCTTGCCGTCTCCGACGACGCGAAACAATCGCAGAAGGCGGACTTCACCATTAATATGAAGGCTCCACTGAGCACTCCTCCGCAGGTTGGGTCGCAGGTGACCTTCATTGCCACCTTCGACTCATTCACACAGGATCCCCCCATGATCGTTCTCAAGGATGGTGAACCTAAGGCGGCTCCCAAGCCTGCGGTGCATCACCCCGCTCACAGACCGTCCGGCAGGTCCAACTAAGTAACCTTCAATCGCTATTCCAGCTCAATAGGACAGCCAACGCGGCTGTCCTTTTGGTTTTGCAACTGAGTGATACATTGAAGTTGCGATGAGCGATTTATCCCGCATGGCGTTCGCCAGCATTGGTTCAACCTGCATTCGGTTAATCGGTGCTCTTCTGCTCATGGCGAGCACCCTTATCGCGCAAACCGAACCACCGTCTGCGCAGTCGGCGGCCCAATCGGCGGCGCAGGTCGAAGATCAGCCGAAGATCAAGTATTTCTCGCTTGAACATCGCGCACCGGATGCGATGGATAGCGCGGATCGTGACCTTCTTCGTGCGCGGCAGAACGAGCTCATCGGCGAAGCACAGTTTTACGGATACGACATCACGACCGGCAACTGGAACTACGACCAGGCTATTTGCCCACAGCTACCGAACACGGTGTTGTTGCATTACCTGAGCAAATTTCCCGATGGTTCCGAATCGCTCTTTACCGTGCTCGTGCCCCGGAATGCGGATCGAATTCGCGTTGTGCCCGTGTTCTATCGCAACGCATCGCCTTACACTCCGGCAATAAAAAATCCGCGGAATTTCACCCTCTTCAATTCGTTGGTACCGACTGATATCGCAAAGAAAGACTCTGGCCCGGAAGGGAAGTGGCTCTCGCTCGGAGTTTGTTACGCGGAGGTGGTTGGCGGCCGCCCGAATGTTCCGAATGAACCGAGTCTGGATGTGGCAACCATCAAGGCACCCCTAGCCACCTTTCGCCTCGACACGACCACCAAGCAACGGCAGGTTCAGTTTTCTGATCGGGACGCGGTCAAGGTTTACAAGATATGGACGATTTCTTTCGACAAGAATGGACGCGTGACGGGAGCGGCCAACGAGGATTACGCAACGTATGTTGCGCACATCGTTCAGGCTCCAGCGGCTACTGCGAAGACCATTCTACCTTCGGCAGCGCCGCCCTCGAGGGTGACTCCAACTCCTCCTGAGCCACCTTCAAGGATCACGAATCCACCTCCACCTGCGCCATAGTCCAGGCGGTAAGATTGCAATCTGTTCCAAGAGCTCGTAAGCATAGGAAGCGTGGAGGCATGCGCAGATGCATTATGTGCCAGTGCTCATACGAAGGGATTTATACCCATAATCCTCTTGAGCGGGATTCACCTTATGAGCGAGCTCGGCTCACAACTATCTGCCAATTGCTTAAAGATCATGCGGGGCAGGGCTGGGCTGCATAACCAGATATTCTGGAACTAGGGGCTTGCGAAGGAGAGATGACCGCGCTATTGCATGCGGCGTTTCCCGACGCCGCCATCCGCGCTGTGGAATCCCACGCGCTTTACGCAGAGAAGTTGCAGCGGCGGTTCCGCGATCATCACCATGTGACGGTAGAGAGAGCTTCAGTCACCGATATTCCACTTAGCGCAGACGCTATTGTTCTGGCGGAGATGTTGTATGACCTCGAAGAAGGCTTGCAGAACATTTTGGAACGGCTGCGGGCAAAATACCTCCTGATCAGTTGTGGTGGTGGTTTTGACCTTGAATCACGTCAAAAACTCACCGCGTTAGGCTGGCACGAACAGGCCTGTCAAAGAGTTCTGCCGAAGTTCGAGGCGATCGAAGAGGGGTGCAGTCTCATTGGTCTGAGGGCAGGTACGAACGTGCGGCTTTGGGGACGACACGCCGTCCCAATTTGCGGACACGCTATCCTGCTCGGAGCGAGCTTGGTCGAAGAGGCCAGTCGTGCCTCATTACTGGCGCAAAATGCTGAGCAGTCGGAGCTGGCATGGCAGGATCCGTTGGGAGCAGTTCCAGCGGATCATGGAACAGTTCCCGCTGCTTCGACCAAAGCTGCATTACTCTACCGAGAGTTGCAGGCTATCGCCATACTGTGAATCAACCTCTGACGAGCCCAGTGCGGGAAATCTGCACGCTGGGTTCTGTGGGAACCGGAGACGGGTGACTGCCTCCGGCCACCCGGTGGGCGATCAGCGATGGTCGTCCCTACCGCGACAGGTACGCCCCGTTGTTTCCGGTTAACGTTCATCCGCGAACTACGAGCGGCGAACGATCATACGCTCCGTCATTCACTAGGTACTTTGTCTGCCACAAACTGAATCGGCGGGCTGCTCGGATCGGCGATTACATTATTAGGACGGCACGGAAACGAGCCTTGCCCTCCGCCACGCGTTCGTAGGCCTTCGCAGCTTCGGCCAACGGGTAGGTTTCAATGATCGATTTGACTTTTCCTTGAGCTACGTAATCCAGCGCTTCGTAGAGATATTCCGGGCCATTTTGTTGGCTGCCGATGATTTTGATGCGCTTGAAGAGCAACTCAATCAGCGAGATCGAAAGCGGTTCTGCGTCGGCGCCCATAACAATAAACCTGCCATCCGGGCGTAAACCCTGAATGCTGTCCACCATAGATTTAGTCGAATTGGAAGTGCTGAGGATGATGTCGGCGCCGCCTGCGTCGGTAAGGCTCTTTCCGTCGCGGAAAATTTCATCCGCGCCCAGGTCGCGAATCATCTTGTCCTTATCTGGGGAATGCGAGATCGCGATAGTCTCGAAGCCCGCAGCCTTCGCGTACTGCACAGCCAGGTGCCCAAGCCCGCCGATCCCAAGCACTGCCACCCGTTCGTGGGGCTGCGGATCCGCCCAGCGCAGCCCGCTATAGACGGTATAGCCGGCGCAAAAGATCGGTGCGGCTTGCTCGTAGGAAACCTTGTCGGGAATCAAATAGGTTGCGTCAGCATTCATCAGCATGTACTCGGCGTGTCCGCCCTGCGCTTCGCCGCCCGTGCCCTTTAGATAGGGACAGAACATCCTGCGGCCGCGCTGGCACCATTCGCAGCGTCCGCAGGTGGACTGAATCCACGCGGAGCCGACCCTGTCCCGTACCTTGCGTGTGGTCACATCAGGAGCCACGGCGACGATCTCGCCCACAGGCTCGTGGCCAAGGATTCGAGGAAATTGTCCGGGAAGGTGTCCAAGCGTTTGGTGCACATCGGTGTAGCAAATGCCGCTTGCGTGCATCTTCACCAGCACTTGACCTGTTCCCGGTTGAGGCTGAGGAACATCTTTGATCTTCCAAGAACTGCTCACGGCGGGCACGACTGCGGCTTTCATACATTTCCTCCTAGCGCCATTCGATGCGAGTGCCTTTGCGGCCGGTGCATGAATTAGGATCCTCGATCTGCCGATTGCATGCCTAAACAAGAGATTTGACGGTCAACTGGCGGATCGTCGGCGATCCGAGCTCCGCCAAATCTTCGCCGTTGCGGCAATTGTCGGGGCGGGGTCATCGCAATGGCCCCGAATGTTCCGGATTGCCGGTGATTCGCCCCCCGACGGCGCGGAGGTAAATCTCCCAGGTAAAACAGGGCATTTGCCCAGTCAATGGGCAACATCGCCGCAATCGGCTGAAGAACTATCCCGAGCGAATTGGTTTCATCAGCTTCGATTGCCATGTGATCATTGATCCCATCAATGGCGCTCGAGTCTCTCCGTGCTAGCCGCGAAACGCCTGGAAGGCCATGAAGCGGTCCCCGGGAAGCAGGTTCATTGCCTTCACTCTGCTGTAGCCAGCCTGGCGCAATTGGCTGACAAGTTCATCTTCGGCCGGCAGCCGCCCGGCGCCGCTGGTGGCCGCGCCCCACAGGTTCAGCGCCTCCGCAGCAAGGCTGCCCCCTTGGCAGCAAGTGGTCAAAAGCAGAAATCCGCCCGGCCTGAGAAAGCTTCCGATGTGTTCGAGCAACACCACGCGCTCTTCGACCGGGAAGTAGTAGATGTTGTTGTAAAGCGTGGCGATGTCGAACAGTTCGCCAGACGCCATCGCGCGAATGTCGCCATCCTCGACCTTGACGCGTCCCTCCAGCCCCCAGCTTCGGAGATTCGTCCGCGCTACTTCAGCGACGGCGGACTGAAGCTCCACCCCAAGCGCCGTCAGCGACGGATTTCTGCTGGCCGCGTATCGAAGATAGATTCCAGAGCCGCAGCCGATCTCGAGTAGACGGAGCGCGCCGTGCGCCGGGAAGGTATACCGAATGGCCTCCGACTGGAAGGCTTCGAGCACGCGTGAGGAGCGAGCAATTAGCTCTCCATCCTGGTCGGCGAGGCTCCAGAGCTCCCCGCTGCGAAGCTTCGGAAGCGTCGCAGCGATGAGCTTGTGGTGTAGCCCGGCAACCTCCTCCACCATGGCCAGCGCCGGGTCGTTCTCGGGCCGGGCGAGCACTCTGGCCAGCCCGCGAAGTGCGTAGCCGCGCGGTCCCAATCTCAGCAGCCGCAAGCGGACTCCCATCTGTAGCCAAGCCTCAAGCGCCGCCCTTCCCTGGCCGTCAGTAGCACAGAACTCGGCGAACGAGTCAAGAGTGGCCGGCCCATGAGCCAGCCGGCTGAGCAGCCCGACCTCTCCGGCGGCGGCCAAGTAAGTGAGCTTGTAGAAGGGCTTCAGCGCGGCGCCGACGCCCAGAAGTGCGGTAAGCCGACCATCGCGCAACAGACGAAGGAATGACTTGAGGAATATCGTTCTCATTGCGTTTGTCGTCTTTACGACACGCCCTTGTTAGCACGACTACACTAAAAGGATTTTGAGCTATCCAGCAGTATAGTCACCGGCCCCTGGTTCACCAGTGAAACCGACATCATGGCTTGGAATTCGCCCGTCTCGCAGTGCAGGCCGCGTCGCTGAATCTGAGCGACGAAGTACTCATACAGCTCGCGGGCTCGCTCTGGACGGGCGGCGTCGTCAAAGGAGGGCCGCTTGCCGCGACGGACGTCGCCGTAGAGGGTGAATTGTGAAACGGCGAGCACCGCTCCGCCGACATCCGTCACGCTCAGATTCATCTTGCCGTCGGCGTCCTCAAAGATGCGCAGACCTGCGATCTTCTCGGCGAGATAGTCTGCATCGGTTCTGGCATCGCTCGTAGAAACGCCAAGCAGCACCAGCAGGCCTGGCCCAATCTCCCCAACTACCCGTCCCTCGACCGCGACCGAAGCCGTCGAGACGCGTTGTACTACGGCACGCATTACTGTTCCACGGTAGCACCCGCTCAAACTTCCGGAATGCCGGTCATCCGGGAGTAGCGCGATATCAAACCAGATTCCGGCGAGCTTCACGATTCGATTAGATCGAGAAGAGCATCGACGAGCGGGCAAAAGCAAGGATGAGTAGCCACAGAAGCAACTGGGATAATCCGTCCGCTCCAGCCCCTGCGACATCACCTGCAGCAGGTTAAAAATCTGCCCTGAATGTTCTTCCAAGGGAAGCGAGTCTCACACTGGAATGGCTGGTGCTGAAACGATAACCCGATTCCGTCCGCTCTTTTTTGCCTGATATAGCGCAGCGTCTGCAGTGTGGACCAGTTCCTCGACAGTGCCTCCAGCATGTGGATAAGTTGAGACTCCAATAGAAATTGTGACCTTTTTTGATCCCTCTCCATGAACTTCAGGGCGCATCTCGCTCACCCGCTCACGAATCTCCTCCGCTCGCTCCCGTGCCGCCTCGGTTCCCGTGCCGGGTAGCATGATCAACATCTCTTCGCCCCCATATCGGCACGCAATATCCTCCGCCCGCACCATTTGTCTCAGAATCTCAGCGACACTCCGTAGAACCTGATCGCCGGCCTCATGCCCGTATGTGTCGTTAAAGCACTTGAAGTGGTCAATGTCGAGCATCAGCACAGAAAGATCGGTCCTCCGCCGTGCGGCGAGCATCAGTTCGCGCTCCAACGCAACCTCCATAAAGCGCCGGTTGTAGAGATTCGTCAGCCCGTCGCGAATGGATTGTTCTTCCAGCCGCACCCGCAGATTTAGCATCGCAATCCACATTGAGGCCAGCTCCGCAACGCGCTCCATCAATCGCTGATGAGCGTCGAGTTGCTCGGAACCCTCCGCTCCCGCGTATCCGATATAGAGAAGTCCCACCGTTTCACCATGGGCTGCCAGCGGCATACAAAGATAATTTCTGGGAGGCGCGTTTAGAAAATGACCGCATTCGATCTCCGATTGACCCTCTTTCCGTCGCCGTGGACGGCCTGCACGCAGACCGCAGCAAGCGTCGAGCGCAAACACATTCAGAATCTGAGTTTCGTCATCCGAAGTCGCCGCAATCTCTACCATCTTTCGCGAGCTGTCCGTAGTCAGCAGCGCAATCTTCGCTGTGGGAAGAGCCTTTGCACTAAAGCGCACCGTCGTCCGGTGTGCCTCTTCTGGGGTGGCGCACAGCTGCAACTGCTCGCGTATGGAGGTAATCAGGCTCGCATCCGCTGCCTGGTCCTTGAGTTCCTGCACGGTCGCGTTCAGCCGCTCATTCGTATCAAAGATCTGCTCTTCCGCCGCAATCTGCTTCCGCACGTCGCGCAGCAGAAAGCCAAACAGGGTGAGCACCACACACAGCGACACGATCAGGAAAGCGCCACCCGTAATCAGGCTGAGATAGGCATTGTGTTCGGTAGCGCCAGTGCGTTGCTTGAGCAGCAGACCCTCCGCTATCTGCATGCGGCTGATGTCGTCGCGGCATTCGAGCATCTTGCGGGTCAGGCTCGACTTGTCGATTGCTGTAACTGCGGTGCCGGTCAGCAACGCATTGAGCTGTTGAATGAGTTCATTCGTGCATGCATGGGCGGCGCGAGCGCGGTCGCGCTGGTTACTATCCCAGGTCAGGTTCTCCAAATGGGTCAGGCCCGCAATCAGAACGGCTGCCGTTGCCTCAACCGTGTTCCGGTCGTCATTGTTCCTTTCGGCTAAATAGATCCGGCTGAGATAATCCATCCGCTCCAACCGCTGTGACGTCACCTGAAGCAGGTTAAACACCTGCTCTGAATGTTCTTCTAGGCCGCGGGAGGCTAGGAGTTGCTCTGTGTTTCGGTAAAAAATGATTGCCGCTGAACAAATGAAGAGCATGGCGCCAATTGCGCCGAAGATGATCAGCCGAATCGTCCGGTTCCTGGTACTCCTCGCGGCTAGGCTAAGCGAATCCATGGGGGGAGCGCACCGACGCGACCAGTGTATAGCACGAGTTGTGTTATTCAACCGGTCAAACGACTTCAATTGGAAATGATTTTAAGAAGTGAAGTTGGTGGCACGTCCCAATAGTTACCGACATAGACCATCCCACCAAAGCCTAGGAGATCCACACTTCGGCCAGGCCTGTTGGTAGTAAATGACGTATTACCGGTCAACACGACTCGGTTGTTTGTAGTACCAACGATCGAATCGGTAAAAAAGTTGAACTCGCAGTTCTGAATGATTGTCTTGCCCATCGTGTTCGTTCCAATGTCGATTCCGTGGGCATGGCTACTGGACGCATGACCGCCGAGTTGGCTGTTTCGCACGATCAGCGTTTTGGTGGGCTCGGCAAATCGGATGAGATAGTAATCGCCGTCGTCATCGGCGCCACCGATGTGACCGACCGAAACATTATTTACCTCTACGTTGTTTCCGCCGGCGCCGACCAACCAATCGCCCACGCTCCCATCCGTGCGAAAATCATGGATAAAAAGCCCGCTACCGGTTCCCAGATTGAAGCACGGTGTGTTGCCGGTCGGAGAATGGCCGCCATAGACGGCAATACCGCACTCTGACATGGACCCTGTGAAGTTGTTCTGGAACGCATACATGCCGCCTGAGCTGGAATCAATCAGTGTTCCCATTCCATCCCAGGCGACATCGAAAAGCGATCCGCCCAGCAACCCACCCGAATCAATGAGGATGCCGTAGCGCCAGGAAAAGGTTTCGACGCTGCTCACAACGAGTGTGACTGCTCCTCCCGCCATGATGTGAAAGTTCGCATTGCTGTAGTTAGCCTCGTTGATGGCGGCTTCGCATGGTTCGGAGAATCTGCAAGTATTCAACAGTGGCCCAGGAGTAAAGCGGTTGTTACTAAATGCCCAGCTGTCGCCTGTGTTGGTCAGGTTAAACAGATGATGGTAGGCCCACATAGTGGAGTTAGAAATCTTAACGTCTTCCGAGCCGCTGCCAGGTGTCGTTGTCATCCCATCGTAGGCATTGATGATTACGATATTGTCGATGACGCCGTGGTTGAACCCGTGTCCTGCGCCGCCATCACTGAAAAGCGGCGGGTAGTGCACCTTCCCCGTCGTCTGGTGGGGCCAGTAGAAGTTAATTCCGGAGATCTGCCATCCGGTTTCGAGCTGAAATGGGGCGTTGTTTCGCTCGCCAGCAGAATCGTGGTGCCATAAGTTCTGGTATGGTCCCTGGCCGGGGCTCCCACACCGACCATGGCGCAATGGTTAAGCCTGATTGTCGCGGCGCCGGTCAAGAGAATCCTCCCGGCGGGAAGAACCAGCTTTGTTCCAAGCTCATCGCACGCCTCCGCTGCTCTGGCCAGAGCTAGGTCATCGGAGGTGACGCCATCCGCCGCAAGACTTGGCCGAATATAGTTGTAACTGTCGAAGTCATTTGCGTTGGCATTGTTTATAAGAATTAACAATACAGCCAAGGTGGCGATCCGTAACGGAGGCGAAAGAGAGTTTTGAGGAATGGGTTGCAGTCATGCTGCAGTCTGTTCACCGCAAGGGATATCGAGCGCCCGAGATACGGCGAGTCTATATCCCGAAGCCCGGAAAGCAGGAGATGCGCCCTCTCGGGGTGCCAACTGTTGCGGACCGGGCACTGCAACGAAGCGCCTCGCAGGTACTATCGGCCATCTATGAGCAGGACTTCTTGTCTTGCTCGTTCGGCGGACGTCCCGGCACAGGAGCCCACCAAGCGCTGGCAACTCTCCACTAGAGGATTGCAGGCGGAAAGATCGAGTGGGTGTTGGAGGCGGACCTCAAGAATTTCTTCGGTAGCTTAAGCCATGAATGGATGCTCCGCTTCGTGGAGCACCGGGTGGGAGATCAGCGCCTGATCAGACTAATCAGGCGCTGGCTGAAGGCAGGTGTTCTGGAGGATGGAGAGATTCATCCGAATGAAGAGGGGACCCCGCAGGGAGGATCGATCAGCGTTCTGCTGAGTAACTTGTACCTTCACTATGTGCTCGATCTGTGGTTCGAGCGCGTGGTCAAGCCCCGGCTTCGGGGCGAGGCCTGCATGGTGCGGTATATCGACGACTTCGTGTTGTGTTTCCAATATCGCGCGGATGCTCTTCGTGTTCAGGAAGCACTTACCAAGAGGCTGGGTAGATTCGGCCTGACCTTGGAACCGACGAAGACCAAGCTCGTTGAATTTGGTCGCTTCGCGCAAAGGGAAATCTGCACGCTGGGTTCTGTGGGAGCCGGAGGCGGGTGACTGCCTCCGGCCACCCGGTGGGCGCTCAGTAATGGGCGTCCCTACCGCGACCATTGCGACCCGGCTTCCCGAAACTTCCGCACTGCCGGTGATACAACAAGAATCCGGAGTGACGCACATCTGCGACACACAAAGGTACGACAGCAGAAACGAGGAAGGAGTCTCAGGGATAGCTGCCTTCGAGAACCTCTAATCTACTGGATGCGTTCGTTGGTGAATCGGTCCCGGCCTGCCCAATAGGGGCATTGTGGGCAAGACTTGCCTTCTGGATAATCGATGCCCTCCTCATGCGGGCATCCGAGAATGCCATCCGCAACCACTACTGAACGTACCTGGTTTCGGCGGAGAAACTCCGAGACCCTCTCCCCAACGAAGGAGTCGTGGCGAATGTCAGTACCTTCGGAGAACCAGCGTTCGAGCAAATCAGGTTGGCTGCTTTCATCCGGGATGACGGCGACAGCAATTTTTGTAGCCAGATCTGCAGTCGGTCCGTAGAAGGCGACCGTGGCGAGCGGATAACCTCTGAATCCGCGCTTAACCTTCTTCGTCAACCAGGAGGCAGGACGCTTGATCTTCATCATGTCTTTATGAAACACCTTTCGTACCCAAGCGTGAAGTTCGAGGGAAACGTAATTGCAGCTTCGGAGAGGCCAGTTCCCATCTATGATTCTTCTGTCGCTATTGAAATCCGATTCCGCAGCGCGAAGTGTCTGTACCTCAGGAAATGTAGATCTAGATGCCCGGGGATAAAGCGTGGGAAGATGGGGCATGGATCTCCGCACGACCGCCCTTACGCTGCGCCAGTTGCTGGATGCAACCGAGAAGCAATTCCACGCGATTTCCGATGAGGCTGCCAGCCGATCGGTCGGACCCGGCCGATGGTCACGCAAACAAATCCTCGGGCACCTCATCGATTCGGCCGCCAACAACCACCAGCGGTTCATTCGACTGCAGCTCACGCTGGAGCTGCACTTTCCCAGCTACCAGCAAAGCGACTGGGTTTCTCGCAATCAGTACGGCGAGCGGCCCTGGGCGGAACTGGTCTCGCTGTGGACCGCCTTGAATCGGCATCTGGCTCACGTGATCGAGCACATCGCGCCGGAAACGCTCGTGAACGTTTGGGACACAGGAAGCAATCGCTACACGCTCGGCTTCATCGTAGACGATTACCTTGTCCATCTGCGTCACCACCTGGAGCAGATCATGGCCGCCGGGTAGAGCAATTTCACAGGAGCGTGCCAA
>JBAVYX010000011.1:0-25937 GCA_049588475.1 Silvibacterium sp. | reverse complement strand
CGCAGGAGCACGGCGCGCACCACGCTGAAGATCGCCGCATTCGCGCCGATACCCAGAGCCAGCGTAAGAGCTACGGTGATCCACAACGCGCGAACTCGCGATAAAGAACGAGCCGCAATTTTCAAATCGCGCAGGAATGACATGTGGATCCTCCTCCATAGGGTCTTGGCGGGCCGGTTGCCCTGCCTTCACTATAACGACGAACGGCCGGACCGGAATTCGACAAATCGTCCAAAAAAATCTCCGGCCGCTTTGCTGGGTAAGCCTTAACTTACGTTAGTGTGCGCTTACATAAGTGGATTGTCAAGATAACTCACTCTAAGGTATGTTGATATCAACGTGTTAGCGCCATGTCAAGAGCCACAGTTGTTCCTTTTGAAACAACCACTCGAGTTCGCGACCGATGCCTCTGTCTCCACGTGCAGCGGGCAGCACGGGCTCTGGCGCGGCGTTTCGACGAGGCATTGCGGCCGCTCGGCCTGACAAACGGCCAGTTCTCCCTGCTGATGTCGCTGAATCGTCCTGAGCCTCCGGACATGGCGGCGGTGGCGTCACTGCTCGCCATGGACCGCACAACCTTGACCGCCGCACTCAAGCCCCTGGTGCGCCGCGGCCTTGTCAAAGTCGTCACAAACCCTTCTGACCGGCGTGGCCGACGACTGAAACTGACACCACAGGGCAGGACTCTGCTCGCCACGGCTGTGCCAGTCTGGGAGCATACCACCATGGAAGTTGAAGCACTTCTAGACGACGGCGACTGCATTCGTCTCCGGGGCAACCTGCACGCGCTCTCTCAATCACTCCACTGATCGTCGAGCCTTCCTTGCGCGCCTCCGCGCACAAACGGTCATGCGAACTGGCTTTTCCGGGGTTTCGGAAATGCGATGTCGCCAGTTCGTAAAAGTGACTGGGACCATTCCGATCGATCCTTCACTACGCAACTGTCCGACCACCCTGTAGGCAACAACTGAGGTGAGTCCAAAATTCTAGAGACAGGACCCTGAATTTCTTTGCCGCGCTCCAACCATTGGGCTTAGACTTGTGCTCACCACGGCTCCGGACTAGGTGCTGCGGTTTTTCTTCGCCACTTCGCGTACGCCGCCGGAGGGCGCCAATGGAATCTGGGCCCACGACCAGACGCCTGTTTTGCCTGGCACTGCTGTGCCTGCTTGCTTTCACAGCACCGCCTGGGCCCGCCTGTGCGCAGCCGAACGGCGATCCTTTGCTCTTACAAAAGAGTGGGATAGCCAGGATTGATCACTGGCTGGACCATGTGCGCACCACGGGCGACGCGGCGAGCACGCGCGACGAGCTGGCGACGGCTCAGCTTGAATTGCAGACCAGCTATGTTCTTTTCATGCAGCGTCAGGATCCGGCGGGTGCGGCGTGGAGCGCCATCAAGCTGGGCGATATTCAGCGCTACGTGAACAAATGGCCGCAGGCTATTTCCGTCTTCCAAAACGCGATCCAGCTTGCCGACCTGGCCAGACGCACGGACTATGGGACAAAAGCCCTGGCCGAGCTGGCACTTTCGGAGATGAGATCGGGCTCATTGGACGCCGCGGCAGATCATGCCCGTGAGGCGGTGCGCCTGGGAGCGGATTGCGGCAACAAGGCTTTCTACTTCGACGCGCTCGCTATTGCCGCTGAATTAGAAACCAAGCGCGGTAACCTGACCGCCGCCGCTGACTACCTTAACCGCGCTTTCGCGATGAAAGATCAGATTGTCGATAAGCAGCAGTTGTACTCGGGCTACTTGGATCGCGGCGATGTCTATGATCAGCAAGCACACGCGTGCGATTACAAGCGGGGCCCTGAGGTTTGTTCTCAGCTGTTGCAGCTCGCGCGCAACGACTACCAGAAGGCTCAAGCGATCGCCCAGGAGCGAGGATATCGCTATCTAGCCGAGCTAACACAGGGTTTTCTGCAGGGGTTGGACGTACTGCAGGCCACGATCCAGGGATCGCAGAAACAGAATCAAAGCCTTGGCGCCATGTCCACGTTCAACCCTAAACAGCCCAAGGACGTTCTTGTAACCGAAGAGTTTGCGCTAGGGGGCTCGACACCTCAGGATCTTGCCCTTGTCGAGACACCGATCAAGGAAATGAATGACTGGCTGGCACGCATGCAACAACAGGGGTTGACTATGCGCGACCTCAATCCTGATGACTTCTGGATGCAGGGTACGCTTGCGGAGATGAAAGGCGATCTCAACACAGCCCTCGCGAAATATCAGCAAGGGGTGCAGTTGGTGGAGCAGGACCGGCGGAAACTAAGCGACGAGCAGGCGCGCAGCAGATTCATGGAAGACAAGATCGATTACTATTATTCGCCTGCGCTTATTCTGCTGCAGCAGAAGCGTTATCCGGAGGCGTTTGCACTTTTCGAGGCCTCACGCTCACGCGCGATGGCGGATATGCTTGCCAGCCGGCCGCTCAACTTGGGTACTCCACCGGAGCGGACACTTTTTTCTGACTTGCAATCTCAAAGAACAGCCATCGCGGCCCTACAACAGAAGCTGTTCAATCTGACCGGCAGGACGGATCGGGACCAGAACGGCAAACAGATTGCGGATCTGGAGGCGCGGATTGCCGGACTACAGGAGAAATACCGGTTGCTTGAGGCAAGAATTGCCCGCGAAGCACCGAAGCTGAATGAGCTCACGTCGTCCACACCCGTGACGCTTGAAAGTGTGCAGCGCGCGGCCGCCGAAGGACGGTACGACGTTCTCTATTATGTGGTTACGCCGACGAGCGTTATTCTCTGGCACATCGGTGGCACCGATGTCGAGGTGAAGAACGTATTTTTGCCGCCTGCAATACTTGCCGCCAAGGCAGCGAAGTTGCACGACAGCCTTGTCGCGCCCAGGGATTCTTCGGACGCCCGGTTCGATGAAGACATTTCCCACCAGTTGTACCTGTATCTTATCCAGCCGGTAGCGGCGTTTATCAAGAGCAATCATCTGCTTATCGTCGCGCAGGAGGATCTGACATCGATCCCGTTTCAAGCTCTGCAAAATCCGGCGGATGGAAAGTATGCGGGAGAGAGCTTCGATATCTCTTACGCGCCGAGCGCGACGGTGCTGGCAACGCTTGAAAAGAAATCTAACCTGAAGAGCGGCCGTCTGCTTGCCGTTGCTGATCCGGAGATTCACGATGCGGGCGAGGAAGTAAAGGCTATCGGCGCCCTCTATCCCGGCCGGTCCAAGGTGACAGCGCAGGAGCAGGTTAGCAAGGCGGACGTTCAAGCGTGGGTCGGCGGGTATGACCTCGTCCATCTTTCAGTGCACGGGAAGTTCAACGGCAGCGATCCGTTGCTCTCGTACCTGCAATTCAGATCGGGGCCTTCCGATGATGGCCGCCTGACAGCCGCAGAGATGTTTGGCCTGCCCCTGCAGAAGAACAGCCTGGTCGTACTGAGTGCGTGCGAGACTGGCCGTGTGCAGGCAACTCACTCGGGCGAACTCCTGGGGATGGTGCGATCGCTACTCTATGCCGGAGCCGGGAGCCTGGTGCTGTCGGACTGGGAAGTAAACGCGGCATCGACGAAGTTGTGGATGGAGACTTTTTATCGTGAGGGACAAACGAGAGGGCCGGCGGAAGCTGCGCGGCTCGCGCTGGTGGCGGTGAAGTCTCGAACTGAGTTTAGCCACCCGTTCTTTTGGGCTCCATTCGTGGTAACGGGGAAATAAATGGGCGATTTGTTCAAGACCCTTACCGAGAAGGTTGGCAACTTCGCCGCCAAGTGGACAGCCTATGCCGCGTTCGGCTCCTTCCTGCTGTATCTGATCGGCTACCTGACGCTTCGTTTCCAACTGAGTACGTATGGAGTAGCGACAGACCTGGATTTGTTCGATGAGAGATATCTTTTCGCAGGGTGCCGGTTTTTGGTGTACTTAGTGTCCTCCGTTCCCAATATTCTGATTGTTGCTCTAGTGTTGACAGCGATTGGCTACGTGCCATGGCGGCTGGCGCCATTACCCCTCAGGGAGCGCGTGAGACGGTGGTTCGCCGAGTGGTGCGCGAAACCATTGCCCCTGCCTCTGCTGGGAATCGTGTTGGCGGTGCTCTTCATCCAGCTGGTGATGCGGCGATGCTTCGCGTTCGGGAATCTTCTTCTGCAGAAGCAACTGCCGGATGAATGGATCTCCTCTGTGTTGCTCACCAGCGATGGCAAGCTAACGCTTTACTTCAGTGGGCTGATGGCGGGGACGCTGCTTACTGTTTTTATCGCGTGGCAAGCGATCGCGCGCGGCGACTCCCCGAACGGTGCAGCCAGATTGCTCACTGGAGTGCTGGTGTTTCTGGTTGCGGTAGAGTTTCTGCTGCTTCCGGTCAACTACGGTGTTTTGATCTCGACGCAGCAACTGCCTCAGGTTGCCGAGCTGCCAGGCGACGCGAAATCGCCTGACTATCAGCGAGCCTGGCTGGTGTGGAATAGCAAGGAAACGTTAACGTACTTTCTATATGGACCGCAGGATCGCAGAGTGCTGCTCACCGTTCCCAGAAAGGATGCCCAGGTCAGGATCGTAGCTTATGACGATATCTATTGTGTCCTCTTCAGCGCGGATCATTCCGAGTCGCGTCCGTGCTCAAGGTAAGGGCGGTATGCACAGAGTTGTTCTGGGGTTGAGTCTGGTGCTCATGCTGGTGCTGGGCGGGGCGGCTGCAGGTCAGAACCAGAAGCCGCAGGGGAGTGCTCCTGCGCCCGCAAAGAAGCAGTCGCCTGACTTCATTGACAAGGTGCTGAAAATTCTCGGCATCGCCGATAGTCCGGGCACGTTGAAGGGTCCAGGTGACGAGGTAGTGAGCGGCGAAGTGTGGATGGCAGATCTAGGATCACAAACGACGCACGCTGTCGGTAGCGGCGGACGCTATCGGTCTCCGGTCTTCGTACCGGGAAGCAATGAGATCCTGGCGCTGAGCGGGACCGACCTTATGCGCTTCTCAGCAGGATCGGGAGAGCCGAAGAAGCTATACCCTGTTGCCGCCGTTACCAAGCTCGTCGGATTCAGTGCTGACGACCCGGACAAGGTGCTGATAGTGCAGACCGATGATGCCAGCGCACATCCACGCATTGGTTTGCTCTCCGTGGGCACGGCGAAGGTCACGCCTCTCGCCTACGATCCCAGTTCCAGCGCAGACCTGCAAATGATTGAGAACCTCAAAGGCTGGACGCGAACCTACGGCAACAAGCAAGTCTACGTGCGCCGTCAGACCAAACAGGCTCTGTCCGGCGTTGTAGAGTGGAGCGATGTCTTTCTGAAAGCCAATCGGCAGGAGGCGATCGACGTGAGCCAGTGCAATGGTGCAAATTGCGGACAACCATCCTTGTCCGCAGATGGCCGGTTGCTCGTCTTCGTGAAGACCGCACCCGAATAGGTTCTATTTTCTCCCTGATCATGAGGCGAAAATGCGATGGATAAGACAGATCTTTCAGCCCGCTGCGAATTCAAAGTGGTCCTGCCGAAATAACTTGGCTGACTATTTCCCACCGCCAGCTATAACAGAATGCCCAGCTATATTAGAAACAGAGACAAAGGTCCGTCTGCCATCGCAGCCGGGCCTTTTTTATCGAGGGGAGCGGCATCGTTGGGATCGCCGGTACCGGCCCGCACTACACCGGTGCCTCCCGGCTGCACGTTTACCGCGCTAATACTCAACGAGGCGACATCCGCGGATGCGTACGCACTCAGCGTATCAGTCAGTGGAGTGAAGGTCACCGATCCCGGGGCTCCCCTGTGTTCGTCGACTTCCATCTGCCTCCGCCGGTTGTCCCGACATATACGGTGTTGCCGCTCGCGTCTGAGGGGTCAGCCGCGATGCTGCTCACGCGACCGGTGACGCTCCGTAGGCTTGGGTCGTCACTTGTGCGGGGCCCACCGGCTGCCAAGCTGCGGTCAGAGAGGTAACCGCTGGAGTTGCCGCGGCCATGATCTGAACCGCCAGGGCATAATGTTGCGTCCGGGCCTCTGCCAGCATCTCCGGCTGCTGGAGGCGGAGGTGGCGAAGGAATTCCTGCAGCGTGTAGTCGAGCAAGGCGCGGAGCGCGGGGTTGACCTCCAACGAGCACTTCACGGTAGACGGCACGCCGCTGGAAGCTTGGGCCAGTCTGAAGAGTTTTCAACCGAAAGATGAGAAGAAGACTACACCGCCAGACGATCTGGGCACTGCGGCCATGGGCGGATCGCGGAGCGTCTTCCGGAACAATGAGCGCTGCCCTCTGCTAGAATTCATATCTTCCAAAGGTTATGTCCGATTTATGTATTTTGTTTTGATGGGGTGTCCATGGTGAACCATTCGAAGGGATTTCGTGGCCCACCGAGAGAGCTAGTTAAGACAATTACACGCAGATACCCGTTTATGAGGGGATGCGCGAGAATAGCTCAAAGTCATTTTTTAAAATCTCTTTTGTCCAATTGGAAGCAAACTGAAATTGTTTCTCTCCGCAGCGGCGAGCAAATTGAAATTCCATTGAACGATTTTATCGGACGCACGGTTTATTATTTCAGAGACTTCGATCCGAAGATCAGTTGGATATGCAGGCGCATACTGAGACCTGGGGATACTGCGATGGATATTGGCGCAAACATCGGCGTTATTTCGATCGCAATGGCAGGGGCTGTTGGACCATCCGGGATAGTGCACGCTTTCGAACCACAACCAAATCTCGCAACAAGATTGATCAGGTCCGCTGCATTAAACAATTTCGATCATTTGCATATCCATCAAATTGCCTTAGGGGCAGAAGACAGTGCGCTTGAGCTATTTATCCCCGGAGCGAATAGTGGATCGGCATCTTTAATAAGACGAAATGGCGATGGCGAAATCATCAATGTTCTTGTCAGACAAGGAACGCCTTTATTAGATAAATTGGATCTCACCTCTATTCGCCTGATTAAAATAGACGTCGAAGGCTTCGAAAATTCGGTACTTACTGGAGCCATGGATTTCCTGACTAGGAAACCAGCGGACGCTATTATTTTGGAAGCCAATGATCATACCGTTGATTCGAGCGTCCCAAATTTTATTAGTCAGCCGGTAGCAAAGACACTTTCAGCGTTAGGATATTTCTTCGTTGAAATTGAAAGCACGATGATGCAGGTGCGATTTCGTGTCATCGATTTGAATAAAAATCCAAAGGCACATTACAGCCACGATATTCTAGCTATCCACAATGGGCCGAATGCTCGAGAGATTTTAGGCCGCCTTGGCATTAAGCATTAACTCGGGGGATGAGAATAGCGCTTTAGAGATCGCGGTCCAGCGGCAACGAGATGACCCGGATTTCCGGCGCAACATTTTCGCGCATGTGGCAAGCACCCATTAACAACTTCGTGTGCGACACGCAGCGCTTCGGACACCTCCTCAAATACGCCTCTTACCGAGACATAACATAAGCGTCCCGTCTTGCTAAGGGGGGATAGGCAGCAGTCACCAAAGCGCGCGGCATCCTGACATCAGAGGGGGCGATCATCGGGATCACCCGCACGCTGGCTTGCTTCTCTCGCGCCAGACGAATCCTGGCAAGTTCCTTGGAACATCGGAACAGTTGTAGGCGAAAGTACCCGAATATCCGGGCCGGACGCCAGCCTAATGAGCCGCCCGGATTGGTGTCCTTCTCCAGACGGGTTTGGGTTAGCTGCGCTTGCTTGACCGTTTACGTCCCTCGCGCAAAACGCGATCTGCTAAACGGCTACAATCGCTTCCGGGTTTCGCCTCGCCGAGAGTTTTCCCAGCGATGTGCTCCAGTGACTTCTTGGGTTTTCATTTGTGCGAAGCGGTCGTCCATCGATTCCGCCGGAGAAGCTGTTGCCACGAACTCCGCCGTGTCATATCCCTCCGCCGCTACCGCTGCCGGATCCGTCTCTGCTACCACTGCCGGAACCACTACCCTGTGCGAGGTTATCTCACTAATCCACCAATTAGTTGTAGATCTGCTGGTGCGTCTTGGAAGGGCAAGTATTGGTGGATGTTGCTCTATTTCGTATTTACGACTTCGCTCTTATACGCCAGCCATCTCCGGATATAGCTCTTCGAATCAAACTTCTTTCCCGTCGACGCGCCCGACATATACCGGATTGTCCCGAAGACAGGCCGGTCGAACCAGGGCCGGTCATGTACTCCGCCTATTGCCCACGCAATTCCGTTGTAGCCATTTGGATCGCGCCCATCGAGTTCGTATTTATCATTCAGGATCACCGCCCACTCCCACGCCAGAGTCGGATTCGGCGCCCACTCCAGAATCTTCTTCGCCCAATACATGCGCATGTAATTGTGCATCCATCCGAACTTCACCATCTGCGTCTGCGCAGCATTCCACAGCTCGTCGTAGCTCTTCGCTCGTTCCAAATCTTCGAGGGTGTACACCGGATCGCGCCTGTCGCGCGCGTGTTCCCGCAGAGTCTTCTGCGCCCACTCGGGAGCGCAGTCGATCGAGTCGTAATTCGGAACATATTTGACGAAATTCACCGATAGCTCACGCCATCCGATGAGTTCGTTGATATAAGCGTCGCGTGCCGCCTGCGAAACCTTGCGTTCGCGCACTGCCTTCTCGACCGCCAGAGCAATCGTCACCGGACTGATGTGGCCGAAATGCAGATAAGGAGACATCTGACTCGTGCCGTCCAGCTCGGGATGGCTGCTCTTCTTCGCGTAATCCGCCAGCCTGTGTGAGACAAAGTGTTTCAGCCGCTTCAGAGCCGCGTGCGTTCCGCCCGTGAAGGTATCAACGGGTTTCACGGAGCGGTCGAGCTTCTTCCAGCCCGTTGTCACATCGTCCGTCACGTTGAAGCTCTCAAAGTTTGGCGGGCGATGCCATGCTTTCTGTGCCTTTGTTCGCGGCATCGCGACCAGGTACTTGGGCAGCTCGGCATATAGCTTCGGCCGCATGATATGCAACATGTACTGGTGTTTGGGAAACAGCGACGACGGAACGACGACATCGGCATCGACCGTCCAGAAGGGCAGCATCAGTCGTTTTGCCAGTACCTTGCGCCAGCGCGCCGGCTCGCGGCAGGGATTCTCATCGCCGACGATTATCGCCGCGCTTACTTCCTCAAGCAGCTTGTTGAGCGAATTGCCTGGAGGCCGCCGCACGACAAATGTGACGTTGCGCTCGGCAAGATCTTCCTCGATATCAGACAGACCCTGGTTCAGAAAGGCGTAGTGCCGCAGATTCGCTTGAGGAAAGTTGGAGATCGCGGAGAAAAAGACGGTCACCGGCAGGTCAAGCTCATTGCCGATCTCGATGGCTATGTCGAGGGCCGGATTATCGATCCCTCGCATCGCTCGCTGCATCCAGTAGACGACGGACTTGCCCTCTTTCAAAGGCAGGCCCGAACGGCGAACCGTAATGCGTGGGTTATCGGCCAGTTTTCTGAGAAATTCCAGCGTGGATTCCTGTTCCTTTGCGTGTTCTGGCATCAGCGTCCAGTCTCGTCACCATCGTAGATGCAGCGTATCTCCCAGAGGCTTTGTCTCCAATCGACCTTCCGCTCACCAAAGAAAAGAGGCAGCCGAAGCTACCTCTCGAAAATCGTTTTTGCGCCGGAGGCGCTTATGCCTTGGACGGCCCGTCCTACCACATTCCCCAGGCGCGGCTGATGTAGTCGGTCATCGACATGGTGATCAGCACAAGGAACGTGAAAAATCCCGCCGCCACCGTCAGCTTGGTCAGCCGCGAACTGTATTTCACATGCATGAAGAACAGGATCACCAGCACCGCCTTGATGCACGCGATTGCCAGCGCAACGACTACATTGAAGGGACCCAGCTCAGCATAGGACGCGGCAACCGTGAGAGCAGTGAAAAACATCAGCGTCCCGAAGATCACCATGTAGACTTTGGGGCTGACAATGTGCTCTGCGTGATGCGTCGGCTCGGTATCGAGTATTTCTTTCTCAGTCAGTTCAGACATCGCTTGCCTCAGATCCTTTTCTTTACTGCAATCACTGGTGCCGGCTGATCAGATACAGCAGCGGAAACAGGAAGATCCACACAATATCGACGAAGTGCCAATACAAGCCGAAGTTCTCTATCGTCGTCATGTGCCCTTGCGTGTACGCCCCACCCCACGCGCGTATCACCAGGATGATCAGAATCGACACGCCGATCACCATGTGCAGCGCGTGCATGCCGGTCATCGCGAAGTACAGTGAGAAGTAGACCTGCGTCTTCTCGGCCATGTCGGGCGGCAGCGGCTTGTCTTCCGGATAGTTCGGGTCCTGATGCATGAATCCAGCGGCGCTGAAGTTCAGCCCCGGAACGTGGTGCTTCTCCCACTTTTCGTGATACTCGACCGCCTTGATGCCAAGGAAGACGCTGCCCAGCACAATCGTGGCCAGCAGCCAGCCCACCAGCGCCTTGCGCCAGCGCATCTCCGACGAGTGGACGGCCATGGCCATGGTAAAGCTCGAGCAGATAAGCACCGCCGTGTTGGTCGCGCCCAGCACGATCGACAGTTGATGGCTGCCGGCGACAAAAGCCGGGTAGTACCAGTTGCGGTAGATCAGGTAGGCGGTAAACAACCCGCCGAAAAACATGATTTCCGTCAGCAGGAAGAGCCACATGCCGAAGGTCGAGGTCTCCTTCTGCTGCTCCACCGTGGCAAAGTGGTGGCGCAGGTACGGCGGATGCTCTGCGTGCTCCTGCTCGGGATGGGTTGCGATCGCCTGACTATCCAACGGTCTGCACCTCGTGTTTGGTCTTGTTCGCCTGCCACTCGTAGTCGTAGGCCTCGTAATCGACAACCGGCGTTTCTACGAAGTTTTCCGTCAATGGAGGCGACTGGATTTGCCATTCGAGCCCGGTAGCCTGCCACGGATTCGCGCCCGCGATCTTGCCATACTTGAGCGACCAGACGAGATACAGCATCGGCAGCAGGTAGCCCACGCCAAGCACCGTCGCGCCCGCCGTCGAAAGCACGTTCAGCACCTGGAACTCCGGCGGATACGCGGCATAACGGCGCGGCATACCTAGGTAGCCCAGGATGAATTGCGGGAAGAAGGTCAGGTTGAAACCGACGAAGGTAATCAACGCCGCCAGCTTCGAGAGCCCCTCGGGATACATCCGGCCCGTCATCTTCGGCCACCAGAAGTGGATGCCCGCGAGGAACGCCATCAGCATGCCGCCCACCATCACGAAGTGGAAGTGCGCCACGATGAAGTACGTTTCTGTCAGGTGGATGTCCATGCCCATCGAGCCCAGGAAAACGCCCGTCAGGCCTCCGATGGTAAACAGGCCCATGAAGCCGAAAGCGTAGAGCATCGGCGTCTCGAAGGTGATTGAGCCCTTGTACAGCGTGGCCGCCCAGTTGAAGATCTTGATCGCCGAGGGCACCGCAACCAGCATGGTCAGCAGCGAGAAGACCAGCGCGGAGTAATTCGAAACGCCCATGATGAACATGTGGTGCGCCCAGACGAAGAATCCGAAAACGGCGATCGCTACGGAGGAAAACGCAACGGCGGTGTATCCGAAGACCCGCTTGCGCGAGAAGGTGCTGATGACCTCGGAGATGACGCCCATGCCCGGCAGGATCATGATGTACACGGCCGGATGCGAGTAGAACCAGAACAGATGCTGGAAGAGCAGCGGATCGCCGCCCTTGGCCGGATCGAAGACGCCGATTCCCATCACGCGCTCCAGAATGACCAGGACGAGCGTAATTGCGAGCACCGGCGTGCCCAGCACCATCAGGATCGACGCCGCGTAGTGCGACCAGACAAACAGCGGCAGCCGGAACCAGGTCATGCCCGGCGCGCGCATACGGTGAACGGTCACAATGAAGTTAAGCCCGGTAAAGATGGAGCTGAACCCCGCGACAAAAATGGCTAGCCCGGCCGTGATCACGTGTGTGTTCAGGTAGTGGGTGCTCAGCGGAGTGGTAAAGGTCCAGCCCGTATCTACGCCGCCCAGGGTGAGCGCCGCCAGCACGAGTATGCCGCCCACGACGTACAGATACCAGCTCAGCAGGTTGATCTTCGGAAACGCCAGGTCTTTAGCGCCTACCATGATCGGGATCAGGAAATTTCCGATGGTTGCCGGCACCGAGGGCACCAGGAACAGGAAGACCATGATGATACCGTGCATGGTGAACAGCTTGTTGTAGGTATCCGCCGCCATCAAATCGCTCGGCGGAGTCAACAACTCGAGACGAATCAGCCCCGCCATCGCACCGCCGATGAAGAAGAAGAACGTAATCGAGATCAGGTACAGGATCGCGATGCGCTTGTGATCTCCCGTCAGCAGCCAGCTCTTCAGGCCGTATTCTTCGTTCAGATAGGACCGCTTCGGCAAGCTCGCCGTCCGCTGGTCCGGAAGAGTAACGATTGTGCTCATGGCTTCACCATCCCCGGCGTTGCTGGCGCCGTCTGCTGCACCTGGTTCGAAGCCGGGCTTTGCGCCTGGCTTTGTACCTGACTCGTATTCAGCGTTTGCTGAACCCGAGAGTTTGACTTGAGTTGTTTGATGTACTCGACCAGATCGATCAAGCCCTCTTCGCTGATCTGGCCTTGATAGGTCGGCATGATGGGCGCATAGCCCGCGGTAGTGTGCATCGTGGGATTCAGAATCGAATCCCGCAGGAATGCGTCATCAACCATGGCATACGACCCATTGGTAAGCTGCACCCTCGTCGCGTATGCTTCAGCGAGGTTCGGGCCGCGCGCCCCGGCGTTGCCGGAGTGACAGGCATTGCAGCCCATGCTGGCAAACAGGCGCTCGCCGTTCTGCGCCAGCGACATCCCGCTGGTCGAACCCTGCGTCCACGCCTCGTAATCGTCCGGCTTCATAACCACAACTTCGCCGATCATCTGCGAATGCAGGGTGCCGCAATACTGCGTGCAGAACAGGTGATACGTGCCCGGCTGCGTCGCAGTAAACCACACCGTCGTGTATCGCCCCGGGATGACCTCCCGCTTCACGCGAAATGCGGGAATCGAATAGCTGTGAAACACATCCTGCGAAATCATGGTCAGCTGGACCGGCCTCCCCGTAGGAACGTGCAGTGAATTGATTTCGTGCTGCCCGCCTGGATGCTCGGCCTTCCACATCCACTGTTTGCCGACGATATAGATATTCATCGCGTTGGCCGGCGGATTGTAGATGCGGAAATATAACAGCGCGCCCCATACGAAACACACCATGAAGAGTGCGAGCGGAATAATGGTCCAGGTGGCCTCAAGCAGCGTCGAGCCTTCAATCTGCGTAGCCTCCGGATTCCGGTCCTTACGGTACAGAATCGAGAAGCCGCCCACCAGCGCCATCACGATCACCATCCCCACCAGGGATATCAGAATCAGAAAGAAATAGAGTGCATCCGCATAGGGAGCGATCGCCGACGCTTCGGGCGGAAAGAGCGCGAAGTGCGTGAGCCAATTAACGAGAAATTGCCATAGTACTGGACTGATGAAGTAATGCATCGTTCCCTTTATCCGTTCGCGTTTTTCCTATCTCGCTTCAGGTCACGCCGGAACATGACCGTCATATAGCTGCCCAGACTGAAAACCGTTATCAGCCCGCCCAACTGCACGACGCGAGCGACGACTAAACTATGCCGGTTCAACTGTGGATCGTAGCGATAGCAGTAGGTTAGGATCGCGTCCACGGGCGAGCCGATCCTGCCCGCTGAGGCATCCACCAGACCCAGCCGTATATCGTTCGGCGAGTACTCCACTCCAAGGTAGTACTGCGACAGCTTGCCCTGCGGGGTCAGGATCTCGATCGCACTCGCATGAGCGAACTGGTTCATCATGCCGTCCGGTCCCGGCACGCGCACGTAGCCGAAACCTACGGCGTTCGCCAAGGCGCTAATCGCCGGCTGCTGGCCCGTCAAAAAATGCCAGCCGTTCGCCGTCTCCGGACGCCCATAGCGCTTCACATAGAGCGTCTTTTCCCTGGCCGCGATCTCCGGCGTCTCGTTGGGATCGATACTGACGAAGACCACATCAAAATCCTTGCCGGGCGCGAACTTCACCATCTCCAGCGCGCCCACCAACCCGTCAATCTCCTCGGGGCAGACAATCTTGCACTGGTAGTAAACCAGCGACAGGATCACCGGGCGCTCGCCGAAGTAATCGCTCAGCCGGACCGCCTTACCCGTCTCATCGCGAAATTCACCGTCCAGGGGGATACCGGTGTTAAGCTTCTGGGTGATCGTAACCTTGTTCAGGATCGTCGGCGGATGGTCGCTGACCTCGCCCATCTGCTTGTCGCCATAGCCTGAAACCTGCCCGCGCGCCGCAGGGACAACGAGGCACGTCAACGCCAGCAGGCCCACGCCCGCCGCTGTCATTCGTCCCCGCATTGTCACTCTTCCCGACATTTCTAATCCCAGTTCCCTAATCCCTATTCCCTACCTTTAATTATTATTCGCCTTCGTCGAAGCTTGCTCCACCGCCTGCCTCGACGCTCCTGCCTGTTGCTGCTCGAAGCCGGTACGCGCAAACCCATCCGTCAACGGCACCCGCACCACCGGGGCCGCATCGCCGGCCATCAGCGGCCGGGAGGAGGCTGCCGTCTGCGCGGCAACTGGCAAACCGCGTTGCGCAATCAATTCCATGGCGCGGTCAATGGGAATCCTCACCTTGCCCTGCGAACGATCGACCCAACTGAAGTGCCCCAGCAGCAGATCCTCGCGCGCATGCAGATCAAGCAGGTCCTGGTTCCCGTCATCGCGCTGCAAGCGCGGCGTCGGAAAGGTCTGGGTCAGCTGTTGCAGTTGTTGCTGCTCCTGCGCCGGGTTCGATTGCATGTTCTTCAGCTTGCCGGCCTCTGCAGCAGCGTTCGCGTTCCATTTGTTCGGCGGCCCATCGCTCTTCACCAGAGCGTTATTGATGACCTTGCCCATGCCGAAACAGAAAACAAAGAAAACGCCCACCGAAATCAGAAGCGCAATCAGGAAAACTGCGATCCCATGCACGCTGACGTCGGTAACTTCATAGCCTTCCCGGACCGAAGCCGGCATATTGTGAGAGTCGTGCTCGTTAGGCGTGTGCATGTTCAGGCTCCAAAATCTCCGCCAGATGCGGATCGTTCGTCGCTATCAGCGGCCGTTGCTTGAGCTGCGTGAAGTAATACGCCATCCAGAAGGCGATCAGGGCCACCGGCACCGCCGTGTATTGAAGGATTCCGGCGCTGAAGTGCAGATTTCGTGCGGCATCGGGGAAGTTCGGCTCAATAAGCCAGAACATATCCAGGCAGCGCGCGAAAATCATGATGCAGCAGACCAGGGCCAGACGGCTCTTGATGCGCTTAAGATCGGCGGACAGCAGCAGCGAAAACGGAATCAGCCAGTGGAAAATGACGTTCAGCGTCGCGACCACGCCCCAATTCCCGCGAATGCGGTCGAGATACCAGGGAATCTCCTCCGGCGAGTTGCCTGACCAGATAATCAGGAACGCCGCGAAGGCAAGATAGATGTTCAGCATCACAAAGGCAAAGGCAAGTTTGCCCATGTCGTGCTGTTCTGTCACACGGAACATGGTTCTTATCGGATCAGCCTGCGATAGCCCGATCAACGTCAGAAGCGACAGTGCAAAGACGCCGTATCCCTGCGCGACCAGGAACTGGAAGCCGTAGACAGTTGAGTACCACGTCGGATCGAGCGACATAATCCAGTAGATTGCCACCGCGAAGAGCAACAACGCGTAGAGCAGAACGCCAAAGCCGCTGAGGTTCTCGAATTTGGTTCGCCAGTATGTGACGTTCGGCTCAGGGTCGGCATCTCGTTGCAGCGACCACTTGTTCAACAGGTGAACATAGAGTCCCAGAACGGCGAAGACCAGCAGCGATACGGTCCAGAAAGTGGTCACGTTGAGGATGGGGTGTTTGAAGTGGATCGCGTGCGCCTGCTCATTGCTAATCAGGCCATTCTTCAACGCCGTGGCCCAATCCGCGTATCGCGCCCAGATATAGAGTTTTCCGAACGACGCTCCGAATATCCCCACCGGCAGAAACATCAGGAAGACCAACGGCCAGGTGCGCGTTATCGCTTCCAGCGGCCGGCGGATGATCAGACCCCACTTGCCGCCGGTAAGATACTGCACCATCAACAGGCACATGGCGCCAAAGGTGAAATTGAAGCACATCATGTAGCCGTGCAACCAGGCGCGCAGAAAATGGTTCCAGCCGCCCAGAAAGCCGAGGATAATTGCGATGACCGAGAAAACGACGCCCACAATCAACGCCCGCGTGCGCCATACGTCGACAAATGCCGGCGCATTCAGGTTGGCGGGCAGCGTTTTCGCGTGATATCCGTTTGCCATGCGTTCTTCCTGCATTCCTTAATTCGAAACCGGCGGCCTGGCGGCTTCGCCGCTGCTCGCGTTCGTCGTTGCTGAGTTTTTTATAGCTGGATTCTTTGGCGCCTGATTCTTTGCACCCGGAACATTCAAGCCTTCCGCGGGAGCGCCCGCCGCCGTGCCCACGGGCGGCAAAGCCTGAACCTGGGTACTGGCAGCCAATGGCCAGGGACCGGCGAAACTTGCCGGCAGCCCCTGCTGCTGTGCGATATCCGTCAGATTTTCGATCTGCACGCCGTGCGGCACATCCGATTCTTTCGCATTCTGACTTAGTTGCAGTGCGCGGACATATGCGGCCACGGCCCATCGGTCCGCCGGCGGAAGCTGCGCCGAGTAGTCAGGCATGGCCCCATAGCCGTTGGTCATCACGACAAAGTAGTGGCTGAGCGGCTGCGCCAGGCGTTTTGCGTCGTGATAATTCCCCGCCGGCTTGTAGCCCCGCTCGACGATCATGCCCAGCCCGTTGCCCACGCGCGAGTGGCACGGGGTGCAGTAGACATTGAAGCGCTCCTGCCCGCGCGCCAGCACCGGCAGTGTCACCGCGAACGGCAAAGCGTCCTGTTCCTTGCCGTTCACCAGGCCGGTATAGAAAAATTCGTCCTCGCGAAGTTGCCCGCGCGCCACTGTGTGTTCTACCTGCGGACGGGCCGAACGCCCGTCCGTAAAGAATTCCGATTGGCGCTGCGGAATCATCTTCGGCTGGTCCTGCATATCCTGCCGGCACCCGGCAGCCAACATCAACGCTGCGGCGCCACAGAGCGAAAGCGCGCGGACGGAATGTGCGCCGATCATTTTGCCGGCCGTCTTCATCGCGTTAATACTCCACCTCCACAATGGAAACCGGCGTCAAGCGCTCCAGGAATGACCGCGCATCGCCTAGCTCGAACTTCGGATCGTTGGCTTCCAGACACAGAAAAAACTTGTCGCTGGTCGCGCCGTTGCGAAAATTTGGAGCATTGAACAGCGGGTGGTAAACCTTCGGCAACCCGTTCAGCGCCAGCATGCCAAAGCACGCTGAAAGGCCCGCATACAGAATCGTCCACTCATACGCCGGTACCACGAACGACGGCCATGAGAAGTACGGGCGTCCACCAATGTTCAAAGGATAAGCCCATACCGAGATCCAGGTCTCCAGGCTGAACATCGCCACCACGCCCAGCAGGCCGCCGATCAGGCATACCAGCGAAACTTCGTTCTTGTGAAAGCCTATGGCCGCCGCCGCTTCTTCCACCGGATAGGGCGTGTAGCAATCCATCCTGCGATAGCCCGCGGCGTAAGCGTTCTCGGCGGCTCTCACCAATTGGCTGGGCGTATCGAATTCGGCCAGCAGGCCGTATGTTCCTTCACGTACAGGCATTAGTCACCTGCCTCCGGTTGTGGTTCTGATTTCTCCTGCACCTTGGCCTGCGGCAGCATCATGCGAATCTCCGACATGGGAATCATGGGCAGGAAGCGAACAAAGAGAAAGAACAGGAACGTAAACAGTCCCAGCGTTCCTACGAACGTCGCATAGTCCCACTTGGTGGCGCGGTAGGTACCCCACGACGAGGGCAGGTAGTCGCGATAGAGGCTGGTCACAACAATCACGAAGCGCTCGAACCACATACCCGTGTTCACGATGAGCGACATGAGGAAGATCCAGCCCGGGTTGCTGCGGAATTTCCTGATCCAGAGCAGTTGCGGCAGCGCGATGTTGCAGGTGATGAGCACCCAATATGACCAGCCCATCGGCCCGAACATGCGGTTCCACATCATGAAGTACTCCCAGTGGCTCGCCGAGTACCAGTAGGACATGAAGACTTCGGTGGAATACCCGTAGGCCACGATCAGGCCAGTCGCCAGCATCACCTTGCCCATGTTGTCGATGTGACGGATCGTAATCATGTCTTCCAGGTGATAGAACTTGCGGATGGGAATGGCCAGGGTGATGACCATTGCGAACCCGGAGTAGATCGCGCCCGCCACAAAGTAGGGCGGGAAGATCGTGGTGTGCCAGCCGGGTAAGAGGGCCACGGCGAAATCGAAGCTGATGACTGTATGCACCGAGAGCACCAGCGGCGTGGCAAGGCCCGCCAGCAGTAGGGAAGCCGACTCATAGCGGACCCAGTGACGCACCGAACCGCGCCATCCGAGTGCCAGCCAGCCATATGTGAACTGCCCAATCTTCGACCTGCTACGATCCCGCAGCGTCCCCAGATCGGGAATCATGCCCATGTACCAGAAGACCACTGAAATCGTCGCGTAGGTCGAAACCGCGAAGACGTCCCACAGCAATGGCGACCGGAATTGCGGCCACACATTCATCGTGTTGGGATAGGGAAAGAGCCAGTACCCCAGCCAAGGCCGGCCGACATGGATCAGAGGGAACATGCCGGCACAGACCACGGCAAAGATGGTCATGGCCTCGGCGAAGCGGTTGATCGAGTTACGCCACCCCTGCTTGAAGAGCAGCAGAATCGCCGAGATCAAGGTGCCGGCGTGGCCGATACCGATCCACCACACGAAGTTAATGATGGCAAAGCCCCAAGCCACCGGGATGGTGATGGCCCAGATGCCGACGCCCCTCAAGAAGAGCCAGGTTATCGCGGTCAGGAGTATCCCTACGATTCCGCCCGCAAGTACGAAGCCGGCAAACCAGCCGATTGGCGTGTGCGGCGTAAGGACGATGCGCGAAATCTTCTCCGTGACCGACTTGAAGGTATGCCCGGGAGCGATGACCAGCACTTCCCCGGTTACGGGGTCGAGCATGGGGTCATTCACCGGTGCGTCTTTAGTTGCCATCGCTTTAACCTCTTAGCCTCGGACCTCTTATACCTAGCCTGCCCACCCTCGACGCTCACTGTTGGCGCAAAGGGCCGAGAGACCGCTTCTCTGATTGCAAAAAACCTGCTTCAGCCGTTCTCCGCCGCGAATTCCCCGCGGGCCGCGGCCAGCCCCTCGTTAATGTTCAGTACTTCCGCCATATAGGTCGTCCGCGGACGCGTATTGAGGTCCGCCAACACGCCATAGGTGCGCTCTTCACCCTTCAACTTCGCCACCTTGCTCGTGCCATCATTAACATTGCCGAAAACGATCGCCTCCGTCGGGCACGCCTGCTGGCACGCCGTCACGACCTCGCCGTCGCGAATCTTGCGATTTTCCTTGTCTGCCTCGATCTTCGCCGCGGTGATGCGCTGCACGCAGTAACTGCACTTCTCCATCACCCCGCGGCTGCGCACCGTTACGTCGGGGTTGCGCATCAGCTTGAGGCTCTCCGTCTCAAAGTCGGAGTAGAGCAGGAAGTTGAATCGGCGAACCTTGTAGGGGCAGTTGTTTGAGCAGTAGCGCGTACCCACGCAACGGTTATAGACCATCATGTTCAAGCCTTCCGGGGTATGCACGGTCGCACCCACCGGACAGACTAGTTCGCACGGCGCGTTTTCGCAGTGCTGGCAGGTCATCGGCTGAAAGTGCGCCCGTGGCGCGGCCAGATCGCCCTCATAATAGGTGTCGACCCGTATCCACTGCATGATGCGCCCCATCGTCACCTGGTGCTTGCCCACAATGGCCAGATTGTTCTCCGCATAACAGGCCACCACGCAGGCGCTGCAGCCGATGCAGGAGTTCATATCGATCGACATGCCCCAGGCATTGTGGTCGAAGCGGAAAGACGGGAACATGCTAGTGGTCGGCTCCGGATCGTCCATCCCCGGGCCGGAGTGCGCGAACTCCGGATCCTTCTTGAATTCTTCGAGCGTCGCCCAGCGGATGATTCCGCGGTCGATCGCCTCATTCCCCTCGAGAGAATGCGTCCCACTGCCATCGCCGCCTACCGCCTTCGATCGGTGGTCGATGTACATGCTCTTGGTAACCGCAAAACCCCATACCTCGCCGGTCTTCCTTACCGTCGCGCCGGTCGCGAAGAGCGGCGAGGTAGAAGGACGGATCTGATAGGCGTTGAAACCCACTCCGCTGCCCACGCGGCCCGCATTGCGGCGGCCCTGGCCCAGATGCAGCGTGATGCTGCCATCGGCATGACCGGGAACCGCCAACGACGGAGCCAGCACCTTCTTACCGTTCAGCGTGATCTCGATCACGTCGTGTTCGACTACGCCCAGCTTCTCCAGCGTCGCAAAACTCATCAGCGCTGCATTGTCCCAGGAGAGATTTGTCACCGGGCGAGGCACTTCTTGCAGCCAGCCGACATTTGCATAGCGTCCGTCATAGACATTGGAATCGGGCCGGAAGACGATCTCCAGTGAGTCCGCCGGAGCCTGTGCAGCCGGGGCGGGAATCGACGCCCTGCCGCCACTGCCTTTCGAAAAGGCCGTATCGGCAATGAAGCCGTCGTGCAGCGCCTTGCGCCAGCCGAAATCGGGATCCGTGCCCTTCGATGCGGTCGTGCCCTTCCATGTATCGCGGACCGCTTCATAGGCCGAGACATCGGGGTTGTCGAGCAGCGACTGCACAATCTCATGCGCCGAGTGTCCGCCATACAGAGGATCGATCATCGGCTGGATCACGGTAACCGTTCCGTCATAAGCCCGCGCATCCGACCAGGCCTCGAGATAATGCGTCCCGTTGATGTGCCATTGCGAGATCTGCCCGGTTTCGTCGTTATGCAATCCCAGATGCACGACCGTCCGCACTTTGCCCAGCGCATCTTCGAAGGCCAGGTCGGCGGGCGCCGAGTAAACCGGGTTGGCATTCAGAATCACCAGCCAATCCACTTTGCCGGCGTTCATATCCGAGACAAGAGACTTCAGCTCGTCGCCCTGGATTGAGGGCAGCGGATTTACGGTCTCCGTGTACACCACGGTCTTGCCGATATTGCCCAGCGCATCGTTGATTGCCATGGCAGCCAGATGCACGCCCGTCGATTGCTGCTCGCCGGGGATCACCACGCACTTACCGCCATTCGCCTTCAGGTCTTTCGCCACTGACGCCAGAAACGCCTGCGCGTCGCTCGACCACGTATATCCCGAGGGCGCGGAGCCTGCGCCTACGGCTGCCGCCAGAGCTGCGGAAAAGGCTGCAATGTCGCTCGCCCGTAACGCCAGGCGATGATCCGCCTTGAGCCCCGTGGTCGTCGTCATGCTTTCGACCGAATACAACCGGTTCATGCCGTAATCACCTGCGCCGGCGCTCTCCAGCTTCCTGCGCTTCGCGTAATCCCTGGCCAGTTGGTGAAAGCCCGGCTGCACCGCGCCGGAGAGAAAATCCGCATCCAGGGTGACGATCACATCTGCCGCTTCGAGGCGGTACTGCGCATCAGCGTAGTCACCGAAGGCCGCCTTCGAGGCCGCATAGGCCGAGTCGCGATTCACCGGGTCGTATTGAACCCACTTCGCCTTGGGATATGCTGCCTGCGCCTTCTTCCACTGCCCCGCCAGCGTCGGTGAAGTCACCGTGCCGCTCAGGAAATACAGCCCCTCGCCACCCAAGGCCTTCTTGTCGGCGAGCATGCCGCGGAAACTCGCCAGAAACACTGGCCAGGTGGCGGATTCGCCGCGATGCAGGATATGCTGCGACCGGTCGGGGTCATACAAGTCGAGCAGGGTTCCCTGCGTGATCGGGTCCGAAGTGCCCCTGATCACAGCATGCTCGGGATTGCCGTCGATCTTGATCGGCCGATATGCGTCGCTCTTCACCAGGACCGGAATTGCACCGGTAGGGAACGGGAATGCCGTGGCAAAATACACCGGTTTGCCGAGAATCAGGTCTTCCGGGGCCTTGACGTAGGGAAAAATCGGCTCGTCCGGCTGCTTCGTACATCCTGCGAGGCCGGCCAGCGCCATCGAAGCACCCATCATCTTCATGAAGCCGCGCCGTGAAACCGGATCGATCCACTCCGAGCTGTGCTGGGGAAACTCCTGGCTCAACGCCGCTTCGAACTCTGGCGTCCCGGCCAGCTCGTCGATCGACCGCCAGTACCTCTTTCCCGTCTGCCCGGCCAACTTCGCCCGCACCTCGGCAAGCGTCAGCTTCGCGCGTCCATTCTCCTTTGCCATGTCCTGTCTTTCTTCGCTCACCCCGTCCATCTCAAGCTCAAGGTCCTTCATCGGTGGCATACCTCGCAGCTCGAAAGATCCCGCGGAGACCGGATGTTGTAATGCTGCACCAGGAATTCGCCAAGCGCCTGCTGGCTCGTGAACTTCGTGTAGCTTGCCGGTGGCGGTGAAAGCACGCCGGTCGCCACATCTGTGGCCTGCGCATTCACCGCTGGCGTCAAATGCAACGAGGCCAGCTGCGGATCGCCTCCGGTCGCCGGATCGGAGGTTGTGCAACTCACCAATTGTGCCGTGGGCGTGCCAGCCTTTGCATCGGAGGCCGCGCACCACACCGGGCTCCTGGTCGACGCACCCGTCCAAGCCATGTTGTAAATCTCGCTCGTAGGACGTACGTTCGCAGCCGGGTTGCGATGACAGTTCAGGCACCACTCCATCTGCAGCGTGTTTTCCTGATACATGATCGGCATATCATCCACGCGGCCGTGGCAGCTTGAGCACCCCAGGCCCTTGTTCACGTGAATCTCATGACTGAAGTAGACGTAATCGGGAAGGTCGTGAACCTTGGTCCACACAATGGATTCGCCTGTGGCCCAGCTCTGGCGAACCGGCTCGAGCAACGCGGCATTCGTCCAGATCTGCGAATGGCAGTTCATACAGGTCCGCGTGGGCGGAATGCCCGCATAGCCCGACTTCTCGACCGAGGTATGACAGTACTGGCACTGCAGTCCCAGGCCTTGCACGTGATGCTTGTGGCTGAAGGGGATCGGCTGATCCGCCCGCTGTCCCTGCCGCGTAACCCACGGTGACCGTTGCAGTTGATCCAGCGTCACTCCCAGGGCGATCACAATCAGTCCCGTTAAGACCAGGCTCGCGCGGGCCAGTGCGTTCGAGCTGCGGTCAAAAATCTGCGCCATGAATGCGTCCTTGCTTCCTCAAGAAACCCATTGGTTGGAGGTCTACCGCGCCGTTTTCGCGCAGCAGTTATCCGGGACGCGAACCCGCCCCGAAACGGCTTTGATTGAAGATTCAATATAGCAGGCAAAAGGGCCGCAGAATCAAGAGCGCGAGCACCATGATGAAAAAATCCGGGCCAATCTTTGACCCAGAGCAATCAGGACTAAAAAGGTCGTAGATGACGTGGGCCACATCGCAACTTCTAGACCTTACGCATTCTCGATCGCAGACCCGCCCTGATTGCGCCTGCGCCGCAGTCGCCTCCACACGAACCAGACTGCCAGCAACAGCAACCCGATCACAATGTATGGCAAGCGGGAAAAAATCCAGATCGCATGACACAGCTGCCTGTCGAACTTCTCTGCCGCGGTCACCTGCTCGGCCGGAATCGTCACCGTCTGACTCCAGTTGAGCGCGATCATCCGCGGGAGAAAGCCCTGCCGAATGCAGCCCTCCAGGCTGTAGATACCGACAAGGCGAGAAAAATGACTGACGACTATCAGGTCGCGGCAAATTCCTCCCAGGTCAACGCCGCCAGACCTGCCGCCTTTTCGTCGAGCGTCGTTCCCACCGCCAGCGTCTGGGTCTGCGGATCGTAGATCAGGGGAATCCCGCCTCCCGCCGCATGATTAAAGCTGCCGTAAGCCATCAGCACTTCATCGCCACCCCGCACATCCACAATTCCGAACAGCCGCTCGATCAGCGTCGAATGCACCGCGCGCTCCTCGGATAGAAACGGCATCTGGTAGGTCTCGACCGGATACCCCGCCGCCTGGATTCTCCGGATGAGCATCGAATAAGCCTCGCGCCCCTGCTCCACCTGGCCGTAATCAAAGAAGCGCCTGATCATCAGCCAGAGAAAGCTCCCTTGGTGTCTCTTCCTTGAGCCGATCGAAGTTTGGCTCGTATCTAGGCCCACTGCGCCCCAATTGAGACCGTTCTCCTGCGTCCACTGCTCAAACAGCGTGAAGCGCTTTTCCGCCTCTGGTGCGTTGAAGCCATTCAGATAATCTCCCTGCTCGCGCGACATCACCAGCCAAGCCGTCAGCGGAATCCTCGCCTCATTGAGCTTGCGCATCGCCTGCGCCCGCTCCACGCTGAAATCGCTAATCTCGACCGCCAACCCGGCGTGCAAAGGCTGCAGTAGCGAAATGACCTCGGGATTCGACACCCACGACTCCATATCGTTCATGCCCTGATCGCAGCAGGCAAAGAAAAGCTGCGGACGCACTCCCGGTCCATGAACCTGCATCGATCCGGCCTGCGCGGGCGAGGCCTCGACTTGTCCCATACAGGCGAGCGCCACCGCAACGTGAACAGCTGGAAACACAAAGAAGAATGCAAGGCCCTGAATTCGTTTCAAGTTAAACTCCGCCCTGCTACAATATCTCGCAAATAAATATCTTATTCCTAAGATAAATATGGCAAGCATAAAACCATCGTCCAAGTCTTCGCGCCATGTGACCTCCCCGGCCGGCAATCTCGGGCGGGAATTAAGCACCGCTGTAGTTTTTTTTCATGAAGCCATCGCCGCGCGCCTGCGCATGAGCGCCGGCGAGTGGAGGTGCTACACCCTCCTCGACCAGCACGGCGCGGTCACGGCCAGCCGTCTGGCCGAACTCTCGGGATTCACCACCGGAGCCATCACCGGCATCGTCGACCGGCTGGAGCGCGCAGGGTGCGTGCGCCGCCGGCCCAACCCGGAAGATCGCCGCAGTGTCATTCTCTACCCGCTGCGGCTTAAGGAGATAGAGCGGCGAACCGGGCCCATTTTTGACTCCCTGGGACGCGCCATGAACGCGATCGCAGCGGGCTATACTTCGAAGGAACTGGCAGCCATCGCAAGCTATCTCACCCTGACCATCCACGCCCTTCACGCAGAAACCAAAAGGCTCAAAAGCCGCAATTAGCTTGCAACCTCTTGCGCCCTCCCCTGAGGGCCTGAGAGCATGGACGCCATGAAACCCCTCAGGCTGAACTTCGCCGCATTCGCGATCATGAGCGCCGTCTTTCCATTCTGTGCGCCTGCCTGGTCACAGAGTTCCCAGGCTTCCAAGACCACGCTGGCCGCCTCGCAGCGCGATGGATCTCACGATTTCGACTTTCTGATCGGCAATTGGAAGGCTCACGTTCGCCGGCTTCCCGACCGTCTCAACGGTTCGAACGCCTGGATCGAATATGACGGCATTTCGAATCATAAGAAGATCCTGGACAGCGATGCTAATTTCGAAGAATTTGACGTCCGGAATGCTGAAAAGAACCTTCGTATCAAGGCTCAGACACTTCGTCTCTATAACCCCGAGTCGCACCAGTGGAGCATCTATCTTCTGGATGTCGATAAAGGCACTCTGAGTCTTCCGCCGGTGGTTGGCCAGTTCAACGGCAACCGCGGCGAGTTCTACGATCAGGAAGACTGGAAAGGCCGCGCCATCTTTGTTCGCTATGTGTGGTTGAATATCTCTCCGAAATCGGCGCGAATGGAGCAGTCTTTCTCACCGGACGGCGGAAAGACCTGGGAAGTGAACTGGATCTGCGAGCTCTCGCGCTAGCCATTCACCGAACCAGTCGCACGAATCAAATCACTCGCTCGCCGAGTCGCAACACCTGATGGCTCCTGCTGCCGCTGCGCCACTGTGGCCTGTACTCGCGGACCCGCCCTGACCTCAATCCCTCTACCCCCCTGCACCCTACCC
>JBAVYX010000010.1:0-11709 GCA_049588475.1 Silvibacterium sp. | reverse complement strand
AAATTCCTTTGGAAGCCAGGATGGAACCATCCTGGCGCGCCGGACTCGGGCCGCTTCGGCCCGTTCTTAGTCCGGTGCTCTAAAGCGCCTCTGCATACGAACGCGAGCGCTTCCTCGTATGTCCCCGACAGCTTTCCCACGCTAAAAGGCTTGTCTTAACAATAACTTGGCATGGAAGATTTAAAGTGAATACGTGGAATCGATTTTCGACCTGTAGACCTAAATAACATCCATTTTCGACCGAAAAGATTGGTTTTCGACCGGAGGCCTGCTATATTTATTTTCGACCATCAGGGCTGAAACCGATTAGTTTTCGACCGAAAAGAGAGACTTTCGACCATGGCGACCCAAAATCAACCAATCAATAATGATCGCATCGGAACATTCCAGGAAAAGACAGTGCCGGCCGATGCGCGGCTGGCGGGCTGGGCCTGGCTGGTTCAAAGCTTCGGCGTGCGTGCGCCGGTGCGCCGCCCGAGCGTCGTCTCCGATCAGCACGTCAAGGCGAGCCTCCGGGAGGCGGTCGAGTGGACGATCTACGACAAGCGATACTGGCCGGGCGACAGTTTCGGCGATCACCTCGTCTTCGCCTTGCGGCATGAAAATCTCGACCTGCTCGTCCTGAAACGCATATTCGACGTTGTTCCCCAGGACACCGTAACCGCCTTTGTGCGCAGCGCCCCGACCGGCGCCCCGAACCGCCGCGCCTGGTTCCTCTATGAATTTATGACCGGACGCGCGCTCGATATCGAGGACGCCGCCGACGTCAGTTTCACCGACCTGCTGGACCGCCGCCTTTATTTCACGGCAGCGTCCGTGCCGTCGCGCCGCCACAAGGTGCGCGACAATCTGCTCGGCAACCGCGACTTTTGCCCGGTCATCCGCAAAACGAACGCGCTGACCGATCTCGACGCGCGCGCGTTCGGGGCGAAGGCGAACGATATCATCGGACACACCGGTGCGAACGTCGTCGCGCGCGCGGCGAGTTTCCTTTTGCTTGCGGACAGCCGTGCCAGCTTCGAGATTGAAGGCGAGAAGCCGCCGCGCAACCGCCTTGAGCGGTGGGGGCGGGCCGTGCTGCAGGCCGGAAAGAACAAGCTGACGCTCGATGAAATCGTGCGGCTGCACACGGTTCTGATCGAGGACACGCGTTTCACGAGAACCGGTCTGCGTCCCGACGACGTCTTCCTCGGCGAGCGCGATCACGAAGGAGATCCGCTCCCGGAATTCATCGGCGCGCGCCCGGGCGACCTGCAGACCCTCATGCAGGGCCTGATCGCGGCGAACGAGCGGATGCGCGACGGAGAACTCGACACGGTGCTGCAGGCGGCCGCGACCGCCTTCGGCTTCGTCTACATCCATCCCTTTCAGGACGGCAACGGCCGTCTGCACCGCTGCCTGATCCATCACGTCCTCGCGGAGCGGAAATTCACGCCGCCGGGGATGGTGTTCCCTGTCTCGTCCGTCATGCTCGACCGCATTGATATCTACCGCGACACGCTGCGCGCGCATTCGGGCCCGCTAATGGACTACATTGAATGGCGACCGACGCCCGAGCGCAACGTCGAGGTGCAGAACGACACGGCCGACCTTTACCGCTATTTCGACTCCACGGAAGCGGCGGAGTTTCTGTATGCCTGCGTCGCGCAGGCCGTCGACAAGGACCTGCCGCGGGAGATCGATTTCCTGCGCCGCAACGACGAGGCGGTGCGCCGCGTCATGAACACAGTCGAAATGCCGGACAGGATGGCGGAGAATCTGGCCAGGTTCATCCGCCTGAACGAAGGCAAGCTGGGCCGTAAGCGGCGCGAGGGCGAATTCGAGAAACTCACCGACGATGAAGTAGCCTCGATCGAGGCGATCGTACAGGAGGCGTTCGATGGTTTCACGGAAGTCTAGAAGGCGCGTCTGCGCAGTGTGCGAAGTGGCACTAAACTTCGCAGGCCGCAAGGCCGTGAGGGTTCAATTCCCTCCGCCCGCCCACACCGAGTTTCTAGGTAGGCCACGATGGAACCATCCTGGCATGCCGGACTAGTGTCGCTCCGGCCCGCACTTAGTCCGGCGCTATAAGGCGCTTCTGCATACGAATGTATGCAGCTCTCTGCTCACTGCATCGTGCCGGCACCCTCTGCCTAACGTAGTGACCCTCCAGACCCACCGCGAAAGAGGCGCTTCCCCACTTCATTCTTCCGCCACACACGAATTGCATCCATCACATCAGTGACAAACTGGAGCCGTCTTATAGTTCACGCAGCCTGAACTTTGATTCCCGAAAGTCCAGACAGCGGAGACATTGGGCATGCCTGCACGGTGGATGAAGTAGTAGGTGTAGCCGAATCCTGTGCCCAGAGTCATCGGTGAACCAACATCATTCAATTGATCGGTCCATTGGACAGGGTCACAATTCGAATTCCAGAACATCTGCGATTGAAGCACGCCGGTCAGGGGCTCAGTGGCCGAAATCTGCATTGCCTGATACTGCTGGCCATTTTGCGTGTAGATGCAGGCGTTCCATGACACCACGATGCCGGATGAGCTTGACACCACGGGAATGGTAGCGGTCGAGCCAGTAAAGGAATCGTCGTATGCTACAACTTGAAGCATATGCGGGCCGTCCGACAATGCGAGATCCACGTTGATGGACGTGTCCGGATTAATGTCGACCCACAACAAGTTGCCCGAGTCGAAAATACCCCAATACGTGACACTTCCGTCCGTGTTGCTCGTTTGTGCTGCTGTCGCGATGATTGTGACTGAGCCGCTGACAGATTGGTTCAGAGATGGAGAAGTCACAGTTACTGCCAGGTCAGACCCTGCAGGACTAGTGACCGACCCTCCCGAAGACCCTGTCCCCGAACTTGAGCCTGAACCGGATCCAGAGCCAGAACCGCTTCCCGATGGCGGGGTATAGCAGCCATAACAGGTTGAACCGCCTGATGAGGAGGAGCTACCACCTGAACCTGAAGTTGTACCACCGGATCCAGATGTACCTCCTGATCCGGAGGTTCCACCGCTGGATCCAGAGCCAGAACCAGAACCGCTTCCCGATGGCGGGGTATAGCAGCCATAACAGGTTGCACCGCCTGATGAGGAGGAACCGCTGCCTGAACCTGAGCCACTGCCTGAACCTGAGCTACTTCCTGAACCTGATGTCGAGCTTGACCCGGAACCCGAAACCGTCAGGTTGACGACGTTTGAAGTCGACTCGGTCGAGTAGTCGGCAACGTCGACCTGCAGAGCCCCGGGGTTTACCACGTCGTCCGAATAAATCCCGGCCATGAGAAGACCGCTATTCACAAAGTAAGTCTGGAGCGTCTGGATTCCGTTCGAAGTGTGGAGCTGCACAATCGATGCAGAATCGAAATCAGATCCTGAAATTGTTAGTACAAAACCGCCGCTCGCGGCTTCGACAGTTGATGGGGTAATGCTGGAAATGGTTTGGGCAAACGCGTGATCGGAAAACAGCAACACGATGAAAACGCAAACTACGATAGATGTTCGCATTGGGGGAAACATCGATACTATCCTTTCGTAAACAACTAGCCGGACTTCATCTAGTATCCGGGTAGTGGCGGTTATATTATCTGACGTGTTTCTGCCCAAGCTTATGATCCTTTTGAATCGCTGCAGGTGGTTGCATAAGCGGGCGCGGATTCGATAGAAGGTCGTTGTTGCAAGAGACGGTAGTTGTAGAGTTTCTGCGATGAGGAGGAAGTGCGCCAGGACTTAACTCATCGAGGCGCTGCCGGTGTCGAATCAGATGACTCCTGTGGAAAGAGAGTCGTTGGGTACTCCAATTATATCTTCAGCCGTCTGATGTGAGTTCGCACACCAGAGGCTTCACTAACACAATCTTGGCTTTATACTTTGCAACCGGTGCGACTATTCACTGCTCCTCGAGAGCTTTCAATGCATCTCGGGCATCGGGATAGCCTTGCTGGCTGGACTTTTGGTACCAAGCTATGGCCGAAGGTTTATTTTGCGCCACGCCCAAACCCTGCTCATACAGATAGCCGACTTTGTACTGAGCTTCAGGGCGCCCTTGTTGTGCTGCCATGAGGTACCACTTCATCGCAGCGATGTAGTTTTTTGGAGAGCCGAGTCCCTTTTCATACAATTCCCCAAGCCTGAACTGCGCTTCCGGGCGCCCCTGGTCGCCGGCCTTTTCATACCATTTCGCAGCCTCGGCGTAGTCCTGGCTTACCCCACGGCCCTGGTCGTACAGCACCGCGAGCCTATACTGGGCGTCCTTGTAACCTTGCTTTGCGGCGAGAGCATACCACTTCGCAGCCTCAGTGGGATTGGGAGGCCTAATACCCGCATCGTACATGCCGCCGAGCCGAAACTGACCATCTGGATAGCCTTGATCGGCCGCCATCTTAAACCATTTCATTGCCTCTCGTGAGTCACGAGGCACTGCCAAGGCATAGGTCATACCGAGTTGAACCTGAGCGGCTGCATCCCCGGCGGCAGCCTTCTGCTTCAGTGCGGAAATATCGTTCTGGGCTCCCCCGGATACAAGCGGTGTGATTGCAACCATCAGTGAAAGTAATACTGTGAGTCTTTTCATACACATCCTCGATACTTCCGGCTGTTTGTCGTCATGAGCCGGATTGAAGTTTGCCCCGCAAGAAGGCTTCATAAGCCTTCATTGCTCGAAGTGCAAGATCGTAGGCTCTGGTGTAGTCGAATCAACATTCAAGCCTACAAATTCCGACATGCTCGTCACCCATACCGCGATCGTCTTACCACTCGGCGAGGTCAACTGGATCGAGCCTCGGCCATTATTCGAGACGCTCGACACAGAGTACGTTCCGACAAGCCCCAGGTTTGTGGTCAGAGTCGAACTCTGGCTCATATCCTCTGTCCCGGTGACAGCTCCCTGACCTTGTACAGTATTTCCGCCATCGAAATTAGCAACACCGGAAAGGAGTGGCGTTGTTGAAACTATGGGTTCTCCCGAGCCGAACAGGTATGTCCCGAGTATGTCGGAGTTGGAGAATGGCAGAACTGTTAACTGCGGCTTCAGCTCACCGACGGCCACCGCACCGGTTGAGGCATCCATAAGGAATGCTCCGTTTGGCGAAAAAGCATACATGTACCAAATAGTAGTAGCGCCGGTGGCTGGATTTGACAGGTTAATCGTGCCACGCCCATTCAATTGAAGGTCATAGGCCCCGTTAAGCACGCCGGCAACTGTAACAGTGCCTCCGCTGTTCTGATCGTAGATCATCGTGACATTGGAGGAACCGTCAAACTGCAAGCCTCCTACGGTGTCCTGCGGAGCGCTGCCATTCGTACCGCTGAGACTGAACACGGACCTTCCGTTGAGGGATGCTGAAGTATAGGGAGCTCCAGTCTGCAATTCGGCGGGGCCACTGAAGATCAGGCCGTTCTGGAAGAGCGGATCGGTTGAGATCATCAGGAACTCGTTGGCTGAAACGATATAGAAGGCAAAGTTGAATGTGCCCCCGCCAAAGCCCGGAATACTGAGCGTTGCAGTGCCACGGCCCGTGCTGTCGTCGACACTGTAGATTCCATCGAAGGTCCCGAAGGTAGGAGATACGGAACCGCCGTCGTTCACGTCCAGACTACTACCTGAGATAAAGCCACTCCCGTCTGGGAACATGAGTCCAAGCGCGCCAACCCGCGAACCGCCCGAGTCCATGCCGGTGAGGTCGAACGCGTAGCCGCCCGTAAGTATGGAACCATCAAAGGCAGTCGGATCCTGAAGCTCGAGGACACCCGAACCACGAACTTCGGAATTGTCGAAAGAAATGAACCTTCCTTTTGTCCCGAGCAGGTTGAGGGCGAATCGGAACACGTGCGTGCCGAGTGGGCTATTAATGGTCATGACGCCGCGATTGTCTGCACCCACCTGATAGGTTCCGGCAATAGAAACGTCCGTAGTGGGTCCGGCGATGTTATTTACATCCTCGAGGCCGGAAGTGATCTTTCCGGCGCCGTTAGCCGTGAACGATCCAGAAGCCTGATAGACGCCATTGCTATCAAAACCTGTGAACTGGAAGGCATACTGGCCATTCAGCTTTGCGTTATTGGCAGGAGCGATCGTGACGGCCGCGGAAGCGGATGACGATGTGTTGGCCTGTGCGGTCGCCTTGATTGTCACGCCCGCCGGATTGGGGACGCTTGCCGGCGCAGTATACAGACCCGCAGAAGTGATCGTTCCGCAGGCGGCTGCGGAGCAGCCTGCCCCGCTGACGCTCCAGGTCACGGCGGTGTTCTTTGTCCCGGAGACAGTTGCGCGGAATTGCTGCTGGTTGCCGATCGTAACAATCGCGTTGATGGGTGAGATTGTTACCTGGATGGGAATAATGATGGAAACCTTGGCCGAAGCTGACGTCACACCGTCAGCGGTGGACGTTGCTGTCACTGTGACCTGCGCCGGAGTGGGTACTGTATCGGGAGCTGTATAGTCACCGGCTGTGGTAATGGTGCCGCACGCAGAGCCGGCGCAGCCTGAACCGGTCACGCTCCAGGTAACGCTCGTAATTGTCGTGCCTGTAACCTTGGCTGTGAACTGTTGACTGGCTCCGATGGCAAGCTGTGCAGAGACTGGAGAAATGCTCACGCCAATTTCCTGAGCGATGGTCACAATGGCCGAACTCGACTTAGTGGGATCGGCAACCGACGTCGCTGTAACATTCACGAACGAAGGATTGGGCGGAGTAGCTGGCGCCGTGTAGAGGCCACTCGAGGTGACAGTGCCGCATGTGACTCCTGCGCAGCCAAAACCGGTGACGCTCCAAGTTACCGCAGTATTGCTGCTGCCGGTTACCGCAGCTTTGAACTGCTGCTGGGCTCCGGTGTTCAGCTGGACACTTGCCGGCGAGATCGTGACGCCCACTTGCGTGCCGGACGAGATCGTCACAGTTGTGGACCCCAATATCGAGAGGTTTAAGAGAGAGGTCGCAGTGACTACAACGGTCGCAGGACTGGGCGCCGTTGCAGGCGCCGTGTAGAGACCGCCAGCGCTAATCGAGCCACATGAAATACCCGAGCAACCACTGCCGGAGGCGCTCCAGATCACCACGCCGCTTCCCGGGCCGCTTGCCGTGAACTGCACTTGTCCGCCAGGCTTCACCTGGGGCAAGCTGGGAGAAATCGTTAGCGTAGTAGCAGCTGTAATGGTTACACTCGCCTTCGCTGATTGGTTCGGAGCGGCGACAGATGTGGCTGTGATGGTGACTATGGGTGGGACGGGAACGCTTGCCGGCGCAGTATATAAGCCGGAGGCTGAGATGGACCCGCATGCTGAACCGGAGCAACCGGTGCCCGCAACAGTCCAGTTCACTGACGTGTTCGTGCTTCCTGTGACCGTCGCAGAGAACTGCTTCTGCCCTCCGGCGCTGACTTGGACAGTCGATGGCGACACGGACACGGATACAGACGCGGCGGCCTCAATATCGACCGTCGCTGAAGCTGACTTTGTAGGATCAGCTACCGAAGTAGCCTTAACTGTAGCCTGCGGGGGATTAGGAACGGCAGCGGGCGCAGTATACAGACCGCTGGCAGTGATCGTTCCACACGATCCAGCGACACATCCCACGCCGGACACGGTCCAGGTTACAGCCGTGTTGGAGGTTCCGGTAACATTGGCCGTAAACTGCTGCTTTCCACTTTTCGCAACCGTCACAAGTGTGGGAGAGACTGTCACTCCAACGATAGCCGCTGTTCCTATGGTTACGGTGGCGCTTCCGGACTGAGTCAGATCGAAAAGAGAGGTCGCAACAACAACGATTGCCGCTGGGCTTGGCGCCATAGGTGGAGCCGTATACAGGCCGTCGGAGGTGATTTCTCCGCATGTAATACCGCTGCAACCTGTCCCTGAGAGGCTCCAGAGCACGATGTCGTCGACGGCACCGGTTGCAGTGAACTGCAGCTGGCCACCGGGCTTAACCTGGGCTGAGGAGGGAGAGACAACGACGGATGCCGAAGCCAGGCAGATGCTGCTAAGTATGGCGACCATGTATATGATCGATCTAATTTTTTGAGCGCGTTTCATAAGTTTCCAGTTGCGATCATTTGGCCTTCGCGTTCGCGTTCCGCTGCCCGCGAACGCGGAGAGTCAATTGCCGCCTTTCATCATTTCTTCGAAATCTGCTGCTCCCGATGCTGAGACGCGGCCAGATTCAATTGCTGATTCACAATGTCCTTGAGCGCCGCATAGTCAACAACACCACTAAAGAAATGCCCATTCACAAAAAAGCTGGGCGTTCCGGTCAATCCGAGGCTCTTGGCTTCGTCGAGATCCTGCTTCACCGCAGCAGCTTGTTTCCCGCTGTCGAGGCAGGTATCGAAGCGATCCCCATCCAGCTTCAGTACCCGGGCGTGTTCCTTCAGGGCGTCGACATCTATCAGCCGGCTGTAAAAAAGTACGTCGTGATACTCCCAGAATTTGCCCTGCTCCCCAGCACAGCGAGAAGCCTCCGCGGCCTTCTCGGAGCCGTGGTGCATGGGCAAAGGGAAATCCTTGTAGATAACCGTCAGATTATCTCCATACTCTTTCTTAAGCTGCTGGATCTGGGGATTGACCTTCTGGCAATAAGGGCATTCGTAATCGGCGAACTCCACGAGAACTACTGGGGCATTCAGCGAGCCGCTTGAATAAGCTTTAGCGATCTCAACGTCTGCGGAGGGGGGCATCAACAGAATATTGATCTTGGCTTCCTTACGGAGATTCTCGACGAAAGCAGCGCGCGCCTTGGTGCGACGCAACTCGCGAATGTGCTGCAGAACGTCTTCGCGTACCGCCTGGTAAGGTTGCTGAGTGTCCAAACCTTCGTAATAGACCTCCAGTTGGTCCTCCGTAGGATCTTTCACCCCCTTGTACACTTCCGTGTCAAGAAGCTGATCTAACGAAATATTCCTTTTGCGCGCCTCGTCGGCCAAAAGCCGAGTGTCAATAAGATCCTCGAGCGCCTTTCGCTCGTTCAAGTAATACTGGTACTCGGCCTGTAAGAGTTTGCCGCCTTCCTTTTGCTCGAGGTCGACGAGCGTGAGGTCGGTACCGCTGACCCGGGCAACCACCTGTGAGGCCTCCGGTTGTGCTTGTCCGTACAAATTGGTTACAGCCGTCGTCAGGGATACCACCAAGGCCAGCGAGCCCGTAATTCGCGCAATGTTCATTGCTTTATTCCTTCTCCAGGTCAAAATGAGAGTGATAAAGTGTGCCAGGGTGGGGGGAACCGCTATCCCTGGCACGGTAGCTATCTTGAGCATCCGACGCGTGATGAATTCACCATCCATAAATGCCGCGGCGGTTACGACGGTGTGTCCTACAACAATTAGTCACCAGTACCGCAACTGCAAATTCCATGTCCACTGCCCAAAATATTGACGAAATCGCACTGCGCCTGCAGATTTGCAAGTTCAGTGGCGCCGAGCGTTGAGTCAGACGACTCTGTTTCAGTAATGGGCCAGGCGGTGCCTACCGCATTCTGAATATGAGTTACCCACGCGCGCAAATTCGCCGTCGGCTTAACATTGGAGGTCGGATCGCACGGAGAGTTGTTGACCGCAGCAGATACGATCTTGATAACACCATTGCTCGAAATAACGCCGGTAAGCGGGTTCGAGGTCAGGTCGCGACGCACGGACAGTGTCCGCAAGCCGTTGTGAGTCTCAACGCAGCCGCAGCATTCGGACAGCTGCTGATCCGCGTCAAAGACGTAGATCATGGCGCAGAGGTTTCCGTACGTCAGGCCGGGATTGTCAATCCGGACTGTTGCATCGGGCGCTGCGCCAGCGTTGTTAGAGAAGTAGTTGACTTTGAACACATCTTGAGCTGAGGCAACGCCAGCGCCTAGTGTAACCAGGCCAACGATTACCAGAGCCAGGGTCAGGGTCTTACAGAGTGTAAGTTTCATTCGAAGTTCCTCCAGGGCGCCATCAGTGGGTTAGAACAGCTGCCAGCGCTCGTGCCCAACTTTAGACATTCTTCACGGGTTTACAAGTACCCACTTGACCTAGCCCGGCCCGCTAAACCGCGTAAGCTACTACCTTCGCATTAGTCCACTATCACTCGAGCAGCTATTGGAGGAGATTTATGATTTATTGACTAATCACATTTGCTTAGTTCTCGCGCAGCAGCAGATCGAAGTTTTCCAATGCGGCCTCTTATTTCTGCTTATGCTGTAAAGAGAAGCTCCATGCGCGAGAGCCCTGAGGTTCTTATTGCGGTGCAGATTGCGCTGCCTGTGCGTCCAGTTGTTGAAGTTGCTTCTTCTGCAACTCATCCAAGATCTGGCCGGGCGTCTTCCCGGTGGCGTTTGATTCCTGCTGAACGGTTGGATTGATCGGCATATTTGTATTGACAGGCGCGGGGGGACCCGTATTGGCTGCCGGCTCTATCGTGGTCGCCTGTCCGGTAGTCTCGCTGAAGCCTGCACCGTACAACGCCGGACCACTAGCCTGTTCCACAGGCAATCCGTTTGCGGGCCCGCTTGTGGGTGTGGGCATCGTGCTCGTCTGAGCGGTCAGAATGAGCCCGTTCACACGTCCTGGTTCTCCGGACGAGCCCAGAATGACATAGTTAAGCCTGGTTCCATCCAGCAGCTGCATCAGCGCCTGACGTGCTGGGGCAGGCCCAACATCATCGAAGATTTGATTGTCCGCGCTGTCCTGCGGAATCTCCAGCGTAATACCGGTGAGCTCTTTAATCGTCTCCAGGATCTGTGCAAGACGCGCTCCGTGCCCGACGACTTTCAGCTGGCCGCCAGAGTAGGTCACAACTGGTGCAGTTGAATCCGCTTGTGGGTGGACAGGCTGATTTGCGCCTGGCGAGCCTTCCGGCTGCGACTGTTTCGGTGTGTCGTTGTGCGGACGCTTGCATTGGGCGCCGTATTGATCGGCTGCGCCAGTTGAGTTTTCAACCCCCGGAAGGCGGAGAGATTCCGGCGCCGACGCTGAATCGAAGTGGGTGGCTTCCTGTTCTTCCGTAACGCCAGATGCAGTCCCGGACCCGGTAGAAAGATTGTGATGATTGTCGGGAGTCTGACCCTCGCACACCTCGGGGTGAACGTTCGCGGCTGACGTATCGTTTTGTGGCTTGCTGATCTGCCCTTTGGCAATTGAGGTGGACACTGGCAGAACGACGAGTGCCGCCGCGAGTAGCCACTGTCCCGAGAGGTGACGGGATCGTTTGCAATTAATTGCCACCGTCATGGTTGCGAAAGCGTCATATCTGGGCAGGAAATTATCGCTGTGTAGCATAAGGCACCTCTGACCCACCAATTCGATCACCCCACCTGTGGATCTGCAATCGTACATATGGCTTAGCCGAACGGCCTAGTGTCGTCATGGCAAGCCTCCCCCCCAGGTGCTAGCCCAAATGAGCGAGCCTGAACGTACTAACTTATATTCACTTGACAAATCAAAGTGAGTTAAGGGACCTTGTACAGTGGAATTCCTGCAATCCAGACGGATCCCCCCTGACCGAACTGAAATTGAATGCGAAGTGAGTCTCTCGCGTAAGGACGTTTCACCCCGATCGAGATTTTCCCCCCCTCAGGCAGGGCCTGATGTGAGTTTGTTTGTAGAAGGGGAACACAGTGTCGATGGTTATGTCTGAACCCGGGTTTATGCTCCTCGATGAGCATTTCCACCCAGTCGCTTTTAATTTCGCAGCAATCGAGATACTTGCTTTTCCAACGAAAGTAGATCGGATCAAGCAAGCTAACGTCTTCC
>JBAVYX010000009.1:0-3492 GCA_049588475.1 Silvibacterium sp. | reverse complement strand
CTTCGCAAGTCTTCCAGATCGGCATACCAGCGATATCTGCCGAGAAACGTGTGCGATGCATCGATAATCACCGCAATACCCGCCCAGGCAAGCAAACCCTCACCCAGACCCATCACGTGCGTGTTCCACTGAAGGCGAAGACGGTTTGCGGATCCCATCATAGCGAGGAATACCTCGCAGAACATCAGACTGGTAAAGAGATCCGCGCGCATTTCCCACACCTCGAGGGAGGTGTGCGCCGAAGGATGCATGATGAAAGTGGCGGCCGCTGCGAACAGGGTACCCAGCGCCGCTAAGAAGATAAAGCGCTTGCGGGAATCGTGAATCCAGGAGCCTCTGGAACGGAGAACGATTCGCGCTATCTCTATCACAACGCAAATCTGCAGCAAAAAATCGAGAATGCCAGTTGACCAATAAACTTCGCTGTAGAGTTTTGCAGATCCCTGCCGGTATATGGTAAACAGTGCAATCGTCAGCAGGACCTGAAAGGCTATCCAGACCGTAAAAAACGGAAACTCCCTCCAGCGTTGTTTGACAACGAGAACAAGCAACAAGCAGGCATTCACGAGAAAGCCTAATGCCCACAGCACGTTTTCGAAAGTGGTTACATTCATGCCGCTCTGCGGCTTCTATTCTCTCCTATTCCGACCCCTGAAGGACATTGACACAGTAAGGTCGTCTGCTTCGGAGACTGGCCGCCTTCTTCCTATATCGCTGTGAAATGTGGGGGCGGATGGGGATTCGAGCCGCCGTGTATGGTTTGTGGTAAAGCTGTACTTTTATCCGAAGTAATGCTTCGTGGTGGAGGAGGATTCGAGCCACCATGCACTGATGCTGAAGCAGATACTGTGGCCAGGGAAGCAATGGCTGCTAAAAGGGCGATTCTTTTCATAGACTCTCCTGAAAGCGCACAGGCGCGCTTACCAAGAGCGTAAAGGCTGACTCATCCACATGAACAAGAAAATTTGTGGAGTGACATCCACTGAGCCCACAGAAGAGTCAATATCTCGCTAAAAGCAAAGGGGTTACAAAAACGTCACTCGGAAGCGGCCGTTCGTCACTTCATCAGCGCGAATATCGGCGCCTGAATGCCGTGAACCATAACCGAACGCCTTGCAACGGCTTCGGCCTGGTTGGGACCTCAGTACGGAGATCGGCAGCGATGCTCGACCATTTCATCGAAGGTTCTTTCTTCCCGATTTCAAAACCGGCCTGGAGTTTGTTCTGAAACTCCAGGCAGTAACCTCGATATTCGGCATAACACTCAGAGCAGGAAGCAACATGGAGGAGCGTGGGGTCGCCGGGCAGAAGCCGTTCTTCGGCAAGAGCCACCAGAGTCTCTTCAGGGGGGCAATCGACGCGCTCCGGATTCGGAAACGCCTCTAAAAAGAATTCTTTGATCAGATCCATTCTTTTGTCAGGTCCTTCACACGGGCGTACCGCCGAGGCTTTTCCTTTCTCGCAGCATGGAGACATTCTGCGAGGCGCTCAAGCACACGCTGTTTTGCCTTGGTTGCTGCTTCATAATTTATCTCCAACTCCGTTGCGATGTCAGCCGGACCCGCATGTGACTGTAACAAGAGAAGAATCTGGCGGTCGCGCTCACTTAACCTGGAACGCATTTGCTCGAACAGAATCTTACGATCGACTTCGCCCTGGAACGAATAACCCGCGCGCGCACACTTCTCAAGTTCCGGGCCAAGTCCAACAGCAAGTTCCGTTGCTTCCTTGGTCCTTAGCCAGTCGCGAACCCTGCCTCGCATGGCAGCATAAGCGTAACGGCGAACAGAAGCAATGGATTCCTTATTCTCCTCCATGCTTACCGCCAGCTGTTCAGCCATGTTCGCCAAAATGGCACGGTCGATCTCGGGGTGTTCGGCCACCGAGTAATCGAATGTAGCCTCGACGGCAGAGCGAATAGCGGACGACACTGGATCGCCGTTTGCATCGATCAGATGGAGTTCACGCCTCTTCATGAGCCCAACACAAGACAAGAAAAAAATTGCGGTGGGGGTGTCATAAATCCTCCATCTCGACGCGCTTCTCTTAATAGAGGCAGTATTCGGGTTGATGCATCGTGACGCATGCCATCGGTCCTGACAATCGCGGATGGTGAAAACAAGCAGCCTGAGGCGGGAGGGGAAGGTTCTTGCTTTATGTGCGAAGCATTCAGTCGTTCGATCAACAGCAAGGCGCTGACGTTCGCGAAAATGAATGGCGCGATTGTAACCCAATTGGACGAGCACTGTCAGCCCGAGTTTTCTCGAATTTTCGTTTTCTGTAGATGTCGCAAAACGCCGAAGACCTGTACCTAAATGGGCGCGTGGCCCCAAAAGACTTGCAGAAAAATGCATCTCTCCCTCTTCTTTTCTGGGCCAAGTTGTGTATAGGGAGGGTGAGGCGGGCGGTGTGCGTATGCAGAAAAAGCGGAGAATTCTGGAGTGGCCTCCGGAGGCGGTTGAAATCGCAACTGGAGAAGGGCACCCAATTGACAAATGTGCCGAGCTGATTCGTGTTTCGGGACATGAGAGGCGATACTGCTGGCGATTCCTGGAAAAGTATGGAATCGAACGACCTCCCAACCAGCGTCGAAACCGGTTCCCATGGCCTGAAGAGGCAGCGGCACTCATCGCGCAACGATCAACGAGCCCGGTAGCACTGTGTGCACAGCTGATGCGCATCAGCGGCAAGGGGAAGAAGGCCTGCTGGCGATTCCTCGAAAAGCATGGAATTCACCGGCCCGGATCGACAAAGAGGACAACCTGGTCTGATCACCTCTTTGAGCGAGTGCTGGAATACGTCGCAGAGCACGGAATGCAGGAGGCTTCACAGAAATTCAATATTTCGACAAAGTCCATTTCCAATGTTCTATACCGGCGCGAGCACACCGGTCTGGCCCACGAGGCTCTCACACTGCGGGATCTCTGTTTGTTCTTGCGAGTGCGACCCAAAACCGTTGTCGACTGGGTCAACCAGGGTTGCCTCGAAGCAGAGAAGCAATTCCGCAAGGACGGCCGCATTGTCTACCGCTTTCATCATGACGCGATCAAGCGGTTCTGTACCCTGCATCCATCGTTGCTTACGCAGAGAAGGTGGCCTAAGCAGCGGCTCGAGTTTTGTGAAAAAGTCATCTTCGCGCCGAAACACGCCGAGCTGATCGACGGACGTGAGGCAAAGAGGGAACGCGAGGCATTCCGGGAGCAGGAAGAACGGCGGCGAAAAGAAAAGTAGGCCACGCAGATGACCCTTCCTCAGATCAAATCAAAGACTGGCCGCAATGCGGCCTCAGACCGCACCCGGAGCAACGGCCGGAAACATGGTGATTGCGTATAACGATCGGCAGCATCCGGGCTTTGCGAACCTCATCGATGACCTGCGCGAGCCAGGTGCGGCTTGCGTCCGTGTATTCGACGCGCCGCACCTGTTGGCCGGCATAAATCACGAGTCCGTAAGGAACGCGCACTTGCATCTGATCTTCGACGAGGGCGCAAT
>JBAVYX010000008.1:0-7606 GCA_049588475.1 Silvibacterium sp. | reverse complement strand
GTACTCCCGGCAGGCCTGCTCTGTGCTGAAACGCCGCTCAAGCTCAAGAAGCGTTCGCGGATAATCCTCTTCCATGGCCCCGAACACTACAGGTTGGGCCTACCTGAGTCAAATGGATACCCAGTTTCCTGGAATCCTGTCCGAAACGCAAATTCGCTGCACTTACATCCCGAAATTTAAGCCGTTCGTTGTATTTAAATGCCGGACTGTGCCGGGCTAAAGCGCACGCCGTCTCCCATTGGCGCCGCTTTAGCATTTAAAGCCAGGACAAACTTCTGCTGAAATTTTGTCTTGGTTTTAGCTGCTGTAGTCTCGGATTAAAGTGCAGTGAGGTTGCAGTAGACTCCCGGAAGATTATTGAAAACAAAGGGCAGCCAATCGAGCTTTTAAGTGCCGCATGACACCAGGCGTTGGATTGGTCCTGCCAAAAAAAGCGATAAAATATGCGCGCCTCGCGAATATCGTTATATAGTCCTCTTCGTGCCGAGATTAACTCATACCGGCGGGTCTACCGAAGTTGATCTTAATAGCATAGTCTGCCAGTTTGCGTTCAACATGGAAGATAACTATGTTGTCTACGGATTTATAGGCACTCGAAAATTCCAGAAGCATATCTTGCCGGTAGACTTCGATCCTGTCGTGCACGCTCAGAATTGGCGTCTTTGGGGAGTCATCAACCCGCACGGAGGCACGCACACCGCGATCGCTCCTGCTAGTTTCGGAACAATTCGCCCTCTCTATGAAATCTTCGCAAGAGACTTCATCGGCGAATTCCGAAGGAAGGGCGTGAACGCTTTGAACGCAGAGCTTGAATATACAAAACAGGAGCTCGGTAACTACGTGTCGCGCGGTATCGATGTCGGTAATAACATCGATAGTTACAACTTTCAGCTCCTTCGCGTCGGTGCCATCGTTAAGAATCTCGCTGCGGGAGAGGTTAAGCAGAGCCCGGTCGCCGGCCCACTTCAAATTGGAAGTATCCCGGTCGTTTTCTTTCAACACGGTCCATTTGTTCGGACATAGTGGGCCCCCTTTGACGGGCTGGCCTCAGCCAACCTGACACGGATCAATTGCCCCCGGTGTCGGGATGTTGAGCTTGGCGATTACCTGGACTGAACTTCGATTGGCCCTCCAATATCTACCGGCCGTCCCGATTGATTCGCTATTTCCACGGAACGTCCACTCTTGGTGTAAGCGGCGATCACGCCAGGTTGAGACCAATCGAGTTCCCAACCATTGTCGATTGCGAGGACCGTATAAGATCCGGGCACCACGCCTTGCAGACTGAACGTTCCGTCCAAATCGCTTTGGTCGCGCCGGAAACGATCCCGGTGTAATTCCGGATCCTTCGGAACCAGAACCACCATAGCTCCGGCTACTTCCTTTCCTGCCCGCTTGACCACTCCTTGTACCTGGACACTGCCCTCGACTAGGGTAAGCGAAATTGAAGGCGAGGAACCGCTTGTAACCTTGATCTTGTGATTTCGCACCTGGACTCCGTCGACTGTCATGCGATCGATGGAGTAGGGTTTCCCGAAATTCCAAGCCAGGACGTCGTACACGCCGGCCGGGACCTGCTGAAGCTCCGCTTCTCCTTTCGCGTTAACCTGCTGCCAGGCGACCAGTACTCTTCGTCCAGACCGCAGCGCCACCGCACCTCGATGAGGCATCTCTGCCCCTCCAGGCATGTTGACGGATATCTTTACGCTAGTCAGCGCTTCGGCGGTCGATAGATCGACTTCCTGCCCTTCTTTGTTGAGATCGAGACCGCTCGCCTGGGCGGCAGAGCCCTCCCCATTGATGCGGACGTTATACTTGCCTGCCGGAATGCCGGTAATCTCCATTACGCCGGGCGAAACCATACGCAGGCCAGTGGTCTGGACGCTGGTGATGCCGCCGTCGAAACCGGTCTGCTGAAGCTGGGGGACTTGAAAGCCATTTGGCGAATTCTCCGGGACGTGAAACCGCAGAGATAGTGCCGGAGCGGGACTTAAGTGAATATCCACCGACACACGCTCGCCGCCTCGAATGGGGATAGGCGAAGCATTGTCGGCCTCGGTGTCGTCTCCGTAATAAGTCAATGGATAGGTAACATCCAGAGAGCGATCGACCGATACCGGCGCGGCGCCCGGCATATCAGGTTGAACGTTGGGATGCACAGCGTACCATGGAGTAGCGCTGGCGGAGACAAAGTAGGTGCCGGGCCTCAGAGGAGTTACTTCGTACTCTCCCTCGTCATCCGTCTGTGCATAACGAAACGGCTGGACCCGTCCGATCCCAGAACTGTGATCCTCAAAATAAACTGTGACCATCGCATGGCGAACGGGCTCACCGGATTCATCCAATACCTTGCCCGCGATTAAGCCAGCCGGAGCCAGCCGCAGCACAAGATGTTCCGTGTCGAGATCGGCACCGGTCACAATCGCGGTTGCATACTGCTCATGCGAATCATAAGCGGCGCCGATGTATCCTTTTCTTCGCCCTTCCAGTGAGTATTTCCCAGCAGGCAGTCCCTGAAACAGAAACCTGCCATCCTCTGATGTGATCATGACCTGAACGTTCTTCCGATTCTTCACATCAACTACACCGATCCCCGCATGATTCAGCGGGTGTCCATCAGATTTGCTGACGACCGTCCCTGCTATCCGGTATTCCCCGGCCGCAGCCGTTTGAGAAGCCGCAGTCGTCTGGCACAATACAAAAGCCGGCATTGAAACGGCACACAGAGCCGCAATCCGCAAAAGAGAGTTGGTCCTGAATAAGCAACGCGGCATGATGTCTACTCACTGCCGGAGATGATCTGCAACTCCAGCTTCTCTTTCTGGCCGGGCGCTAATCGCACCGTCTGGCCCTTAGGTTCGTAGATTCGCATGGCCTCAAGGTCACGATAGGGCAGATTCAATTGCTGCTTTTCGAAGGCTAGTATCAGGTAATTTCCCGGGGGCACATTTCTTGCGTAGAACTTGCCATCGCGGCCTGCCCCAATCTGCTGATACTGTCCTGCTCCCCCGGGCTGAGGAATGAGGTAGATGTAAGCCGATGGTTTCCAGGAAACAGAATATCCGGGTTTGGCTGAGGCATCCAATGCAGCGGTCAGGTTAGTTAGCAAACCGTCAATCTCCGCAAAATCATCTCGGAGACTGATATCGATTGCGGGAGCACTTCCGGACATCACAACGAAAGGCTTTTGCACCAAATCCACTCCATTGGCGGTTGCCGAGGCTACATAACCCCGGGAGGAAAAAGGGCGCAACCGGTAGCGGCCAGGAGCTAGATCTTCAATCACGAGCGTATCGTCGTCCGGTCCAGCAGGAGGACGGATGGATCGTCCTCCCTGGAGATCCAAATCACCAACCGGCTCGACGTTAGCCTGTAGATACAGTCGCGGCCCATGTATTTCGAAGGTACGCTTTCCATCGGTCCAGGAGCTGGTCGTGTTCCAATCTTTCGAAAGAAAGTCCTCGGTCACGTTTAGCTGGATCGAACTGTGGCGGGATAGCACCATACTGGAACCTTGGGTTGGCCCGCCGGATACCGTGAGGCTCACGGTTCCGCTCGCCGCGTTCGGTCCGGACGACTCCATCGACACCAGGTAATTCCCGCTGGGAAGGAGTCCTTCGATCCTATGTCTCTGAGAGTTAAAACCAAGCGAATACCCAGGGCTTTCATGTCCCTGAAGGGAGACTGTAATAGCAGCGTTCTCAACTTCGTCTGCTACAGGAATTTGCACCTGGTAATAAGGCTGGCGTACTGGAGAGAGATCAGCCTCGAAAGTCTGACCGGCTTTCAACTGAACCGCAGTAGCAACTGCAAAGTCCATTGCGCCGGGGAAGTAAACAGGCGGATATCCGTAGAGCTGACCCCCGGGAAGCATAGCGGACGGATCGTTATCCAGGAACTCGTGGGTCACAATCTTGTACTCTCCGGGGAGCAGCTCGGCAAACCGGAACTCACCGTTCGAATTTGCCTGCACCGTGCCGCCCCTCACCCAGCGAAACGTTCCGTCCTGCACTTGACGTGAAAATATCTCGACGACAATGCCAAACGCGGCATCGGATGAGGGCAGAGCAACTCGTCCTTTGATCAGACCCTCGGGTATCAGCGTAATCGTAGGCTCGCTGCCCAAAGCCATTTCCGTTCCCTGTGATTGGTTGGGATCGCTCAGAAACCCGGGCTTGCGTGCCTGTACGCAACAAAACGTGTATTGAGATTGGTTCTGGCCTGTAGCAAGGAGAAAGCTGGAACCGTCGGTAACGGTCTTGGGAAGTGGATAGTCGAAGTGGCCCTCGCTATCGGTCCACCTCGCAAAACGATCGTCAGGAGTGTAAACAAGAGCGCGGCCGATTGGCTCATGTGTTACGCCATTGATTACAGTTCCGCGAATGCTGTTCGGGCGTTGAGGAGATTGCAGGTCCTGTGCCATGGCGCGAGCTGCAAAGATGGATCCCATTGCCAGTAGGAAAACAATGCCTGCCGGGACGCGGTGAATTCCCCGATGTGTAGCCGCGCACCGAACAGCACGATCGCCTCGACGGCCACGTACACGTCGCACAGAGGTCACAGCCGTCCTGTCGCGAGAGAAGGTACCAGTCCGGTGTGATTCATGCCTCCCAATTTGACTCCATTCCTTCGTCTAGTCAATCGAACATTTTGTGCTTCTGTCGGAGAGGAAGGCGTGGGCTGAAGCCGGCGAGTTCAGATTGAGACCGGCGAGGGGTGATTTCCGCGACGAATGCGCATACTGGAGGAGTGGCGACCAACGAGATCTTGATTCTCCCCTTCTCGCAAACGGGCTTGCTTATCGGGTACACCGGTAGTTTTCATTAAATGACAAACCGACGTGCCATTTTCCTGAACACACCGTTCTGTAGCAGAACAAGTAGCAAAGCGATCCTGGCCGGTCAATTGTTGCAAAATCCCGATAGCGCTCGCGGGCGCAACTCGATGCCTCGGGGTTAACCATCTCGTAATTTCCGCATTGCCGGTGACTCGCCCGGAATGCTGGCTCGAAGGAAAAATTGATCGCCGAAACACTGCTTCCTAAACGGCGGTTCTCATCTCCAAGAATGGCTGTTTCGACGAATGAAGTCTGCCCACCTAAGCAACTTTCGCGATCCTCAAGTTAGTCAGTTGTAGCCCGAGATAAGCAAAATACGGCGTCATGTCCGATCCAGAGGTCTCTACGCCCACTTGGACACTCGGTATCACATAAAGATAATAGGGAGTTCCTGCCCGGAGGTTGAGATTAACCGCAAATATATTTTTTGCATCCGAAACGCAAAACTCATCTTGCGCCGTCTCCTCGGAGCCAACTATCTTGTCCCACTGAGCCAACGGCACTTGATCTGATGGAACTACCGCGTTCTCCTTTGTCGCCCTAGCAATAACATAAACTCGCAGCTTCAGCTCACACCCGTATTTCGTAGTTGCTGTACTTACAAACCAAAGCTTGCGAACCACCAGCTTTTTATCTAATTCCCCCTCCAGGACCATCGGTCCTCTCCTTGCGCCCAATTTCGACCAAATAGGGCCAATAGCCTCCGAAGACTCAATGCCCTGATTGCGGTAAGTTCGCCGACCGGTAGTTATCCCGGACTTCGGTAAGGGCCGCAGCTCTCCCTCTATTCGGAACTGACCCGTCTCGCGTGAGACTATTGGATCTGTCGTTTGAAATTGACACGAGTAGTCGACGCCCCACCGCGACTTAGGTGGAATCATTGTCCAGAATACCTCGCCAGCCGAACATATTTGTGCGTGAAGCTCATTGTAGGTCACACCAGCGGCTGTCACCGGAACTACCGTGGACTCGATGCGGTCGAGTGTGGCGTTACAGCCAGTGGTCGAAAAGTCTGGGGTTGAAACCCGCGGGTTTTGCTTCTGCCACTTCCTCCCTAAGAGCGCACTTCCTCCTCCGCTGCGCTCTACCTCCAGAAAGCTGCCAAATACGACACTTCCGGCTGCGTTAGATCGTTGACCAGAGACTTCATCGATTGTCATGACAGTTGTAAGTCCCCTGCCGTAGGGCAATCTCGTCGGATGAGTCTCCACTGCATATGGACCGCCTGGCTTCGGAGTTGGCTTAAAATAAAAGTAGATCTTCCACACGTTAGATAGTTGGACGGCGTTGCCGTCTGCCGTCCAAAAATCGGCTTTCTGATCGGTTATCACTTCCAACATGTCACTAATCGGGACATCATTGCCACCAACAGTGATTTTCCCGGTAAATCGTTCCCCCATGCTTAATATGACACCTCTCAGTCCATAGTTTTCCCCCGAGAGATCGCGCAGTGAAACGAAGAGCCCTCGCGACCATCTCACGCGCACCGAGAATCAGAAAATGAGGGTTAGTGCCACCGACTTCCTCCCAACTCAGAGTTAGGATGAGCCAGACAAGCTCAGCATTAAAAGCGTTTACAAGATCTTTGATATCGCGATTCTTGCGACGGTCCCAGTCTTGGGGTGATAAGTGCCGCGGAACCGCAACCTTCTTTACGTCTGCCTGTGCTTCAAAGAAATTCGCTGCGGCCATATACAGCAGGTAGCCTTTCTTCATCTCCAGGAGAATCCTATTCACATATGCTTGAAAGGTGTCATAAAACTGAAGGACCTGCTCGGCTGCGTTAGTGTTGGACTTCACCTGAACTGCGATCTTCCTCACAAAAACGCGGAGCAATGATTCTTTATCTAGGAGAGGAGTTATGACGGCTGTTTTAACTTGATCAAGGTGTTCAGGCAGCTTGTACTTGTTGATAACATCGTCAAAAAAAGTCGTCCATTTCGCGACATCAGTCTCGCGGTCCTTCAGCATTCTGGCGTAGTTGCTGAACTGCCCCTGTATGGCTTGAAGATATTTGTAGGCGTTCTGCCCCTGTAGGATCTTGCTTAGCTCAAGCTCGAGGAGCTTGGTCTGAGTTAAGAGTTCGAGCACGCCCGTATTGATTGTCTTAAGCTGTTGGTCAATAGCGGTGAGATTAGTTTGAATCTTGTCTAGACGCTCCGTTACATCCTCCTGCCAGTCAGCATCAGCCGCTCCCGAGGCACCACCAAGAAGCTTACAAAAAAAGCTAATCGGTAGGCTTTGGTGTTCCGATTCCTCGCACATCTTAGTGTGATATTCCGGCTCCCAAGGACTTCAGGACCTTTTCGGCGATCACCTCGGCTACCTGCACGCCCATAACGACTCCTTCCTCGATGAATCCGATGAATGTTTTCCGAATTAGGGTCGAGATCCCACGCCTGCGCCTTCATGACTACGAGCACCTGCAAAGCGGTCATCAGTATAAAGTTCACTGCAACTCGTATCCGCTCTTATCGGGATTTCCTTTTGTGGCATCCCGACTGCCAAGCACTATACACCTAGTCGCCTGCCCTCTTGACCTTCTTCATCCTGGGAGCTTCGAAGGTCCAAGGAAGGCTAGCTCGCCCAACGGGCTCTTGCCGTATTGTTTGAATGCTAAGTCGAGGAGGAGCACGAGGTGAGATGTTACAAAGAGCTGAACTCAGCGGGTGCGCTGATTCAGAGTTCAACCTCGGAGGCTCCTCAGAGACTATGTATTACATCGGACTGGATGTACACAAGAGGACGATCAGTTATTGCGTGAAGGAC
>JBAVYX010000007.1:0-4883 GCA_049588475.1 Silvibacterium sp. | reverse complement strand
CGCGATTCTTTCACGTCACCACACAGCAACCCTGAAGTTGCAACACATCCTTCGGTCATTATGAATTACATCGATCGCAGCAATTTGGGGACGCCGCACCGATGCTGAAAGCGGAGGGTCTGACATGAAAACGGTCCGATAGTTCTCCTTGAATTACACGGAGCGGGCATGGGCCAGTTCCACGATCTTATCGATCATGTCCGTGTACGAATAACCGGCCTTCCTGGCTGCCATGCTGAATTCAGCAGCGCTGGCGAGCCATGGGTTCGGGTTCGCTTCGATGACGTACACTTCGCCTTTCTTGTTCAACCGCATATCAATGCGGCCGTAGTCACGCAGTTTGAGTGCGCGATAAGCGGCGAGCGCGGTGTCCTGAAGGTTTTTCGCGGTTGCCTCGTCGAGGTCTTCGACCGGCGCGGATTTTGTCACTTTGTAAGCGTCGGTCTCGCGAAAGAACTTCACGTCCTGGCCAGCGATCCGTGGGGTTCCCTTGGGAAGTTTGGAGAGGTCGAGTTCAACAAGCGGGAGCACCTCGGCGGTATCGTTTCCGAGAATGGCTGCGTAGATTTCGCGGCCTTCAATGTATTCCTCAATCAGCGCTGGGCTGTCGAATTCCTCGTGGATGTAATGAATCCGCTCCATCAGCTCTTTCACGCTATCGACGACGGAGCCGTTGTCGATGCCGATGGATCCGTCTTCGGAGACAGGCTTCACGATCAGCGGAAACTCGATATCGTGCGAGTGATCGGTGCGGCCTTTATAGGAGGTCGCGAAATCAGGCGTCTTTATCTTATGAAAGTCGAAAATCTTTTTTGCAATCGACTTGTCCTGGGCAAGATAGAGAGCCTGCAGGCTTCCGCCGGTATACGGAATGTGCAGAAGTTCCAGATAGGCGACGATATTTTTGTCCATCGTGTCGTTGCCGGCGTAAGACTCGGTTAGGTTAAAGACGAGATCTGCGCCGCATTTTGCCAGCCCAAACAGCGATTGGTTCTTGCCGTCGAGGACGTGATACGAAGGTTCGTGCCCAAGCTTTGTCAACGCCGCGAAGATCTCTTCGCGGTCGTGCAGCGGCTCTCTTTTCTTCTTCCGGCGCCTGCCATTTTTGCCGCGCGGCGTCTTAACCGGCTCCGGTTCAGGCTGATCCTCTTCCCAGACGTCGTGCAGGATCGTCACTTTCAGGTTTGCCATGATGCCATTACCCATGTCTGCCGAAAATAGCAATCAGGGCAGGATGAACTTGCCCCGGGTGATGTAGTTCATTGCCATCGCTGTCGCGTACACCGTGACTTCGGTCAGATATTCTCTTTCACATTTTATGTCTGCGCGCAGGTCGAGGTCGTTGACTTTTGCCACGATGGTCTCCACTAGCTTCTTGACCAGAGGACGCTGAACGCCCGTCCAATAATTCACTTTGTCGACCAGAACCTTGCGGTTCTCCCGCAGAAGATCGACTGCTGGGCGAACATTCTGCCTGCGGCGCTTCGATATGTTGAAGATGTCGCGCAGATCGGTATCGAGAGGAAGCTCGCCAGGCGTGAGCTGCTGATCGAGCGCTCGTCGATAGAATTCACCGACCGTCAAATCCATTTCGTCAACGGTAATATCGGTATCACCGTGTGTCACTACAGGGTCCGCATTGCCTAGCTTGCGGCCGACACGATCCATGTAGAGCAGTTTCTTCATCGCGCCCCAGCCTTTGTATCGCTTCCGCCAGTTGGAGCGAGGCGTAAGCCATACCGCGAACGTCTCAGCAAAGTCTTCGTCGGGATGCTTTTGCGCGTACCAGCCCTCCATGTGCCGCACGAACTGCCGTGAGAACGGGACCGGTTTGTAATTGTCCCGGTAAGGCCGCCGGAATGGGCCGAATATATTGCGCCATTTTTCCGTTCTATAGAGCGCGTAGGCGTAATTGAAGGCGTGGCCGGCCTCGTGGCGCATGTACATCATAATCTGCCGCGCGTCTTCGATGTCGTTCATCTCTGATTCAAGACTCTGTAGTTTCGGGTCGGCCAGGTAGAACGGGATTCCGATGACCGGTTCCATGTTCGGGCAGCCCCACTCATCCGTGAGGTAGCACTTGGGGCGGAACCTGGTAAGGCCCTTGGCGCCTAGCTCTTTGTAGAGTTGCTCGATGAAGCCTTCGAGGGGAGAGCCTTCAAGCTTCAAGCCGAGTTGCTGAATTGGCTTCGAGAGGATCTCCTGGACCTCTGCCGGCGCTTTTTCGAAGTTAGCCACAGCTGGTCGAAGCGTAGCACAGGCAAGGCCGGGGTTTCGACTCAACTCCAATAATCCTCTGGGTAACAAGTCCGCAATCGCTGAATGAGGCAGCGAGTCTCCGGTACGCGGCTCGAGAATCAAAGCCGGTAGTACCATGGCGCTGAAGCCGGAGGCAAACGGGATGAAATACGACCAGGACAAGGTGGACGAGATGACTCTCGCTCTTATGTGGCTGACCAGTTTCAAGGATCCGGGTGGTGTATGAGCATGGAAGGGGCGGCACTGGGACACGATGGAGCGGCTTCAATCAAAAGGCTACAGCTCCGATCCCAAGAGCAAAGCCAAATCAGTTGTCCTGAGCGAAGAGGGTGAAAAGCGGCCAAATGAGCTCTTTGTGAAACACTTCGCACTCAAACGCTAGATCGCATGAGCAACTAAGACCTGTCGCTGCCGCGCAAACCCTGGTAAAGGAAGGTTTGCCGACCATCCGGCACTAAGCGTCCATGAGTCAGCGAGGAGTCTTCTTCGCAGCGGTTCATCCGACACGGGCTTGATGCCGCCTGACCCCAGGATTCGAGAAAGCTGCCGCTCTGTGACGAAGCGGGCGGCGTTCAACTTCAGGCGGACCCGCTAAACCAATGAGATTAGCATGTCGTCTAGCCGAGTTGGCCATCGAAAAAACACCCGGGAAAGGATCTCTGTCATGCCAAGGAGCAGAGTGCTTATTCTTTTCCGATCGTTTCTGGCATGCATTTCAGGGTTTGTCAGAGGGCGAGCGCTTGCCGCCACACCAAGCTTCACAATCCTGGCCAGCAATGTGACCATGCCTCCCAGCGGCGCCGGTTCCATTCCGTACACGCTGACCTCGGTGAACGGCTATTCCGGCACGGTAATGGTCCATTGCGATGATTACAATGCCCCAGAGGAAGCGAAGCTACCCATTTGCGGTGGATCCGTGGCGCCTGTGATCTACACGTTGACCGCGAATCAGGTATTAAACGAGAGTTTCGCCCTCTCGGCGTCACCGTCCCTTGCACCACCAGTCCCTGCCCCGTGAAGCGGATGCATCGCCGAGGCCATGGGGGAGCGGCAAACCTGGTGCTGGCTGCCGCACTGCTGAGATGATGCTCAAACAGCCATGCCTCGGTTTTGACGACCGAGCGCTACCTCGGGTCAAGCAAAATCTGGAAGAACCAGTAAATGACCGGTTCGCATCTCTGTTTACCCACAGAAACCTGGAAATGCGCTAAGGCCTGTTATTGCCATTTGATACTTCACTCGTGCGACTTGGCCTTCAAAAGGGTGTCGCAGGCGATGGCTTCTGGAAGTCCTGACAAATTGGGTGCGTAAGGTGTCCAATATTAGGTGTCAGGAGGGTGAGCTCGAATGAACATACGAATCATTGGAACGACAACGGGAGTGCTTTTACTGAGCCTGTGCTGCATAGAGCCACACATACGTGCGACAAGTCGAACCGCTGGCACTATCGTTTCGACCGGCCAAATGTCAGCGGCGCGATTCGATCACGCCGCTGTTCTTCTGCCCACCGGGCGGGTATTGATTGTAGGTGGGATCGAACGCAACGGTGTGATGCAGCCGGGCGCCGAAGTGTTCGATCCGATCACAGGGCGTTTTACCGTAACAGGAAAGCCTCTAGCACAGCACGGTTGGGGCGTTACGGCGACTCTCCTCCAGAATGGAAAAGTTCTCGTCGCCGGAGGTTCAAGTGGGTGTGATTCACCCTGTTTTACTGCCTCTGCAGAACTCTATGATCCGGCAACGGGGACGTTTGCGCTCACCGGCAAGATGACTGTTCCACGCGCGGAAGCGCGCGCCGTCCTGTTGAGAAACGGAGACGTGCTGCTAGTCGGTGGCGCTCCTGCTACCGAAGGCGCCCCTTTACTCTCGGCAGAGCTTTATCATCCCTCGACTGGCACATTCACTTCGCTAGGGACAACTCACCTGTCGGATGCAACGCAAATCGTGCTGCTGAGCGATGGCAGAGCACTCGTGGTAGGCAGTTCGGACACCGATTTGTACGATCCGTCCACGCAATGGTTCATGAGTACCGGAACGATGACGGTTCCACGGAGCAAATTCGGAGGCGCGTTGTTACCGGACGGCCGTGTACTTATCGCTGGGGGACAGGCCGGTGGCGCATGGGGAGCCCGCGTCACAAGCACGCAGATTTACGATCCTCGAACGGGCAGATTTCTTCCCGGCCCGGAATTAAACGAGAATCGCTTTAAATTGTCCAAGGCTGTGGTCTCACTCAAAGATGGCCGAGTATTGATAGCAGGCGGTGCTGAGCGACCAGAAATTTATGATCCGAACCTCGGAGCATTCGCTCCAGTGGGAGGTACAACGTTGGATGGATTCTGCTTTTCCACGGCAACATTGTTGAGTGATGGTCGAGTCCTGCTGGCCGGGGGATATGCTAAGCCTGGAGGCTCGGGCGTGAATCATGCCTGGCTTTACCAACCATGACACCCCAGCGCATCCAGTCCCCTGCAGTCCATGTGCATGGACGTTCATGTGTGCATAATCGCCATAAGCGGCCAATCGGTGCCCATTTCATTCAGGTGGTGTGGAGTTTTCTTATCTCGGCCAGGATCTTGAAGAGGCGCTTGGAGAGCCTGAGGAGACGATTGCGCGCAGGACTG
>JBAVYX010000006.1:0-1710 GCA_049588475.1 Silvibacterium sp. | reverse complement strand
GTGTAACCCCGAGAGTGAAAGTGTGGATTACGATCTTGAAATTAGCGGCGAACACTCCCGCGAGATGCTAAACGTGGAGGTTACCTATCAGACTGTCGCTGGCCTCGCTTCAGAGTTCGACCGGATCGGGCACCTTGTCGTGGAGCGACTTGGCACGCTCTCCGGTGGTGGAGATTGCACCGAAATAGACCAGGAAATACGGCGAAGGTTGAGAAATGTAGTAGAAGATGGCTCTCATTTCGTTCTCGGAGCCAAAGTCAGGAAGATGTTGATGGCGGAGCGTGCATCAGCTTTATGGCTTCTGTATGATCCCAGATTGGCGGGGGTTCCTTGGGAGTTACTCGACATCGATGGCTTGCCTCTCTGCCGACGTTTCCCCTTTTCCCGTTGGCCGAAGCTTCGGTCGCTGTCCTGCCCATCTAGCTATCGCCTCGACGGTGAGATTCGCGTTTTGATCGTTGCCAATCCTTCTGGCGACTTACCGGGCGCGAGCCACGAGTGCGAAAGGCTCATCAAAGAATTTGAGAGTTCTCCGCTCTCAAGTAGGCTGAAGATCGAGGTTGCAGACCAAACCGACGATGCCTTTTCAATTCGCAGCAAAATGAGGCGTTGCCAAATACTTCACTATGCCGGACATGCTATATTCGCGGACAAAAGTGGGGATCTGACGCGGTGTGGCTGGTTGCTTAAAGGCAACCCGCACTTTCCTAGCGCGGGGGATCTCTTGAGGGCTGGCGCACTTAACGGTTTTTGGAGCGAGTCTCCTCCACTTCTTGTTTTCGCGAATGCCTGCCGGAGTGGCCAGGGTTCTGCCAGAGCGTATCAACAACTCGTTACGGCCGATGCCGCTATGGGGTTGGCTCAAGCGTTCCTAGGAGCCGGCGTCGGAAACTATATAGGAACGGCATGGGAGTCTCCGGACGATGACAGTACCGTAGAATTCGCCAGTGCTTTCTATCGCGATTTCTTCAGTGGACGCTCTGTTGGCGATTCTGTCGTTTCGGCTCGGAATCACTGTACACATCTTTTCGGAGAGGAAGACCTCACCTGGGCCCGTTACGCGTTATTCGGAGACCCGCTATCTCATATTCTTGTCAGATGGTGGGATTCGAGCCGGCGATAGCATCTTCGTGATTTCGTCGTGGCTAAGATCCAATATGCAGTCGCGGCTGGGACATCTTGCGAATATTCTCGATGAGTGCGTCAAGCCGCTCGGGGCTTGTATTGGCGGGGACATCAACGCGAGACCCGTCGCTGGCTTGCAGAGTGATCCTCCCAGAGCAGCGCTCTTTCGCGATTTGCAGAAGCCCTGTGAGGAGTGCCCCGATCGCTGCGGACGACGCGCTGACAAGGGCAACTATGAGTGCTGGATCAGCTCCGCGCAGTCGTGGGGCACCCGATTGGATAACAATATTGTGTGCCACATCCCTACTTAGGCGTTGATTCAGCAGCTGTCGAAGTTCGTCTTCGGCAATTTCGTCGGATGTAATGCCAATTTGCATTTGCAGGACCCAAACTCACAGACCTGATTTTAGCCCATGGTACACGCCCCTACAGCTTTTCAATGATTCCTATAAGAGGGATGTGCATAATCGCCATAAGCGGCCAATCGGTGCCCATTTCATTCAGGTGGTGTGGAGTTTTCTTATCTCGGCCAGGATCTTGAAGAGGCGCTTGGAGAGCCTGAGGAGACGATTGCGCGCAGGACTG
>JBAVYX010000005.1:0-2690 GCA_049588475.1 Silvibacterium sp. | reverse complement strand
CGCAATAGGCTGCCTCGGGTCGGAATGGCCCGCCGGCCTCCGATAATTTTTCGTCGCCCTCCCGCGCCTCGCCGCCGCTGTCTGCGCCGCAACACTTCCATAAGGCTCATTGCGTGCTAATTCCTGCTAATGGGTTGGGCGAGGGGTGGTTGGGGTCGCTCGCAGTCAGAACGTGAATACGATGGCGATCGCAAGCAGAATGCATGGCGGCATCGTCCCTCGCTAGTTGAGCTGGGCTGGCCGCCGGTATCCGCTTAGTCAACGAGTTACTGCGGGCGACAGGATCTGCGATGATAGTCTTGATGGCCGCCTGAATCGCAGCGCAACGCGAGTGCGATTGTCGCTCAGTTATCGTGGCCGTGTTCCACGAGCCCGCTTCACTTTTTCGATCACCAGCTCGGCGACCTGTTGGCGCGGTGGCGATGATGGTCAGGGAACCGCCTTGCTCGATGTTGCGGGCGGCACCGAAGAAGCGCTTCGGACCCTGCGCTCAATGGAGGGGTGAAGATGTTTCAGCAGGCGTGGGCAGCGGCATGGGAGGTCGAGGCGGCTGGTCGGTGGGCGATGCCGTTCCGACAGTCGATGGCTGGGACGGGCCGGATGCTGCAGCTGGTTGCCTTGGTGTTTCCGCGTGGACAAGCCTTGGGACGTTTTTTCGTGGCGGGACGTGAACAGGCGGCGCCTGAGTGAGAGAAGATATTTTTTCGCTCACATTCTGCTCGATCGCCTGCACTGTCGAAATGTCTCGAGACATCTGCTCCTGTCTCTCAGATAATTGTTCAACGTTACGCCGAAGGACAGCGAGATCGTTCACTACAGTCTGGAGTTGCTGATTTAGGTCAGTAAATTCTTTGGTCGGTGTCGAAGTTACTGCCGGCGTTGATGTAGCTTGGTCTGACAATTTGGTGCTGGGTTCCACCGCGGCTTCCGACTCGCGCTGCGTGGCGCCAAGAGCAGCCGACAACCAGATCATTGACGAATTTCCCCAGCCTCTAACCAGTTTCATGGTCTGATCGTCCCGATAGGCCTGCCAAACCACAGCAACGACAATGGCGATGAGAAGACCGCAAATGATGCGAAACACCCGCCTTTCGACAGACGACCTGTTGCTCGCGCCCGGCGTAATGTTTGCTTGTTTGCCGTGGCCAACCCGGTTTTCTTGCGTAGCGCTGCTTGAAGATTTGATGGAAGGCTCTGACGCAATACTCGGAGAGAAATAAGATCCTTTCCGAGACGCGCAATTGTCCAGATCCGAAGGTTGCACTGGTTGGCTTGTCGACTTTACGGCTTGAGCCCGCTCGACCATCCATTCGTGGAATGAATGCAGAACTTGCTCGCTGGTCTGCGGGTTGAGAGCTTGCTCTTTTGACTCAACCATTTTTAGGGCTCCATTCCGATCACACTCTGCAATCAATGGGGCGGGGCGAGTCCAACACTTCCGATATAACGAGCGCATTTTGCTGTGACTAAAGCAAGGCAACTGGGAGCAAGGCCAGAGGCGCTTGTGAATTCAACTCTACCCGGAGCTGGGAAGCAAAAAAATCGCAATATCTTGGAAGGCAAACCGCGAGCAGCAAGTGTGAAATGCGACCGCTTCGCGGCCGCCTGGAACCCTAGTCTCAAGTTCCGGGGATCTGTAAAGCTTAGCTGTTCCACTTTCTTGGGAGTCGGGCCGCAAACATAAGAGCTGAGCTACCATTTTCCCCGGAGAAAATAAGTACCGTCGTTTCACGGGGCCGGAGGCCTAGCTGATTGCCGCCACCTGCTGCTAGTGTCAGAGGCAGACGCCTCATGTTCTGCGCAGTTGCGGTCAGCGGCACCTCAACCGTTGTCCAGCTTAAGCCTCGCAAGCAAAGCCGGTTGAGCTCGTCGAGGATGCGCTTCATCTGCGCAAAACGCATCTCCATCTTCTCTCGCTGCCGGCGAGTGCGCTGCTTGCGGCGGATAGCGTGTTATCGGTGCAGCACGATCGCGGTCTATGTCGCAGAGGAAGACCCTTGCTGTTCAAGGTGATAGATATTTTCAATCTTGTCGGCTGTGAATAAGTCGATGAGCGGACGAAACGTCCGGCCGGGGCGGTATATAATGGAAGCTGGCGATTTCGGAGAAAGAGGTAGCAAAAAGCACGCAGGTGGCGGGTCCATGGTCTCCCATTCACCTCGTTTTCAAGAGGTATGGGAAGGAAGAGGAGGATCATATGTTTGGCAAAGCCAAGTTCAGCTCGCACGAAAAGGACGAACCTTTACCGCCGGCGCCGCAGTTGCAAGATTTGACCCCTGCAAATTTGGCCGATCAGATTCGACGGAAATCTCCTGCATCGGCCCCGGCATGACAGTTGTCGGTAAGATTTCCAGCGAAGGAACCCTTAGTGTCTTAGGTCGCGTCGAAGGTGAGCTTCACGCTTCCATTGTCCGAATCTCTGACGGCGCCCAAGTGGAAGGCACCATCGCCGCACAGGAACTAACCATCGGCGGCCGTTTCAAGGGCACCATCCAGGCAGACCGCGTGACGCTGACGAATTCTGCGGTCGTCGAGGGTGAGATACATCACCATTCCTTGGCAATTGAGGAGAACGCCTGGTTCGCTGGAGTGTCGCGTCTGGAGGAAGCATCGGCGAACGAGGCACGGTCTGCTATTCAGCTTGTGCCGACGGAGGGAAACCGCCAGATCAACGGTTCGCTCGAGAAGGA
>JBAVYX010000004.1:0-18504 GCA_049588475.1 Silvibacterium sp. | reverse complement strand
TTACTTTGATCAACTCAATCACGAAAAACTCACGCGCTATTTCGTTAAACGGCTAACCCGGCTTGGCCACAGGGTCACCATCGAACCCTGTTCGGCTGCGGCCTAATATCTGTTTCAGGAGAGCTAAACGGCATGAAGTGAGGGAGAGATAGCCTTTGCAAAAATACATTTTAATTGCGTTCGGAGGCTCGCTGGGCTCAATCGCGCGCTTCTGGGTTGGTTCGACGATCGCCAGTCGGATGGGCACGAAATTCCCCTATGGCACCTTTGTCATCAACATCACAGCGTGTGTCATCATCGGCTTTTCTCTTACTCTTCTGGGCAGCCGCACGGAATTGAACCCAGCTTGGCGATTTCTTATTCCAGTGGGGTTTGTCGGCGCCTACAGTACTTTTTCAACTTTTGAATGGGAGATATTTTCCCATCTTCAGACGGGCGCATTCCTGATCGGTGCGTCGTATATGGTCTTGAGTTTGATCATTGGGCTCATCGGCGTCTGGAGCGGAACCCTGATCGCGAGGGCGATCTCATGATGGCGACCACAATCAAGAACTATGAGTCCATCCTCCAGGTGCTGGGGGACACCGGGTGCCCTTTTTGCAGCTTCATGAAGAATTTCCAAACCAGCCTGATGCAAGAAACTGCGCAAAAACAGATTGAACATTTCTGTAACTTTCACACCTGGGGCATCGCTGCTACTCAACGAGTTGCCTCCGCGGTACAGCTATTCCTGGATCTCCTCGCGAAACAACCTGCCTCTCAAGCTTCTGTGTGTGATATCTGCGTGCTTCTTCGGGCAGAGGAAGACCGCCGCATACGCGAGTTCCTCGGGTGCCTGCAACACAAGCTGGTGGCCCAATGGATGCGGTCGCAGGCCGTTCTCTGTGTGATTCACGGAACACGGCTCAAACAGGGCGCCTCGCCGGTGCTCGCGCCAGTGATCGATACGATCATGGAAAGACACAGGAATCAGCTCATCGAAACTCTGAACCACATCCGCGATGAATATAAACCCTAATGATCCTCAATGGGGAGCGGTAGGGCATGCCGCGGAATTCCGGGTTTCGCAACGCGGATTGCATCCATAACGAATGAGGGAAAATATGTTGTCTCCTGGAAAAGCACTTAAAGTTTCGATTTACCTGAGTGAAGGCTCGACGCACCACGGCGTTTCGACCTCTTCGAGCATTCTTGATTTTCTTTATTTCCGCGGTTGCAGCGGCGCGACTGTCCTGAAGGGGGTTGCGGGATTCGGCGCCGATCACCATATCCATTCGGCCAACTTTGTTGAAATCTCCGACAACCTGCCTCTCAAGATCGAGTTCATCGAGACGAGGGAGAAGGTCGACGAATTGCTGGGCAAGCTGGAGGAGATGGTCGGCTCCGGGTTAATTGAGGTGCAGGAAACCACCATCGCCAAGCCGGCGCAGATTTCGAAGCCTAAGAAGGCACCTGCGCCGAAGCACGTAAAAATCGAAGGCAAAGCACAGCTGATGCGCATTTATATCGGCGAGAGCGATCGCTGGCGGGACCAACCCTTGCACGAAGCCATGTTGCGAGCGATGCGTGCAAATGATCTCGCAGGAGCCACGGTTTACCGAGGCATTCTCGGCTACGGAGCACATCGCAGAGTTCACAAGGAGAGGGCGCTCAATCTCTCACACGACTGCTCGATCATGATCTCAGTCATCGATACCCAGGAGAAATTGCAACAATTCCTGCCGCTGGTGGACGCGATGGTTCAGGAAGGACTCGTGGTCCTATCCGATGTTGACATCATTAAGTACTCGCATCGCCTGGCGGAGGCCGCCGAATAGAAAGAGCCAAGTATGAAAGAGCAATTTCAAGCGCGGATGTTGCGCATTCACTTTACCGAAGCAGACAAATGGCAAGGTGAGGCGCTATACAAAGCCATCGTGGCAAAGTGCATGGAACTCGGACTCGGAGGAGCGACCGTGTTTCGTGGCGTTGAAGGCTTCGGCGCCAGTGCCCGTATTTATCATGCTCGCAGCCTGTCCATTTCAAAAAATGCGCCCGTGATGGTCACTGTAATCGACACGGAAGAACAGATTCAAAAGCTGTTGCCTCATCTTGATCAGATGATCCAGGGAGGCTTGGTGGCCAGCTCTAGGGTGGAAGCGATTCGTTATTCCCGTTCCGACCAACCGTCCTCAAAAGCCTAGAAGCAAAGCGAATTCAACGCACGGCGATCGCATCCCAATCCGTCGAGGCTCATCCGACTGAGGAATCACTGCGCGCACTGGTTGGCATAGAAACGGCGAGAAGTGGAAGCAACAAAGGTCTGCACAAAAAGATCCTCGCTCTTGAGGAAAGCTAACCACTGGGCAATTGCACCTTGCTGTCGTGGGCCAGCGTGGCGAGAGCTCCTTTATTAATGCTCTGCTAGGAGCCGATGTGTTGCCGACCGGAGTCCTGCCCGTGACAGCCATCATCACAGAAATCAGGTATGGTTCTGAGCCGCAGGCAACGGTCATGTATACAACAGGTGCCCTGTGGGAAGGTGTTGCGATCGGCACTCTGGCGGATTAATTCACCGAGGCGGGTAACCCCGCGAACACCAACTGAGGTAGAGTCACAGTTCCTTCGCCGGATCAAAGGTGAAATTCCCAAGCTGTTTTTCATTGTTAACAAGACCGATATTGGTTCTCCTGAACGAACTCAGTAAGGTCACCGAGTTTCTCAAAAATGAGCTGAACCGAACGCAGATCGAGATGGGACAGTTGAAGCTGCTGTCAACAATTGTTCTCAATTGCTGAGATAGCAACCCGTGTCTAATTGGACTTTGTTGGTCAGCAGCTTCAGAAGCTTACCCTGAACCTTCATCGGCGCAAAGTGATTAAGGCACCTGTACGTTCTCCCGCTGCGCCTCGCGTACACTGCATTCGTCATGATCTTGCCTGTTCTTTTACTAGCGACTGTACCGGATCTTACTAGTCCACTTGCCGAGTGGCAGGTCGCCGCCGGCTACGCTGTCTTCGCCCTCAGCTACGGCGTGTTCGCGCTGGGGAAGCTGCCCGGGATGAAGGTCGATCGCCCCGGCATGGCCATCATTGGCGCCGTATTGATGATTGCTTTCCGCATCGTTCCTGCTGCGGAAGCGCTACATTACATCGATTTCGGCACCCTTGTGCTGCTGTTCTCCATGATGCTGGTGGTCGGCTGTCTGCGTCTGACAGGATTCTTCGAGTGGATCACCGAGCAAGTCGTCACGCGTGTCAAGCCACGGCACTTGCTGCCCACTGTGATCTTCATTACCGGCGCTCTCTCGGCATTTTTTGTTAACGACATTATCTGCCTGGTGATGACGCCGTTCACACTGTTGGCTACGCGACGCATGGGACTGAAACCGATGCCGTACCTGCTCGCCGTGGCGACTGCTGCCAACATCGGCAGCGTCGCCACGATCACCGGGAATCCACAGAACATGCTGATCGGGTCGTTCTCTGGGCTGACGTACCGCAACTTTATTGGGTATTTGGGTCCAGTTGCGCTGATTGGCCTGGTTCTGGATTGGCTGATCATCCGTTTCATGTGCGGCGATGATCTTATGCCCGAGGATGCTGCGGGTGTCGCGGCTGCGACGCAACACGTGTCGGTCCGCGAGTTTCGCAAGCCCGCCATCGTAATTGCCCTTGTGCTGTCTGGATTTGTTGCGGGCGTGCCACCGGCCATGATGGCTGCCATCGGGGCCGCTCTGATGTTGATTACACGGTCGCGCAATCCTCGATTGGTATACGACGAGGTCGATTGGGGACTATTGGTGTTCTTCGTCGGTCTGTTCCTGGTCGTGGGTGGTGCGCAAAACTCCGGTTTAACGGGTTACCTCTTCGAGATCGCTGAACGCTTCAATCTTCAGAACGCTGGTATCTTTACGATTGTGACCGCGGCGTTGTCGAACGTAGTCAGTAACGTGCCGGCGGTAATGCTGCTCAAGACCCTCGTGCCGGCTTTCCACAATCCCCACACTGGCTGGCTCGTGCTCGCCATGGCCAGCACGCTGGCAGGAAACCTGACGATCACAGGCTCAGTTGCGAATCTGATCGTCGTGGAGCGCGCGCACGCCGACGTGCACATCGGTTTTTGGGACTACTCGCGCGTCGGTATTCCCGTTACGCTAGTAACGCTCGCGGTTGGATGGGGTTGGCTCGCCCTGGTGCGTTGAACTGGTTCGCCGGTCCGGATCTCAACCTTTAGACACGGCCTGATAGATCATTCACCAGGTACAAAGGCCTGCAGACATGAGGGCTCGGTGCAGAGGCTGGCCAAGGAGCCCTTCGGCTTCTTCGAGTTCGCACCTTCAGAAAGCTCGATCTGGACCATGTGGCCCGCATGATTGTCGCTGCTCGGGACGAGGTCGACAGTGTCGATGTCGTGATGTTGCCGGAGAGCGCTGTTGCCAAGGACCACGTCAACGCGCTCGAGGCCCTGCTGAACCGCCACGGAGTGATTATGCTCATCACGGGGGTCCGTCAACGTTTGCCGCAACTGGGGCGGTTCGCGGCCAATTGGATACATACCGGCATTAGCCCGAGACTTGAAAAAGGTAGACCGTCCTCACGGCTGGGCCCAAAGCGTGGCGGAGGCGCTGGCTTACGCCCCCGAGTCTGTTGAAGGACTTGCTGGCTGACGCGTCGGCAAGCGCTCCATGGCGGGCCGCGTTTCGGATACCAGAGCCATCCCAGCAGCTCTGCGTTGCCCCCAGTCACGATTACTGGCGAGTCGTCGCCAATCCGTGAGTTGCTACGTAAGTAAACATGGGCAGTTGGTTTGCGATAGCAAAAAAAAACGGGTAGAGGAAGGGGTAGGCAGTGATTCTTCAAAGTCCCACAACCCTTCGCACCACTGGGGTCCATGCCTGCCTCATAATAACGAGAGAAGTGTTTGAAATTTCAAAGCACATCCGCGCCGGATTCTCCTATGACGAAACCAGGCACAACTCCGAGCATCGATGAATACCTGCGGAAGCGGTTAATGCCGGTGGAAGGGACGATTCCGCACATTCCCGGTATCGAGATGTTCGGGAATTCAATTCCTGCCGAAATTGTCGGTGGGGATCTTTTTGAGTACATCAATTTTCAACAGCGTTACGACATTGACGCACGCATTCAGCGGGCTCAACGGCTGTCGGAAGAGTTTCTTGAACCGCTTCCTCCAGGAGTTCTGCTACGCAATCTGGTCGACGATCAGGTGCAGTGGCTGAAAACAACGCCCGGCTACAAGCCCGAAATGGAAAGAGAGTATCGATTCGCGAGGAGCTCCGAGCAGATGCGCGTTGCGGAAGAGTTGCGTGATCTTTATTCGACGGCGGGTGTTCTGGTGGCAGATGCACAGGGGCACGGAATCATCTCAGCCAAGATTGCCTCTACAGTGCATGACACATTCCATGCCTTGATGCTCACCGAACTGGATCGATACGGCAGAGCAACACCCATGCTGCTCGAAAACATCAATCTGCGGCTGGCGCAATCGGTGACCGCCCGCAATGAATTAGGAATCATTGAGAAGGAAGACGCACGCGAAAACGCAACGATGATATACGGCGAAGTCCGCATCGGCGGTCATTTTCGTTTTGCGAATTTCGCGCATCCACCGCCGCTGGTGTTCTCGGCGGAATATCGCAAGTTCATGAACATCAATGAAAGCCGTATGGTGCAATTTCTTCCGCTCGGTTTGCAGATCCCCGCAGATCATCCGGATCGTAAGAGGTACTATTCCGTAAACTTTCGGCAAGCAGAGGTAGACGCTTCGGATCTCGGTGATATCACACTGATGAGTCCGGGAGATATTCTTGTTCTCTATACCGATGGAGTTTATGACGGCAGCGACAAGCAAGGGCGCGAGCTACTGGAAGTGGTCATGCGCGAACACTACCGCGAGCCGGCGAAGGATATCTGCAATGCGCTGCTGGATCATGCAGTACGGCAAGATGAGCGGTTCCGTCAAGATGGCGAAACGGACATGATCGACGACAAAACGGTGTTTGTCGTCAAACGACTTGACTAGCCCACTGTGCCGAAACACCGCTCCAGTAATCGACTACCGGATGAATAAAACTCAACCGGACATTTCACGTGCTAAGAAAACCGTACATTTGCACTTGCTAACAGCACTTCCACCATAAGGGTGGAGAGCCCAGAAGCCTTGAATCCGGATGCTTCGCAGCGGTAACCAGCTTTTTCCCCGCAATCGGAGAAATTCAACCGCTGGCCCTGCCTGTGTCGGGCGCGCGTCGGCCTGTCGAGAACGGGCCAACGCGCTCATCCACCGGCTGCCCTCGCATTTTCACGGCTCCGGTCGGTTTGTCGCCGACCCTGCAGTTTACTGGTTGTATAAGGTGGTTTGCCATGTGAAGAGGGCCGAAAATTGAGAAAAGGAAGGTTTGGCGGTGTCAGTGTGCTATGAGCGCGAAACGCTTGCGAGAGCGGATCGCGTGTAGCTGTTTATCCGATGAGGGGAGGCCCCTCGGAGTCGGCTTGCAGGAGCGGATTCCAAAGTACCCTCGGCGGCTGTGGTCAAGAGCCATGGTCGTGAGCGTGAGGGCAAAAGGCCGGCATTGACTGGGTCAGGTGTCAGGCAAGAAGAGGACTGCAAAAAAACCACTGTTGAAGTGTCGAAACCTATTAGACGATGTCAAAACCGCGGCGTGGTCACTACTGCGGGACAAAGCTTCGACGATACCTGTTTACGGGCGGAGCGGCATCCGGCATGAGAGGTGGCCTGAGCTTGCCATGAGGCGGATAGACGGAATATGGGAACCAGCAAACGCGATGCTAACGGAGAAGCCATAGTGGAGACCCCACGAGGGTGAGAGTCCGGATGCGCGGGTGCAGGGACGGGACAGCGCGTAGTACTGATGAAGCTCCTGTAATGGGAGTGGAGCGAAGGCGCTGTGTCTGGGAGCCTCGTTCAAAGAGCCAACCTGTAATGGGAGGTGCCCGATGAGTGAGGCAAAACCGTTCTGGTATTTCAAAGAAGGAGGTCTGGAAAGCGTACCAGAGGGTGAAGTTGAAGACGCCCGCAGATCGAGGGGCGCGGTAAAAGGTCGTCAGCGACCCGAAACGGAATAATTGACTTCGAGAGCTCTCGAATTCGCTAACACTATTGCGAGCACTGTTCCCAGTAAGGAGGCGCTATGGATTACGACGTGGTAATTGCGGGCGCGGGACCCGTCGGGCTCCTGCTTGCATGCGAGCTAAGGCTTGCCGGTATCTCGGTATTGGTGTTGGAAAAGCTTTCAGATCCGAATCTTCCCATCAAAGACGGTCCGGTTGGAGGCCGAGCCCTCAACATCCCATCGATAGAGGTCTTTTACAGACGGGGCCTGCTTCCTGCGCTGAAGAAGGGAGCGCTCAAGTGGATCGACGTGTCGATTAGCGGACAAGGACTCGAGGCCGCTGTACGGGGTGTTGCTCCGTCCCTGGACTCCGGCGCCATCTCAAACCCCGGCAAAATCCCACCCAGGTCTGGCAGCATTTTCGGGACCATGCTGGACGCGAATGTCGTTGACTATAGTGACCCCGAATTCGCTGGCCGCGGTCCCGCTGCGGCCTACGGAGTCATCACCATGCAAAGTCTCGAAACTTTGCTCAGCAACCGCGCCGCGGACTTGCAGGCCGAGATTCGGCGCGGGGTGGGCCTGACCGCTTTCTCGGCAGATGACAGCGGCGTCACGGTCTACGTAGGGGGGACTGTAGTTCGTTCGGGCTGGCTCGTTGGCTGCGATGGCGGTCGAAGCACGGTCAGGAAACTCGCCGGTTTTGAGTTTCGGGGAACCGATCCTGAGATTTGCGGCTACTCCGCAACAGTCGAAATCGCTGATCCCGAGAAGCTATCTTTCGGCTGGGTGCGCACTGCCACGGGAGCCTATGTGAATGGTCCCATGCCAGGTAGACTTCTGACGGTGGAATTCGACGGTCCCCCGAAAGACCGGGACGCTCCCATCACTCTCGAAGAGCTGCAAACTAGCTTGCGGAAGGTGTCCGGGACTGACGCAACACTCACCGCTGTTCACGCAGCCACGCGGTGGACCGACAATGCCCGTCAGGCCAGCACCTATCGGCTGGGACGAGTTCTGTTGGCGGGAGACGCTGCTCATGTCTTTGCACCCATCGGCGGTGAGGGGCTTAATCTCGGTATTGGAGACGCCGTCAACCTGGGCTGGAAGCTCGCCGCAAGCGTGAAACGATGGGCCCCCGAAACGCTTCTCGATACCTACACGACGGAGCGTCACCCCATCGGCGCTTGGGCCCTGAACTGGGCCACCGCACAGGTTGCCTTGATGGGGCCTAAGCATCACCGCCGTGCTCGTGTCTCGGTTATGACGGACCTCATCGGGGGCGGTGGTAGAGCGACATCGCTGGCAAAGAGAATCTCCGGTGTATGGCAAAGGTACGACCTGCCCGGCGATCATCCCTTAGTAGGACGGAGCGCACCCGATCTTGAATTCGAAGACGGCAGAAAGCTCGGCGAGCACTGCCGTGGCGGAAGCGCCCTCCTGTTTGACTTTGTCGATGATGCTCGGATCTCAGCGTTAGGCGCACGCTGGCGCGGTCGCCTCAACATCATAACCACGAGGCTGAAGGAGAATTCGGATCTGACTGCTCTCTTCGTGCGGCCCGATGGTTTCGTTGCCTGGGCAACGAATGGACAGCCGGACCTGGATCGTGCCGCCTCGGCCCTGTCCACGTGGCTCGGAAATAGCGAGTAGAGACCTGAGATGTGGCCAGCTTCGAAGCGGAGCTTCGAGAACCCTGGGTCCTTCTCTACCGGCGCCGCCGAGTCGCATTTTATACATTTTCATGCATTCTCTCTTGTTTTTATGCCGCCCTAAAGGATAGTATTGGCGTCCTCATTGGTTTCCGCTACGCCGAAAGGAGATAAACAGCAATGCCGCCCTTTGATAAAGACAATGTGGATTTGCCGAGTAGATTCGGGTGGAACCCGCATATAATCGCGGACTGGATCGACATGCCGTTCGTGCTGCAAGGGGTCGAAGGCGAACTCCGGACCGAAGTTCTTGCCATTGCCCTTGAAACGATGGCGAACGTGCACCAAAACATTGCCGACGGCACGAGAAAGGTTGCGAATACCATTCGCGGAGCGCAGGCATAAGGTGAATAGCGTTCTTCCCGGCATACTGAGTGCGTCGTCTCTCGACCCGCCGGTGAAGTCCGGCGAGACCGCGGAGATAGCGCTGATCGGCTATCAGGATCAGGGCAATCTCGGGATTGGGTATTTGTCTGCCGTGCTTCAGCGGCGGGGACACACCGTCCTAATGATTGATGTTCGCAAGGGGCCGGAGAAGATTGCGGAGCAGCTGGTAGCGCAGCAACCCCTCGTGGTCGGCTTTTCCCTCATCTTTCAGGTTTTCTTACCGCAGTTTCGAAAGCTCGCCAGGCGCTTGCGGGCCGGGGGAATCAACTCGCACTTTACGATCGGCGGGCACTTCCCTAGCCTGTGCCCCGACGAGGTGCTAAAGCATTTCCCTGAATTGGATAGTGTGGTGCGATTTGAGGGCGAGGACACCCTCGTCGACCTCGTCGATCGGCTTCTCAGTAGCCGAGACTGGCGCGAGACTCCCGGGTTGGCCTTTCTAAAGGGCGGTCAAATCGCAGAAAGCGAGCCGCGGGCTCTCGTGGAGGATCTTGATTCGCTCCCCTACCCGTACCGGCCATTCGAACCTGAGCAGATAGGCGGTTTTCCCACATTGCCGCTGCTGGCGAGTCGCGGCTGTGCACGCCGGTGTTCGTTCTGCTCGATCCATACCTTCTACCGAACTGCGCCGGGCAAAGTTGTTCGCGTGCGCAAACCCGCGAAGGTTGTCCAAGAGATGCTGTACCTGCTTCAGGATCACGGCGTTCGCATCATCCTTTTCCAGGATGACGATTTTCCCATTTGGGGCCCGGCTGGACGGCGCTGGGCGGACGAGCTGGTGGGGCGCATGTACGATGCGGGATTGGTTGATCGCATGATCTGGAAGATCAGTTGCCGCGCTGAATATGTGGAGTACGAGTTGTTCAAAAAGCTGCGCGATGCCGGTCTCTTCCTTGTCTATATGGGTCTTGAGTCTGGCACTGAACAGGGACTCAAGGTGCTGAACAAACAGATGTCCGTGGAGCAAAACCTTGCGGCGGTTCGAACCCTGAAAGAGCTTGAATTGAACGTATCTTATGGATTCATGCTCTTTGATCCGTCGAGCACCTTCGAATCTGTCCGAGAAAACCTGACCTTCTTGAAGAACGTCACCGGCGACGGTCGCGCCGCGGCGGTATTCTCTCGAATGCTGCCCTATGGAGGAACCCCGATCCGTGACGCTCTTAAGAAAGAGGGGCGCTTGCGCGGGGACCTGACGCGGCCCGACTACGTTTTTCTCGACCTTCGGTTGAACGAGTTCTACGACCTACTCATGCCCACGGTACGCCCGTGGATTCACAGGCAGGGTCTTACCTACCAGTTGGATTACGCTTGGGATGAATTTACTACCGTTACCCGGCTCGCGCGAGGCGTGCAAGGCGCCGAGGAGTATAGGAAGGCGCTTCAATCTTTGACGAAGGAAGCTAACGCGAGCTTGTTCCAACATGTCGAGGAATGCCTTGACGGCTTTGAACAGGGGAACCGTTCGCCGCTGATCGTCGGGCCAGCGCGAGCTTACTGTGAAGCCGGTGTGAAACAGCTTCTCGCGCTTCGCAATAGCTTCATCGCACGGAATGTGGAGCTCTTGGTTGATGAGGTCAGCGCCGACTGCAAGAGCGGTCCCGTATTGATGCCGCAGGTTCACTAAGCGCCTTTGCTGGAGGGCGACGCCCTCTTTACCGCTGTGATCCACAGGTACGCTATCGGGCAGTTCATGCTGAGCTCGCCCATCGATACTCCTCATGCAAACCACCGAGAATCGGTTTGGCAACCACGCTCAACGCCCCGCATAGTCGGTCAGCTTGTTTGTGAATAGGCATATCTGTGCGATGCAGGCGTCTGGAATCACTGCTTCCGGTCTTCGTCCCGACTGCGGGATTGTGGAGTCGATGACCTGGGCGCATTCTACAATCTGCGGATTGGTCTATCGGTTAGCAGACTTTCGGGAAGGAATCGGCGACCTCATGCAACTTAGCGGTCCGGCCTCAAGAAGGGAAAATCAAGATCGGTAGCGAGCCGTTGAGCCTGGTGACGGCGGTCTTCGGGCTGCGCCACACGTTGCCCCTCGACCGTGGGCGGTATGTGGTCTTCGGGGAAGGGCTAGCGGGCGAGACGAACGCCTTCCACAGCCTGTTCTCGCTGGATTGGGGCCGGTAGGCTCGCCAAATGCGGGAACGACGACGAGCGCGAAAGCACTCACGCACCTTATACAAGTACTATGCATCCCGAGTTTGGCACTATCCGCCGCATTCCCGAAGCCATCGTTGCTGGATAGCTCGGCACAACCTTTCGCTCGATCAGTTGAACAGGGCCTTTTGAGGCAGACCGTCAACTTTTGAGGGCAAAAGCAAGTTTTGAAGGCAAAGCCGATTCATGCGATGGAAGTCGTAGGTTCAAATCATGCTCTGTCAGGACCGCTCTCCCAACGGGGTATCTCTTTCGCCGATAGGAAACCGTGCAATCAGACGGAGGCCGGGAACCGCATTTTCAGCGTGAAGTGTGCCGCCATGCCACTGCACACCTCGCCGCGCAATCGACAGACCGAGGCCAAGGCCACTGCGCGCATCCGATGGTTTCTCTTCTCGGTAAAAGGGGTCGAAGATGCGTTCCAGGTTTTCCGGAGCGACACCCACTCCGAAGTCGCGCACCGTTACCGACGCCTCGTTCTCGTCAGTGGCCATCCGAACCTCGATGCGGCTCGCTTCCTTTGAGTGGATGATGGCATTACGCAAGGTGTTTTCGAGCACACGACGGATGAGTTCCGGTCGAGCGTTCCGCAGTACGGCAGGCGACGTACGTAAGTCAATGACGATGGATCGTAATGATGCTTCGAGTTCCGCATCGCGAACGGAGCATCGGACGAGTTCTTCCAATTCGATGGTCTCCGCCGGAGCGGTGCGCTCGACCGCACTCCATCTCTGATGAAACTCTGTGATTTCGCCCACGAGTGTGGTGAGTTTTTGTGCGTTCGTTTCGATCTGCGTCAGCAGAGCGCTCGGCTGTTCCTGTTTTGCGAGATGTATGGCCAGGGTCATCCTCGCAAGTGGCGCTCGCAGCTCATGGGAAATGTCCTGCAAGAGCGACCGTTCGGTGCGGAAGCTCTGTTCTACTCTTTCCGCCATCGCGTTGAACGTGGCGGCCACCTGGCCGATCTCATCCTCACGCCTCGATACGACGCGCATTTCCATCTGGCCACGGCCGAATCTACTCAGAGCATCGCGTATGCGGCGCAGCGGAAACACCAAATAGAGAAGCGAAAACACCAGGAGACCCGTTGTGACGATGATGCAGACTGCGAAATAGGCCCATGTGCCAGGGCCGGTTTCGTGCGAGGTTCCGAGGACCGCGAACCAATAGGCTCCGTCTTCTGAGCGTTGTGCAAGGTGGAAGACGCCGTGTATGTCTCCTCGGTAACGCGTTGCTGGAGCTTTAGGCAGAAGCTCTGCCTGCGACTGTCCAGAAACCAAATCGCTTCCATCGGTTCGCAAAAGAAAGTGTTTGCCCCCGAATGCTTTGTCCAATCGTGCGAGGTACACGGCGAGCGCCGATTCGCCTCCTGTCTGGAAAGCAGTACGTGCTTCCTCCAGTTCCAATCGATCCATAGCGTGGAAGGTGGGCGCCACGTAATACGCGTAGCTCCTGTCGGCAATGACATGTGCAACAAGAAAGCCGCAGGCGAGAGAAACGAGATAAGCCAGACTGACAGAAAGAAGGATGGAGCGCTTGAAGAACATTACTGGGCACTCTCCTTCGCATTTGCCAGCAGATAGCCCATTCCGCGTATTGTTTGAATGCTGGCTGAATCATTGCCGAGCTTGGCGCGCAGGCGGCTGATATGGACATCAAGACTCCGGTCAAAAGCATCCAGCTCACGATCTTGAAGGGCCAGCGTGATGGATTCCCGCGTCACAACTCTTCCGCGTGCCTGAAGCAGCATCGAGACAATCTCGGCTTCCAGGGACGTGAGGCGTACAGGAATTCCTTCACGGGAAAGTTCTCTCAACTTGACATCGAACCGGTGAGATCCGAAGGCAAAAGCAGAATCCTGGATCTCAGGACGATTGGCCCTGCGCAGCACAGCACGAATGCGTGAAATTAGTTCATCCGGATCGCACGGCTTACAGATGTAATCGTCGGCACCGCTGTCCAGACCTTGCACGCGGTCGGAGGATGCAATCCGTGCTGTAAGCATGATGACGGGGGTATCGCTAGCCCGGCGGAGATGATGTAGCGCGGACAGGCCGTCCATCTGGGGCATGGTAACGTCCAGGAGAATCAGCTCGAATCTGTGTCGCGAAGTCTCCTCCAAGGCCGCTCGTCCGTTGCCGCAGAGCACCACAACAAAGCCAGCCTGCTCCAGTACTCTCCCAAGCAGCTCCGCGTACTCCGTGTCGTCGTCGACTAAAAGAATAGAAACAGTCACCGTCCAGGACCCTTGATTGAGTGTAAACAGACCGTTTCTGACAATCCCCTTAAGAAATCTTAAGAGACCAAAGCTGCCGTGCGCCGGTGTAATGGGTCTGATTGCACGTGTGCCTTCACTTTGTAAGGCTAGGCGCAGGCAAATCATTGGGAACGCTGAGCAGGACGCCAGACTGGCGGTCGCGGAGTGTTCAGAGAATCAAGAAATCTATCTGTTGAAAGGCAAATGCCGGTCATGAGTGTTAGGAAACATATCGGTTTTCTCGTTCTGGCAACACAGTTCGCGCTGTTGGGTACAGCAACGGCCCAGGATGCGGCGCGTCCGTGGATGAACCCAAAACTCTCCCCAGGTGAACGCGCCGACCTCGTACTCAAAGAAATGACGCTTGATGAGAAGCTGGCGCTGATGCACGGCAACGGGATGCCTCATACGTCGAACTGGCAGATGCCTCTCACTTATCTGGGCAATGGCGGCGCGGGGTACGTAGAGGGAATTCCGCGTCTCGGAATTCCGCCCATCGTTATTTCCGACGCAGCTTATGGTGTCCGGAGCGGTGGCGGGAACGGGCGATACGCGACAGCCCTCCCGTCCAATCTGGCTGCGGCCTCCAGTTGGAGCCCGGAGGTGGCTTGCGAATACGGCGCGTTGGTTGGCCGGGAGCTGCGAGATCAAGGGTTCAATATGACTCTTGGGGGCGGGGTTGATATCACCCGCGATCCAAGAAATGGCAGGACCTTTGAGTATGTAGGAGAAGATCCGTTGCTTGCCGGAACGGTCGTTGGAAACCTGATGAAATGCGAACAAGGCCAGAACATCATTGGCGATATCAAACATTACGCGATGAACGATCAGGAGACTGGCCGCAATATCGTGAACGTTCGCATCTCGAAGAGGGCCATGCAGGAGAGCGACCTGCTCGCCTTCCACGTGGCTATCGATATCGCACATCCGGGCGCGGTGATGTGTTCGTACAACCGTGTCAACGGCACGTATGCGTGCGAAAACCCCTATCTGTTACACGACGTTCTCAAAAACGATTGGGACTTCAAGGGATTCGTCATCTCAGACTGGGGTGGCACTCATAGCACCGCCGAAGCTGTATCCGCTGGCCTCGATCAGGAACAGCCGATGGCAGACTATCTTGGCCCGAAACTCAAAGAAGCCGTTACAGCCGGTCGCGTCCCGGTCGCGAAAATTGACGAGAGCGCACACCGCATTCTCTACGCCGAGTTCTTGTCCGGTATCATAGACCATCCGAAGCAAACCGGTGTGCCGGATATCGAGAAGGGCCTCGAAATCGCGCAAAGAATCGAAGAACAAAGCATCGTTTTACTCAAGAACCAGAATGCAATCCTACCGCTCACAGCGGCAAAGCTCCATTCTGTCGCGGTCATCGGTGGCCATGCAGATATCGGCATGATCTCAGGGGGCGGCTCCGCACAGGTCGATCCTCCAGGGGGAAACGCCATCATGCCTCCGGGGCAACGAGCGACCCACTGGCAGGATCATGTTTGGTTCCCGACATCTCCGCTGGCAGGGCTTCGCGAACAACTGCCGAGTTCCAGGATCGAATTCGCATCCGGTGAGGATGTTTCTGCCGCAGTCAATCTCGCGAAGAATGCCGACGTCGCGGTCGTGTTTGCCTACCAATGGGAATCGGAAGGCATGGATCTTCCGGACTTGTCCTTGCCCAATAGACAGGACGAGTTAATCGAGCGGGTTGCGGCAGCGAATCCTCACACGATTGTCGTGCTCGAGACTGGCACCGCTGTGAAGATGCCCTGGATTGATCACGTTCAAGGCGTTGTCGAAGCCTGGTATGCGGGCAGCAGTGGACATAAGGCACTGGCACGGGTTCTGGTTGGAAAGGTAAATCCGAGTGCCAAACTCGCGATGACATTTCCGAGGACGGAAGCGGACCTGCCGCATACGACGATCCCGCCCCTATCTTCCTCTGACTTGGGGCAAGGCACCGGCGCAGTCAACGGCGAGACTCATGTCGGCTCAATGTATTCGGTGAGCTATGACGAGGGCTCGAAGGTTGGATACAAGTGGTATGAGACAGAGCACAAGCCCGTCCTCTTTCCGTTTGGGTTTGGTCTCTCCTACACGACCTATCAATACTCAGAATTGAAGTTGGAGGACAATGGCCAGCAGCACATTGCTCGTTTCAAAGTAAAGAACCTAGGAGAGCGAGCTGGTGTCGAAATCGCACAGGTCTACGTGACGCTTCCAGAAACTTCCGGTGAGTCCTTCCAACGCCTGGCCGGTTGGCAACGGGTCGAGCTGAAACCTGGAGAGGAAAAGCTGCTGACGATCACACTCGACCCTCGAATTCTCACCGTTTTTGATGAACAAGCGAACGCTTCGAAGACCGCTTCAGGCGAGTATCATGTTCGAGCCGGAGCCTCCTCTGCGGATACTCCCCTTAGTAGAACATTGGTTATTCGCTAAAGCCGCTTTTTTCTGGAATCCAGGTTGAGGCCGAGGAGACTCGGCTTCATTCCTGCAACCGATGTCATACAACCCGTCAGGACTTCATAATGGACGATAGCTACGCCGCAACCTCCACCACAGCCATAGCTCCAACCAAAAGCCCTATGTCGCCCGGGATGGATTACGCGGCGTCGCGTCTCTCATGGTGATCGTCCGTATGAAGCAGTGGGGCGAAGAATGATCCCGATTATCAAGGAACGCGGATAATGATCGATGTTTCTGCCACACCATCGCACGAAGAATCTACTGCCCCAGCGAGGACGAGCACACGGTGGCTTGTGGCAGCGATTGCACTTGTTTTACTGTTTTTTGCGCAGTGCGTACACAGCGCAAAGACCGACTCGGTTAGCTGGGACGAATCGCAGCACCTTTATTCCGGATGGTTGTCGTGGAAACACGCGGACTTCGGATTTAATCCAGAGGTTCCACCGCTCGTAAAGATGTGGTGCGCCATTCCGCTTCTCCATCGCGACATGGTTCAGCCCCCTTACACCGGCGGCCCCTTCAAAAAAGAGGGCTTTGTTCTCGGTCAACGCTTCCTGGCAGAGAATGGCATCGATAGAACCTTGATCGCGGCCCGTGTTATGGCCGCACTTCTGAGTGCGCTGCTCGCGATAACAATCTTTCTGACTGCTCGTGAGATGTTTGGTGAAAAGGCTGCGGTGTTGGCCTTGGCGTTGTTTTGCTTTGATCCGAACTTCCTGGCGCATGGCAGCTTTGTGACCACGGACATAGGAGCATCCCTGACCCTGCTCTTGTCTACCTACTGCTTTTATCGCGTCCTCAAATGCCCCTCTGCAGTCCGGATAGTGATCCTCGGCATCGCCATAGGGATGACATTCACAGCAAAATTCACCGGAATTTTCATCATTCCGATGATCGTCCTGATCGCGATGCTCGACGCGTGGAACCGGCATGTAGATAACACGGCCGGGAATAAAACGGCCAATGGGCGTCAACTGGTGGTCGCGATCGTGACCGCCTCGTTGATCGGCTTCTTCTGCATTTGGGCGGTTTATCGTTTCCGGTATGAAGCGCGACCCGCAAGTCTCAGTCTGAATCCCGCGACCGACGAGTTCCTGCGAGGACTGACATCGCCATTCAGCCGCTCGGTGATGCTCTGGGTGTCCAGGTATCACTTGTTGCCCGAAGCCTACATCTACGGTCTCGCGGATACGAAGATTTCAGCCGCGTCGCTCCCGAGCTATCTCTTTGGACACCTTACCCACCGAGCATCACGCTGGTATTACCCGGCAGCCTTGGCCATCAAGTCTACCCTCCCATTCTTGATCTTGACGTCGATCACGATCATTGCTCTCCTCAGTAGGCGTTGGAGGGTTAGACGGGAGGTAATCGTGCTCACGGTCCCGCCTGCTGTGCTGTTCATCATCGCGAGCACATCGGATATTGGGATCGGGTTCCGGCATCTGCTTCCGATCTTTCCGATGCTCTACATTCTGATTGCCGGATGCATCACGCATCTGGTAAGTCAAAACCAAAAACTGCTGTATGTCTTCGGCGTTTTGCTCCTCTGGCAGGTAGTGACACCCTTGGCTGCCCGACCTGGCTTGGTTGCCTATGCGAATGAAGCGTGGGGCGGCCCCGCAAAGACCCATCTGTACCTTGCAGATTCGAATACCGATTGGGGCCAACAGTTGAAGTACGTCAAGAACTACCTTGACCATCATCCAGAGGAACCCTGTTACTTTGCCTACTTTGAGCAAGGTGCGGTGGACTACCGCGATTATGGCGTTCGCTGCCAAGTGTTGCCTACGGGCTCTGGCTCGTGGGCGGGAATGGACGCCGTACACTTCGGTTCCAGTTCGAGCGTTTCAGGGCTCGTCCTGGTCAGCGACGGTGTCCTGGCAGGCGCGGACATCCCTGGAAAGATGAATCCTTATGCACAGTTCCGAACAGTTCAGCCAACGGCTGTCATTGACCGTGGGGTATACGTCTACGAAGGGACGTTTAATCTGGGATCGGCGGCAGCTCTTGAGCACGTGGAGGCTTTTGGAAAGTTCATGAGGGAGAAGCGTTTCAAAGAGGCACTGGGGGAAGCGGAAACAGCAACGAACCTTGATCCTGCAAGTGCAACGGCATGGAAGGCAGTCGGTGACGCGCTGGAAGCGTTGAACCGGTCCGCAGAGGCGCGAGCGGCTTACCAGAACGCGCTTCACGCTCAGGAGCTGGATCCTGTTTTTCAGAAGGGATTAATAGAGGAGTTGCAGAAGAAGCTAGGCCAGTAGGACAGATGGCATGCACAAAGGCTTTGTCTCTGGAGCTTGAAATAAGCTCAGTGAGTGCATTGGCGGAGATAAGCGGCCAATAAGCTGAGCCATGCCATCGAGGCTGGCAGTAGGAAGCTATATTCTCTTTCAGTTGGAATTTCTTCAGGAGGCGGGGCCCCGCTTTCTGCCAGCATCTTAGCGGAT
>JBAVYX010000003.1:0-20444 GCA_049588475.1 Silvibacterium sp. | reverse complement strand
CCCTTGACCCGGCTGACACAAGTCAACCCGTAATCGAACAAGGTATTATCTTACAGTAACTTAGAAGACCTCGATGGCTACCGAAACCCTTGTAAGCACATACCAGACAGGGAACCAAACGTATTGCTGAACGTATTCTCGTGGGCATAGGACACCCCGAAATACCCCGGCGAACGACGACCGTGGGGGTTGCCATTGCATGTACAGTACAGCCGCCAAGCCTCTCGCGAACTGTGCTCCGATGAATCCTGTCACATCCCCGTAGCGATTCCCTGCAAAAGCATTCGTCACGGATCGGGCTAAGGTCACCGCTGGATTGGCGAACGATGTGGAGGCAGTAAACCAGTACCCCGCGACGATACGGCACGTCTATACTGAACTGCGGAAAACCGGGGTACGCGTGGCTCCGGCGGAGAGAGCGATCCAGATGCATCGAGTTAACCGGCGCCGTTTTCTTGCTGCTGCCGCAATGAGTGTTGCCGCCACGCGCCTCCGTGCGCAAGGAGCGGCGTATGGGACGTTAACCATTCCCTCCGAGGCGAACGGCCCGCACATGCCCGAGGATTACGTCGGGCTCTCGTACGAGGTGCAGCAGCTGCTGGATCCGGCATTTTTCTCGCCAAAGAACGCAGGTCTGATTCGCGCATTCAAGGCGCTGAGCGCGCACGGCGTGCTGCGTCTCGGCGGCAACACCAGCGAGTTTGGTTGGTGGAAGCCGATGCCCGACGCAAAGGAGCCGGAGCACCCGCAAACGCGCGAGGTGGAGGGCGAGCCCAAGGCGCATTATTATCCCGTGACGGCCGAGGCCGTCCGCAATCTCGCAGGTTTCCTGCGGGCCACCGGATGGACGTGCCTGTACGGTATTGGCATGGGAACTAATACGCCGGAGCGCGCGGCAACCGAGGCGGAGTATGTGGCCAAAACGCTGGGGGATCGGCTGCAGTACTTCCAGATCGGCAACGAGGTAGACTTGTTCAGCCGTCACGTGCGCGATCCAAAGACGTGGAACGCGAAAACCTACCTGGACGAGTGGCTGGCCATCGCGCGGGCATTGACAAAGGCGGTGCCGGACGCAAAATTTGGCATGCCGGACGTAGCGGCAAACATAGACTGGCTGACGCAGATCGGCGAGATGTGGCCCTCCGTCCAAGCCCCACCGCACGTCACGACGCTGACCCACCATTACTACTTCGGCGGCCCCGCGACGAATCCGGAGGTGAGCATCCCCAACCTGCTGAAGCCGGCGACGATGGCGCGGGTGCAGAAAACCGCCGACATTGCCAGCGCCGCGGCGGACAAGATGGGAGTGCGCGTGCGCATGACTGAGGGCAACACATGCTATCGGGGCGGCAAGCCGGGCGTATCGGATGTCTTTGCAGCGGCGTTATGGGCGGCGGACTATTCGCTTCTGCTGGCGAGTAACAACTATTCAGGCGTGAACCTGCACGGAGGCACGGGACAATCGGTGGCAAATTCGGTGGGCGGATCCCTGCCCGGAGACGTGATGCTGAAGGACGCGGGAGCGACACCGGAGCAGATTGTCAGCCGCCCGCACCCGTTCTATACGCCTATCGCGACGTTCGAGGATCAATACACTCTCGAGCCTGTGGCGTACGGGCTCAAATTTGCGGGCGCACTCTGCGGCGCCACGCTGGTGAAGGCCGACCTAACCAGCCAGATCCAGGCCACGGGTGTAAACGCCACAGCCTATGCCGCAAAGCTGCAAGGCGGCGAGATGTCGGTCGTGATCCTGAATAAGGACGCGGAGCGCGACCTGGAGCACACGCTCGACTTCGGTCCAAGCCGCAGCGGCGCGGTCGATACGGAAACGCTGCACGCGCCGGCGCTGGACTCACGGGAGGCACACATCACACGTGAGTCGAAGCGCGCGTTCCTCAAGCACGGCCAATACGCAGTCACGGTGCCGCATGCCTCGGGGCTGAGGGTGACGGTGAGGTAGGTTAGTTCCATGTGGGAGTACAGCCGCGACAAATCGTCTCTCGTATTACAAACGTGCCAGAATGAAAGCTCACCCGCGTCTGGCCTCAGGGAAACTGACCCTGGATAACCAAAAGATGTGGAACGAGGAATAAGACAAGAAATGGAAATGAATCGCCGACAATTCGCCTTCTCAATTGCAGCTGCTAGCTTGCTGCGGTCTTCCTTGTTCGAACCGCTTTCCCCAATAGGAGTTCCTCGCGGAGTCGTTCCCGGCCGAGTCACCTGGGCGCATGATCCCGCGGCTGTGACCTGGGACGGGACGGGTTCCTGGTGGACAGACGCCAACAACAATCAGGCGGTGATAGACGGCATGGTCTCGGCCTCCATCCGCGGCCTTACCAATCAAAAAAGCGATGCCCAGGCGTGGAGTGCCATCTTTCACTATTTCAATCGCACTCATGGCCGCAGCAGTGCCGGATACAAGACCGGTGAGAAGATCGCAATCAAGGCGAACCTGAACAATACAACGGATCATGGCACGATCGACCGCCTGAACTCGTCCCCCCATCTGATTTTTTCGCTTGTCCGGCAGTTGACGGGGCCGGGGAAAGTTCCCCCATCGTCGATCACGGTTTTCGATTCCAGCAGGTGGATCCCGGGCAATCTCTACGACAAGATTCACGGTAAATTTCCCGGCGTCGTGTTTGTGGACCATGTTGGTGGCGACGGGCGCGTGAAGGCTGAATTCAAACCTGACGCGATTCCCTTCTCGGTTACAAACAACAACGCCAAGGGGCTCGATACCGTGGTGATAGACGCCACATATCTCATCAATGTCGCGGTGCTGAGAGCGCATGTGAGTTCTGGAGTGACACTTTCCGCAAAGAATCTGTTCGGCGCAACAAGTATCTATACCGACTGGCACAAGAACGCGCACGACGGCTTCCGTCATAACAGCGACGGTTCGGCAAGCTACTCGGCATTCGTAGATTTCTTGGGGCACAGGGACCTTGGCGAGAAGACCATGCTCTTTATCATCGATGGGCTCTATGGAAACGATAACGTGGATGGTCCGCCTCACCGTAAATGGAAGATGGCACCGTTCAACGATGCCTGGCCGAGCAGCATCTTCATGTCACTTGACGGCGTGGCGATCGATTCAGTCGGCTTCGATTTTCTAACTTCGGAATGGCCCGATCTTCCGGATATTGCGAATGCCGACAACTATTTGCGCGAAGCCGCTCTGGCTCATGATCCTCCGTCAAAGACGTTCTATGATCCTGAGCGCGACGGCATCCGATGCCGCAGCCTTGGCGTGCACGAGCATTGGAACAATGGAACGGACAAGAAGTACTCGCGTAATCTCGGAAAAAAGAATGGGATCGAATTATTCCAGGTCAGCTGATCAGGCTGAGGGGAGTCATAGATGAGCCGGAAAGTGTTGTCCTCATGCCTGATTGCAGCATCATTATTATCGGCAACTGCTTTTTCTCAGTCATTTTTGCGCCAATATAAGGGTTTGCCCTATCACGACAGCCGCTATCAAGGTGGTCCACAAAAGATTCCGGGGCGGGTAATGTGCGCCTACTACGACCTGGGCGGCGAAGGAGTCGCGTATCACGACACCGACCCAAAGAATCACGGCAGCGGAGAGTTGAATCCTGCCGATGGGACCTACCTCAATGAATTTCGTATCCATGAGGGAGTAGATACTTCATACACAAAGTTCGACCGGAAGCCAGATCAGATGGACGATAACCCCTTCGACAAGGTTGTTCCTCCTCGAGACTTGCCCTATGTGGGCTGGACCGAGCCCGGAGAGTGGTTCAACATAACCGTCGACGTGGAGAAAGCGGGAACCTACGCTGCTGATTTTCTTTACACATCGAATCGCGGCGGAACGATATCGATCGATGTGAATGGAGTGGACGCCACAGGACCTCTGCAGATCACGTCGACGAATGACCCTTCAGATCCGCTGGCCTGGCGTCAATGGCACCACTGGAATCTGACTCCGCACCTTTTCGAGGTTCGGCTCAACGAAGGGAGAAATGTTCTCACCATGCACATCTTGACGAACGGTAATATGAACCTGGCTTATTTCGACTTCAAACAGATCCCATAGATTTCTTCAGTCCTGCGGGTTGCCGCTCCGCCGAGGTCTTGCCTGCCAGAATCCGAGCCCGGTGAGCAGTACTGCGCCTACGTCGAATTTCACAACTCGCGACGCGCCTGATGGGGGGACAAGAATGCCTCCATAATCCCAGCAACGAAAGGGCGGGGGACGGCGCCGTAGGCTTGTAGACGCCCTATCACTGTGTCAGCCAGAACCCGTACGCGAATATTTTCCAGGCGACTTGATTACCAATCTGGGCAATCATGCGCACTGGCTCCCGCGCCGGCGGTGGAGATGAGTCAACGCTCTATCTCGTCTGCGCCGCTCTACCGTCCTGAATTGAAGATGCCACAGAAGGACTCCTGTCTTTTGCCGCTTCGCTCCGTTCCAGCACCGCCCCCCATGAACCGGCAAACTCAATGCCGATGCTTGATCCCACGGCAACTCTGATCCTCGATTGGCTCCGGCAGATCAGCCTCTCCGTTCGCCTGGCGCGAGTCGACGCCGACAGTTTCCTGCCCGGCGTCACGCTGGAACCGGGCGGCGCGAACGAGAGGATCCACTGGCGAGAAAGGAAATTCCGCATTCCTGAATGCGACGGCTGTGAGAACATCTGATGGCCACCAAAAGAAACTCTCAGGAATCTTGCTGCGAGCCTTCCAGAGCCGTCATTGTTTTGGTGAGGATCTGTTCAGGAGATAAATGGCAACGCAAAAGCATCTCAACTGCGAGGGCGAGAGTTGTTTGTTGCTCGCCGATAAGTGCTCGCCACATGTATTCCTGACTTGTCTGATGTTCCTCACGTGTCATGAATAGGCCCTCCAGACCGCCTGAGGCATGGCTACTCAACATCGATAATGGATAGCGACTTGGTCTTAATCATTACGCGCCACGTTTCTTGACATGTGCGTGGAGTAGATCGGACCTATAGAGATGAGTCGGGTTCCTCCGGAATGGCAAAATGGAATCTTGATCTTAAATAAAGTTCCGGTCTCACTTCCCCCATCAAGGTAAATCTCCCCGCCATGATCCTCGACAATCTTCTTCGCTATTGCGAGGCCCAGGCCGCTGCCCTCGGTTTTTCCGTAGCTCACAAAGGGTTGAAAGACTGAGTCCTGAATCGCAGGATGGATGCCGGGGCCGTTATCCCAAACGCCAATTTGCAAGCAGGCTTGATTTCCGGTTGTGGTTATGACAATCCGTCCCGAGTCCGGAGAAACCGCCTCGCAAGCATTCAAGACGAGGTTGGCGACCACCCGCTCGAGACGGTTGGAATCGAACCAACCCACGGCCAAGCCTTTATGATGGTGCTTGATCATGATGTGGCGGAACTCCTTTCTCACTCTAGTCATCCGGATCGCACGCTCGACGGTGTCAACGATGCTTCGGACGTCAGGCCGAAGAGTGTCGCAACCCATGGAGCACTCCAACAATGAAGTGACCAGTTCATTCATCCGCTCGACGGACCAACGGACTTCCTGGTAAAACTCGTTCCTTTCTGTCTCGCTGATATCTGATTGGGTGAGAAATTCTGCATTCGCCAGGATGGCGGTCAACGGAAGGCGAAGATCGTGGCAAATGAGGGCCACCATTTTGCTGGCGTCGGATTGCGGCTCCGAAATTGGAATATTTCTTTGAACGCACCGCAAAGACCCGGCCGGCAACAACCGCTCCCTACACACAGTTTGCTCCAGCATTGAAAACCCCCTACTGTCTGCGATGGGCCGAAGTTCAGAGAGGGAGGATCCCTTCCGGCTTTGGCATGTGCTCCTTTGTGCCCTAGAATTTGCGATATGAAGTCCCATCCTTGAGCAGTTCGGCCAAAAACGGCGCCGTGCGGATCAGACCGACGCCGCGGTTCAGCAGTTCTCTGAGGAGAGCGATCCCCGCTGCGTCGGCGAATGAGATGTCCGCCAGTTCGAGGGACAACTGAACCTCATCGGAAAGAGTATGCAGATTGCATGCTGTGCGTAGCTCCTCGACCCAAAGACCCGTTATCCGGCCTTCTACCCGAAGCGTTACCGCTGTCTTTGATGATTCGACAACCGTGATCCTCAGCATTGCGGTTTACCTGATTGCCTCTGGACTCAATAATGCAATCGACATGCCATCCAGAAGATCAAACCAGGCCTAAAGCGATCTTCCGAGATCCACTGAGGCCTTCCGAGCCAATATCTCAGTAAATCAGTAGGTTGGGAAGGCTTGCAGTCCACTGTCCGCGCTCCGGCGGTTAGGATGGCGCACGGCTGTTTTCTCCGGGCTCTGGAATACGAGACGGATCCACCACATTCGGTAATCACGGGCGAGTTGGTGTAGGAGAACTACGACTGGCGGTGGCGAGCACTCTTGATGCCGAGCTTATCCATGCGGTGGCGAAGCGTGTTTGGATGAAGATTCAGGATCTTCGCCGCGCCCTTTGGACCATCAACCACTCCACCGGCATGTTGAAGCGCGGCGAAGATATGGTTTCGTTCTACCTCGTCCAGCGTGAGGAGGGGCGTTGAAGACTTGAGGTCCGCTTGCCGATCTTCTGGGGAATCCGCCTTAGGAGCCTCCATGCCTTTCGCAGCGGAGGCAACCGGCATCAGATCGCGATCCAACCGGAGGGTTGGCTCCGCCGATACGATAATCGCGCGCTCAATTACGTTCTGCAACTCGCGAATATTTCCGGGCCATGGATAATTCATCAGATTTTCCATCGATTCCCGTGAAACGCCGTCGATCTTCTTTCCCAACCGCTTGGAGAACTGGGACAGGCAGAAAGCCACGAGTTGGGGAATGTCGGAGCGGCGTTCTCGCAATGGAGGAAGCTCAATGGGAAACACGTTGAGGCGGTAGAAGAGATCTGAGCGGAATCTGCCCGCCTGGACTGCTTCAGGGAGATTGCGGTTGGTGGCGGCAATCACGCGCACGTCCACACGCAAAGGGTGGCTGCTCCCTACCGGCTCAAACTCGTGTTCTTGCAGGACGCGGAGCAGCTTCACTTGCGTCTCCAGGCAAAGCTCCCCGATTTCATCCAGAAAGATTGTGCCGCCGTTGGCAAGCTCGAAGCGGCCGATGCGCCGCTCGAGCGCCCCCGTGAAGGCCCCTTTCATATGCCCAAATAGTTCGCTCTCTACCAAACCAGCCGAGATGGCGCTACAGTTCACGCTCACTAGGGCACGGCCATTGCGGGAGCTTCGGCTGTGGATCGCGCGCGCCACGAGTTCCTTCCCCGTCCCCGTTTCGCCGTAAATAAGCACCGTCGAATCCGTGGGAGCGACCTGCTCCACGGCGTGGAGCGCCTTCAACAGTGCTGGACTATTACCCACGATCTCCTCGAAGTTATGCTCCGCACGCAGTTCCTCTCGGAGATAAACGTTCTCCTTCTCCAACCTTGCTTTAAGGCTGTCAATCTCCTGGTAGGCCTGCATATTTTGAACCGCCAGTGCAACCTGGTTCGCCACTTCCTGCAAAAAAAAGGCATCCTCATCCGAATACCGATCGCATTGCTGGCTCACGACGCTGAGCAGTCCGATACACTTTCCTTGAAGAGCCAGGGGTACGACGCACATCGACTGGATACCCTCTGCGGCGAGGCGGCGCTCATTGGGATACTGCTTCTCTTTTTCAAGATCGCGGCGCACGAGAGGTCGCTGATGGTCGAACACCCAACTGCCGCAGGTCTCGTTGCGGCTGAGCTCCAGCCCTGTCCGAAAGTAGTCCGAGAGCAACTCTCCCTCCACGGCGAGGAAACGGAAAGAATCTCTCTCCGGCTGGTAAAGGGTAATCGCGCATCGGTCAAATGAGATGACAGGATCCAAGGCCTCCGAAATGGAACGCAGGAGGGCCTGCTGTGTCAGATTCGTGATGATGGCATTGTTGATCTGAAGCAAGCTGCGGTTCTGCTCTTCACTCTTACGGAGCGCCGCTTCCGCCTGTTTCCGTTCCGTGATATCGATAAAAGTGATCACGGCCCCTAGGGTTTTACCTTCCCGAATGACGATATGGGACCAAAACTCCACGGGAAAGCTTGTGCCATCCTTTCTCCAATAAACCTCATCGTCCCTGTGGACATTCTCGTTTTTTTGGAAACCAATATAGATGGGACATTCTTCAATTGGATATGGGGTGCCGTCTTTTCGGGTATGGTGTTCCAGCGCATGCATGTTTTTTCCGAGTAATTCGGCGGGGTGGTCGTATCCGAGCATGCGCGCCGCCGAAGGATTGGAGAAAAGACAAATACCTTCTGAGTCGCAGCCACAGATCGCTTCCGAAGCGGAATCCAGTATCAGGCGGTTTAGCTCATCACTATTGAACAGAATGTCTTCCGCCTGCACTCGCAACGTATTATCTTCAGAAAACGGCATGGTGGACCTTAACAAGAAGAAACGCCGTTAGGCCGTGGGATCAGATGGTTGCCTCGATACTTTCGCGAAGCATCTTGGATATCACTATATAGATAGAATGGACCATCAATTTTCGAAAAGGTGTGCGGTTCTAAATGGTGGCCAGAGAATTGAAGCATCGTCATCCATGTCCACCGATCGTCGTATGCATACGCGACCACAAAGCCGGACAGCCCGAAGAAAAAGTCGACCGCCAAATAGGCGTGGTGCATTAAGGGAAGAGGAGGCCTAAAGCCAAATGGGTAGTTGAAGATGTGAAAGAGCACGATCAGAATGGCCGCGGTTTCTCTTAAGCCATCCAGCGCTTCAAAGTGTTCTTTTCCACAACTCATACGGTCGACAGTAATGGCAACATTCATCGGACGGTTCTCACCTGTACAGGCTTAAAGCCCGCGGTCACGCGCCGCTCTTTAAAGCGGCTGCGTTCATCTGTGAAACAAACGCTCAGAATCCGGCGCCTAGTCGTCGCCCGGCTATCTCCTCGTAATCAGAAGGACCTCGAGTCCATAGGCTGGAACGGTTGTCGAAAGCTGTCCGCCCTGAATTCGTACCGACTCCGGAGTCGGAAGCGAACCAGCTTTCTGCAAACTGGCAATCTGGTCAGCGCTCAAGTCTTCCGGCCTGCCCATTTGGTCGAACAACGCCAGACTGTTCCCATGCTTGCTGTCCACTCGATACAGCGTCGATGCGCTCGCGGCGTTGAAATGCTCAAGCTGTATGACGAAGGTCCGCGGGGCGCCGGGCAGTGTGGGTTGCGGAGTGTAGTTTGGCCCAGTACCACCGGGCGGAGCGTAGTTCCAAAGAGCAATCGCGAGGTTTCCATCCGGCAATTCTGTAGCCAGCGCAGATTCAGAATCGATCGCAATGCGACGATTTCCGAGCTTGTGAAGGATAGTAAGCGCATTCAGGGAAGCCTTCGGAATGCTGTTCGGCGCAATGATTCCAAACCCTCCGTAGAACGAGGATCGCGCGACTCCCTGTTCCTCGAACACATCGGAAAACGTCCAATACGCCATGTCTTCGACTAGTCCATCGCATTGCCTAATCGTGTTCGCAAACCAAGGACCCATGAACGGAGAGTCCGTTACATTAGGCTCGTTCGAATAGCTCGCTCCGTATTCAGAAAAAATCAAAGGAAGGTGAGGCAGAGGTGACGATGCGATTTGATCGTGCACCTTCTTCACTGCCTGGTAAACCATCTGGTCACGAGGAACATCTTCATTCGTCCCAAGTACGTTTGGGGCAGTGTCATTGCCGTACACATGGGTCGAAACGAAGTCGACCGGCACCTTGTTTTCATGCACGTGCGCCAAAAACTCAGGAACCCACGCCGCCTGCGCGGTGGCCGGTCCACCGACTTGAAGTCTTGGGGACACAGCCTTGATCGCGCGTGCGGTGTGATCATACAGCTCCCAATAGGTGGACTGCTTCGGTGTTCCACCCCAAAAATCTAAATTGGGCTCATTCCATACTTCGAATTTCCAGGTGCTTACCTCATCGATTCCGTAGCGACCGACGAGATGGGTTGCTAAGGCTCGGATCATGTCATCCCACAGCTCGTAGTCCTTGGGTGGTGAAACGATGGGATGGTAGAAGAATGGGTGCAGAGCGTTGGGGTCAGCAGCGAGCTTGCGTGGCATGAAGCTTAACTCGACAAAGGGCTTGACACCTCTCTTCAGCAGACCGTCGTAGATTTGATCGATATACATGAAGTTGTATCGTGATTGAGCATTGACGGCTTCGGCAGCCAGCCCCGGATTTTTGATGATGCGGTCAGGATCATAAAGCCCCACTTCGTCCATCAGGATTCCGTGAAACCGCACATATTGAAAGCCTGTCGCGTTTTTTACGGTCTCGAGGTCCTTTCGGTAGCTTTCCCTCAAAGAGAGGATTGCACGGCCGGAACCGAACGTTCTTTCCCAAAAGTGAGGGAATGGCGTGGCCGGCGCGTTTGCGTCGATTCGGACATAGGTTGTCTCTCCCGGTTGGCTGGTCAGTGATGGAGCGAGACAAAGAAATCCAACAGCGATCAGCATCAAATTGCGGAATCTATGCATGACAAACCCCTTGAAAAAGCTGCCCTGCTCAAGAGCAGGACGGTTCATTGGATCTGAAGCAGTCCTGAAAGCGGCGTGTCGTCGGAGGCTGGCCCTGCGGAGACCACGTATTCGCCAAGGTTGAGTGTCCAGCGATTATTGGTTTCATCGAATGTCTGCAAGACGCGAGGATCGATGGCAACCTCGACGGTTTGCGACTGTCCAGGAGCGAGAGAAATCCGCTGCCAGCCAACAAGACGTTTGAACGCCTCGTCTGAGCCCTTCGGGAGTCTGGCGTATACCTCGGCGATCTCGGTTCCCGGGCGTCTGCCGGTATTCTTGACGGTGAAGCGAGCCTTCTTGGTGCTCGAATCGATACTGAGAGCGGAATACGCGTAGGTGGTGTAAGACAAACCGTAGCCGAAGGGAAACAGTGGCTTCTTATTCTGTGCTTCATACCACTTGTAGCCAACCTCAGGCCCCTCATCGTAGTGGACAGCGTAACCAGTGCGAGCCGAAGCATTTGCCGTAGGCGCACCGTTGTCGGCAACATCTCCAGCGCGTACCTGGCTCTCGGATGGAATCTTAGGCGCATCAGGATGGGGAAGATCCGCTTCGCTTTTCGGGAAAGACAGCGGAAGCTTGCCCGCTGGATTGACGTCTCCAACAAGCACGTTCGCTAGCGCCTTGTGTCCTGAACTTCCGGCATACCAAGCCTCGACTACGCCCGCTACTTTGTCGATCCAGGGCATCGTGACGGCGGTGCCAGTTTCGAGCACGACGATGGTGTGAGGATTCGCTGCCGCCACCTGCTCGATCAATGCATCCTGGTTATTCGGAAGCGAAAGGCTCGGCACGTCCATGTCTTCTGCCAGCCACTGATATGCAAAAACAATCGCAAGATCAGCAGACTTGGCGAGGTTCGCAGCCGACTTCGGATCTGTTCCCGGATCAAAATCAATCTTTGCGTTCGGCAGCTTCGTCTGAAGCGCCTTTAAGGGAGAGGTTGGGAACCAAACGGGCTTCTGCCAGATCGTCGCGCCTTCTCCAGGAGGCATGATGGCATTGCCGCCGGGAGGATCGACCTGCGCCGATCCTCCACCGGAGATCATCCCGACGTCGGCATGCCCGCCAATAATCGCAATGGTGTGGACCTTGGATGGATTGATCGGAAGCACCGTCGGGCTGTTCTTCAGCAGAACGATGCTCTTTTCCTCTAGTCGTTGGGAGACTTCAAATCCTTTCTCGACATCCACCACGCCCGTCTGCGGCGGATCGTCTACTATTCCCGATAGAAACTCGGCATACAGAACTCGGCGTGCATGGTCGTCAATTTCCGACAGCGGAACTTTGCCGGCTTCAACTGCTTCTTTCAGCTTTGGACCAAAGAAGTCGGCCATAGGCTGTTCCTGATCAAGACCTGCTGCGGATGCCTTTTCCGTACTGTGTGTTCCACCCCAGTCGGAAATGACAAATCCCTTGAAGCCCCATTCATTCTCGAGCACATCGCGCAGCGTGTAGGAGTTCTCACAACCGAAGTCGCCATTGATCCGGTTGTAGGAACACATTACTGCGCCGGGATTCGCGATGGAAATGGCGATATGAAATGCGAGCAAATCAGATTCCTGCATCGCCCGCTTCGAGATGACGGAGTTCACAAAGAAACGCCCCGTCTCCTGATCATTCATCACATAGTGCTTGATGTCGCCGACCACATGTTGCGCCTGTTCACACTTCATAAGGTTGCCGACGACGGTGCCCGCGAGGAGTGGATCTTCACCCGCATACTCGAAGCTGCGTCCATTCCGTGGCTCACGGGCTAAATCTACCCCGCCTCCCAACGTCATGTTGAACCCTTGCGCTCGGAGTTCCTGGCCAATTACAGTGCCGAAGTCGCAAGCGGAGTCTTGATCCCAACTTGCCGCCGCGCCTAAGCTCGAAGGCATAGCTGTCGAATACCTTCCGTTTGCCCCGCTGTCTCTCACTCCATAGCCCGCATCGGAAATTACTAAGGGAGGAATTCCCAAGCGCTTGACGCCCTCAACGTATCCCGCACCGCCGTTGGTAAGGTGTGACAGGGGCATCTGCCACTGGGGCGCGTGAGCCATCCCGTTCCCGTGCAATAAAGCCAGCTTCTCGTCGAGAGTGAGCTGCTTGAGAACCATATCGGCACGTTCTTCTGGGGAGAGTTTGGGATTCATCCACGGCCGGTCTGCGATCTGAGCGGCGGCTACGGAAGTTGCGATGATCGTTCCCAAGGCTGCGATGACGGTGCAAAGGAGGTAAAAACCAAACTTGCGATTCTGCATTTGTCTCCCGACGGGACTCATTTGGACCCTTCTATCCCGTTTTGAAGTATGAATTTGGCATTGCTCGTGTGAAACTCCTGCAGGTACAAAACTCCGTCCACGACGGATGTGACCACGCCGGTTCGGTCCTGCTTTCCCTCAATCACGCGCGAGAGAATCTTGAATGTCTTTTCGTCTTCCGTCTTGATGGTCAACGTCACTCGCGATTTCGAGACTGCGCTCCAGGTGACCTCGTATATTCCGCGAGGAAGCTGAACCTTCCCTGCTCGGGCAGCGGTGGCAAGATAGAACGTCTGAGAGTTCTGGGCAGCCATCACAGTGGCCGAAAACAGAATCGACAAGAGGACAAATCCCAGAATGCGTCTCATAAAGGTCTCCTTCAGTTTATCGAGCGACGATGCGGGATCCGCTTGAGAAGCCTGCAACTTACTTAGAAATCTTGCGAGCATGCTTCACGAGTGAGCGTGGACAAATATCAGCCAGCCCCGTTCTAGGCTTGAATGAAATCGTTCCCAATCGACGATTACGGAGCGGAACCCTGCCTGACGCAGAATTCCGCCAGTGCTCACTTTGAAGCTTCAGTGCCGTTATCGAAGATAAATTTGACGTTTTTGGTGCGAAGTTCGACCAGGTACGTGACGCCGTCCACGACATTAGTGACCATGCCGGACCCGTCCTGCTTTCCTTCAACCATGCGGGCGGGGACTGTGACTGTCTTTCTGTCTTCTGTCTTGATGGTCAACTGCGCTTGCGATCCTGAGGTTGTGTTCCAGGTCACCTCACAGATTCCGGGGGGCAGCTGAACGCTTCCCGCTCGAACATCAGTGGACAAATAGAACGTTTGTGAGTTCTTGGCCGCAAGAACAGCGACCGAAGAGAGCATGAATAAGAGTGCGACACCCAGAATGCGTCTCATGGAAAATCTCCTTTTAGTTATGGCAGGAACCTGCGGATTCCCCACCAGAACTTTCAAATGCATTGAGCCTAGGCGGGTCGGTCTTTTTTTGTAAGCTGCATCGTGCATCAGACGATGCAATAAGGCGTATATACGTCGTGTTTGCAATCAGATAGGAACAAGACCTGATGGAGTGGGGAAGGGATGTATGATACAGGGATTTCCGTGAGGGAAACGGCTTACCACGTCTCCACAGCAACAACCCTCGGCGGGCCAGGGTGGCCTTCAATGACGTCCGCTTCTATTACAGCTTCCAGGTTGAGCTGGTCCCAATGCCTTGGAGCTTTCTCGAGCATTTTATCCAAGTATGCTGAATTCGAGACGACCTCGCTGGCTGCTTCGGTTCCTTCCCCTAAAATGCCTGCCAAGATGATGACTGGCTCACCAGTGACCTTGTCGTGAAGCCGGGCGACTACAGCGTAATCGCGCGAAAGGCTCCTACCCGGAACTTGCCATTGAAGCGTCCAGATTCCCTTGGGAGAGCTCTTGCGATCCACCACCGTGCGTACGTGATTGTCAAATTCGAATCCAATCGGCAGATCCTGGGTTATCCGCATCGTCCAGGGATTGTCAAAAGCGCCAATCATGACGGATGGGCCTTCACGCAATTCAGCAAAGCCAGTATCAGACGCGGCTAACACACGAAATTCGCCATTCTTTGGCACAAGAGGCGCGATGGAGCGCGCAAGCGTAATGACATCGTAGACGTTCAGACTGCCGCCCTCGCCAGCTGGGAATACGGGGATCGTTCTGCTTTGGAGATCGACAGAGTCAGTCGGCACGCCCAGGCAGTACGTAACTCGGCTGGAAGTGGCGGTAATTGGCTCCCAAAAGCGGTTTATATTTGAGAGACCGCTGGGATTTGAGAGACCGCTGGGGCGTGCGGCTTGTCCCGGGAGTCTTACACGGCCTATACCGAATCCCAAGAGCCCAGCAACAAGCAGAGCAATCGTAATCGGTATCCAAGCATAAACGGTACGACCTGCAGATCCTTTAGGGGAATCTGCCAAGCGAGCTTCCGACTCTATCCGACCTTGAGGTAATGCCTCAGGTGACTCATAGACCAACTGAGTATCAGTTTGAACGGCGGTACAAGGCGAAGGCTCTCGAAATAGCGGAACATACGAGCCGACCGGCAACTCGATGATCAGTTCTCCCGCATGATCGGGGCTGTAATAGTACTGAATAAGCCTCTTTCGAACCTCAGCCGCGGTCGTGCGAACTACAGGGTCGAGATTCACATCGTAGCTTGGTTCACGTCCGAAGGCCTCGACGCCAATTGTTCTCTCTTTTAATTCGCCGGCGTTGCCCAGCAACACTTGTTCTACCGTATACGCGAGCAAGACCGGGTATCGCTTGCTATTTGTGAACAAGGGATGCGCGAGGAGGCGGTTGAGTTGTTCGCGAACCAGAGCGGCATTTGATGTAAGTGTCGCGCCGCTCAGTTCTTTTTCCGATTGTGACAATGACTGCATCGTAGCTCTGCGTCGGTGCTCAAGCTCAGTAATTCACCAATCAAAGTCTTGGCGAGAAGCCTGAAACGGGGAACTTCGACAATTATCTCAGAAGCGGTGAACCGTCAGCATGCGCCACTCCAATGTGCTTCGATCCTTCCCTTGGTACGCGTTATGTCGACGCACTCAGGACCGGCATGAGATTTTAAGGTGCTGGATGCCAGGCATTCAGAGTGTTCCTTGGGTTCAAAGTGAGCTTGCGCTGAGCGCATAAACCTTACTTCGAGTGTAGGCAGCAATAAGCCTAAGCTCGCAAGCTTCGTATCCTAACGGCAGTACTTCTCGATCTCAGCAGACCTTTTTAGCGATTGAAAGTCTTCGAAAATGCAAGTTCGCAACTACCGTGCGGCAAATGGCGTGCCGCGCACCGTCGTGTAGACGGCATCGAAGACGCTGAGCCTATTGATATTCGCTACCCTACCAACGCTCATCGGATCGCCGATATATAGGACCATGCTAACCGCGTTGGTGAAGACTGGCCACGGAGGAAGATCCGAGCCGTTCGGGTTACCCGACTTCGCGAAGTTGACCCAGTAGCTGGATACTTCTTCGGCCACATTCCGATCTGCCTCGCTCCAGCCCCAAGGCTCTTGGTCCAGATGCTCGAAGACATACCACAGCTCCGCGAAATGGCTCGCGCCCCACCCCTCGTACACTGAGCCGACCGGGAACGGTGGCTGCTGTCGAAAGTAGTAGTAGTAGACAGGTTTCTGCCCGGTTCCGGCTTGCAACCTCGCCCATGCCCACATGTCCCAGCCGAAGCGGAGGTCGCGCTCGAGGTCGAGCCGCGCCTGTCGCGCCTCTTCGTCGGTCGCGTGGGGATATGTTGAGACCAGAGGAGCTGGAAGTTGGCCGAAGCTGTGCTCAAGGTCGCTATCGAACGTGGCGGCCTTCACATGCGTAACATCCGTCAACGAACGCGCTTCCTCGGCGTTCGAACCGATGAGTAGTGGGACATCGTTCTGTTGCCCTGAAGCGAACGCTTCATATGGCGAAACGGGAAGTACATAGGGTTCGATCACAGGGTGAACAATGCCGTCGGCGTTGCCGGTGAGTCGGGCAGCCGGCAGCCGGCGTAGTTCCCGGAGCGAGGCAGCGCCCAAGGAAACAGCATACTGTTCTCCATCGCGTTCCGCATTGGCCAGCAGATACTTTGGTGCGAGTTGGAGCGGCTCAAAGAGACCACCGCTCTCTCCGATAGCGCGCTGAAACAAGCCTTTCGCCTGTGGAGACGCCATCAAAATGCTGACAGATATTGCTCCGGAGGATTGACCGGCGATCGTTACATTCTTCGGGTCGCCGCCGAAGTTTGCAATGTTCCTCTGAATCCATTCGAGAGAGGCAATCTGGTCCATCAGGCCGTAATTGCCGGATGAGTGGTGTGGTGACTCGCGTGTCAGCTCTGGATGCGCGAGAAAGCCGAGGGGACCGAGTCGATACGCGATGGTGACAACGATCACGCCTTTGTGCGCGAACTGGTCGCCCCAGTACAGGGGCATCGAGGCCGACCCGTTGATGTAACCCCCGCCGTATATCCAGACGATCACCGGTAGGCGCTCATGCGCGCTTTTGGCGGGCGTCCAGATGTTGAGGTAGAGACAATCCTCACTCAGGTTTGACAAGGTCTCACCCGGCATCGACACACCAGTTTGCATACACGCCGGGGCAAACGCATCCGTCTTACGCGTGCCAGTCCAGGGTGCGACAGGCGCCGGAGGTCGCCAACGCAAGTCGCCGACCGGAGGGGCAGCGAAGGGTATGCCTTTGTAGACACTCAACCCGCCCTCGCGTACCCCGGAAATTGTGCCGGAGGTCGTTGGAGTCTTAGGGCTTTGTGCCAGCATGATCGCGGACGATGTTGGAACGATGACAAGAAGTAAGGCTTTAAATAAGACCTTCGAAGAGAACAGATGACTGACCACGGACCACCTTGAGCGATTTGTACGGCATGCTATATAGGATTGTGAGCGGCTTTGCGCTGTGGTTTGCTGAGCGTGTCGAAATTCGCAGGTATTCCACTGAAAGGTAACAAGAGTCGGAGCCTGCAGAGACGTGAATCTTCTCGATTTCAAGAGCGGGGATGCCGTTTCCTTGGCCTGTGGGTGTGCGTTCTCGATGCCCATCGCCGTAAGCTCGTCACTGAATTGCGAGGTACGCTACGTCATAGGCCAGATGCCTAGGACAATAAGGACGATGAGTCCAACCAGTGGGGGGCCCTTCTTAGCGTGCTCCATTTGGCATTGACCTCCCGTGAAAGGGTCGGCAGGCGACGAGATGTTGTACGGTTTCGCCTTCCGCACACCCGAAGGTGGCCCCTTGGGTATCGCAGGACGTCACCTGCCTGATTAACTACCCCAAAACTCAGTGCTACAAGATCATCCTTGAACAGCGGCATCATCTTAGTCTGAGCAAAATTGAACACAGGCAGCGGAAAACCTCGCCTTTGGCAGAACTATCTGTAGAATCTGTTCGGCGGCCAACATATTCTCTCGTCGTAGTTCTTGGAAAACGAGGTTCTCGGCGGGTTCACCCTGGCGACTCGTGAACTTGTAATTTCGTCGTGAGTTGGGTGAATTCAGGCTAGAGAGGACAGCGGACTTCGCATGGTCCAGATCAGGTAAACGGAGAACAATCTCCTCCGAATGGGCTTCCTGCTCTTTCTTCGCATACAAGGCGCGCCTCCATACCGGGCTTTTACAGGGCTCTACAGCTTACATCCAATCAAGCGGGTGCTCATCCTGAGCTTTCTTCCCGTTGGCCCCCCTCTATTCGCTAACCAGCGCGGGTTCCGATTTCTGGGATGATGACTACCAACGAGCCGGCTTCCGCAATGGACGCTTGATCTCGAGTTGGCCGACGCGGAAAAACAACATGTCATCCCCCGGGTATTTTTAGAGATTCGATTAAGCCGATGGCTGGCCAGCCATTCCAGCTTGGTTCCATCCGGGCCAGTTTGAATGCAAATAATCGCATCGATCGTCCATTTTTGGGCAGCGACTTTCAATCTCGGACAAAGATCGCGTTGCCGATCGCCACCCTGGAACTGAACTTACTTATTGAATCAGTGACTTGAAGTTGGAGCGTTTTGGCTGGCTACGTGCACAGTTCCAAGCAGATCGCGCCTCGTGCAGGGACCGGTCAAAGGAGACTTATGAATCTCAAAGTCCTTTCCGGCGTACTGATGGTTATGGCCAGCATTGCCCCGATGCTGGCTCAGTCCGACAGTTCGATCAACCCGCTGACCACTCCCCAAACCGCTCCTATGAACGTATCAGAACAGCAGAATCTGAATATGGTGCTGCAATGGTGGCGCGAAGTGATTCAGGCCCACCACACTGAATTGGCCGAAAAATATCTAGCCGAGGATTACATCCAGCACAACCCCAATGTTCCCACCGGGCGCGCGGCCTTCTTGAAAGTCTTCAGCAGTGTTCCGCCAACCAATCCAATTCCCGAAAAGCTAACGCGACCGCCGGTAGTGGAAGGCGCCAGAGGCGATTTTGTTTGGTTCGTTTTTGAGGATGAGGCAAAAGATCCGCACGACCCCTCGAAGACCTACCACTACGACACCTTCGATCTCCTGCGCATTGAGAATGGCAAGGTTCAGGAGCACTGGGATTCTGAGAAGCGCGTCTCCGGTGCGCCCGATTTCGTGGCGTCCACCGCTCCAACGCCCTCTGCATGGAACACCGGCAAGTTATCCGCGGACGAGCAACTCAATATTGGACTCGTCACTGAAGAACTCAAGGATATGCTGCAATACGGACATCTCGAACTCGCGGACAAGACTGTGGACCCAGGCTACATCCAGCACAATCCCAACGTGCCGCAAGGCCGGGAAGGCTTCAGGCAGCTCATGAACTCCAACGTGGCTGGAGGCCCGAGAGAGATCAAACCCGTGTGGAAGAATCCTCCGGCGTTAACCTTGGCCGATGGGCCCTATGTTCTGATGATGTGGAATGTCAATGACAAAGACCCCTCCGATCCCACCAAAACGTATACCCGGAGCCACTTCGACCTGCTGCGCATTGAAAATCGCCTGGTGAAGGAGCACTGGGATGAGGCGAGAATCGAACGGAAGAAGGTGTCGGTGGATGCATCCGTCCTGGACAGCTATCCAGGACGCTACGCGCTGGCGCCGAATTTCGATGTTGTGGTCACGCTGGAAGATGGCCACCTGGCGGCGCAGGGAACCGGGCAACCGAAGCTTGCGTTAGCGGCGGAGTCGAACACAACGTTCTTTCTGGAAAACGCCGACTTGGCGATCGAGTTTGTGAAGGACGGAGAGGGCAAGGTCACAGGCCTGATCGTGCATCAAGCTGGACAGGACATGAAGGCGGCAATACACTAGCTTCCCACATGGCGGACATCCATCCGAATCGCGAGAAGGAGAAGGTGATCCCGGAGTCGACGGTGGTGCAGGAAAATTCGAAGAGATCTCCGAAACAATCGCCGTTGAACAGCTTTGGCCGTGGGGAGTGAGCGTAGGAGACGTGAACGCCGAACCGCCATCTTCTTACCCGCTCGCTGGTGCAAGTGTCCGGCGGCTGCCTTTCAGACCGGTTCGGCCCGCTCCGCGTTATCGTCCTTGCGCTTGGCCCAGAACGGTCGCCCAGCTGGAGGGAAAGACGGTGGCATTAATCTCACTCACGATTGCCTAGTTTTATATAGCAGATGGGTCATTTGACGGCAAATCGCCATGCGGTGGGAGATATAAGCAAACCGAAGTCAGATCTCCGACAATGCTTTTCGAGTAGAGGGCTCATCATCAACGATAAGCAGGTTTACTCTCGCGCCAGGCATCATGAACCCTCCCACAGAGCATAGAATGCTTGCTCGTAGAGGAAGTATCCCATTGCCCTGATTAGGATACTGTTCAATTTTGCTCACGCTTGCCGCATGCGGCTGGTCCCCTCATTCACCCAGCGGAGTCTTCTGAAAAAGAAGCACTTACGTCGCTTTCTGCGGACAATTTAATCGTGCAAAATCACATTGAGCAGCGACTTATGAACCTGGATTCGGCCGTTGTATGCAATAAAGCCGAGTTTGCGAAAGCGATTCATGAAGAAGCTCACGCGGGAGCGGGTGGTGCCGATCATTTCCGCCAGGGTTTCCTGCGTGATCTGGGGAATCAGCGTTTCCGGTTCACCGGGCTTGCCGAATTCCGCCATTAACAGGAGAATTC
>JBAVYX010000002.1:0-8036 GCA_049588475.1 Silvibacterium sp. | reverse complement strand
ACAAGGCGCCGCAGATCAACTCGATTGTGCTCACGAAGAGGATGTAGTGGGAGTGGAACATTGCGCCCACGAACTGACCTGCAAGGCCCGGAGGTAACCACTTGGGGAAAAAGTGCAGGAAGGCATTCAGGCCGAAGGCGACAAAGATGGCGCCCAACAAGATGCGGGCGATGATGATCATGATTTTCATGAATGCTCTGTTTATTGCAACAGCAAAATTAGGTCTGAAGTATACGCCAATCGAAGTCTGACGAGCAGTTTTTTGGGTTGGAACGTCGCCTTCATCGCTGCGCTCATGGAATCGGGAGTGACGTTTGTAGCTGCCGATATGCCCGAGGCAAACGAGACGATGTTGCACTTCATGAGTGTCATGGCGCAGCACGAGGCCAAGGCCATCCGTCTTCGTACAAAGGCCGCATTGGCCGCTGCCAAGGCCAGAGGCACGAAACTCGGGGGATATCGCTGGGCAATATTGAGGACATTCGAGTCGCCTCGTGGCCGAGGTTTTTGGCACAGAAGAAGATGGACGATCCTCTACAAAGCAGCGTGCGGCGTGCCCCCTTCAGAGGCGCCCCGGTGGCGAGCTACCGCTAGTCGAACAACACACGCTGCTGCAGCATCCCGCGAGCGGGAGTCGGCTTGCGTTTATCGATGCGCAGATTCCACATGTCCGTATAACGGTGCCGGCTAAGCGGACAAGTGCCGATCAAGTGTACGAATAGGCGACTTTGATCACCAAGGTGGGTGCAAGGGTGGTTGGTTTTGACCGCGTAGAAAAGCCCTAAGTGGTAATAGCATTTCTCAGTCTGAGGGCGGATAATTGTGGCGCATTTCCGGCCTCTCGGGTGAGCTAGTCCTGCAATCGGATATACGTTACCCCAAGAGGCTGCGGACGCTTGAACCAAGATCAACGAAAACCTGCTCGTTCCACAAAGTCTCCATATCCCGGTCTGGGTTCTGCGTCCGCGCCCACAGCTCCATCACGTCAATACAAGAGCTGTGGGTCTCTCGGCTTCCCGCAAACTGCGCAAACGGACGGTCGCGAGGAGCCAAAACGACAATGCCGGTTCAAACGAAAACCAGGAGGATCCATGATCAAGGTATTTCGGTTCCTGGCAATGTGCGCGATCAGTGTTGCCTTTGCAACATGGTCGATCGCATCAGCACAGTCCTATACAACTGTCGACTATCCCGGCGCAGCACTCACCGAACTAATTGGCGGCCCCAATCCCCAGGGTACGAGCGTCGGCGGTTACACCCTCACGGCTGGTGGCGCCTTGCACGGTTTTACGGTAAGGGGAGGAGTATTTACGCCGTTCGACCCTCCGGGTTCCACGTTTACGACTGTCAACTTTATCAATCCGCGGGGAGATATAGTGGGTGCCTACGTCGACGCAGGTGGCGTCAGCCACGGTTTCGTTCTGAGTGGAGGAGCTTACACAAGGGTTGACTACCCAGGTGCGGCTGGTACAGTTCTCAGTAGCATTAACCCTTCAGGTGAAATGTCAGGAGCCACCTGTTCCGACCCTGCCTGCGGCGTCGCTGGTGCGACCAACGTTACCCACGGTTTCTTGGTGTCCAAGAAAGGCGTCTTCTCGGCAACCTTCGACCCACCGGGTGCAGCCAGTAGTACCAGCAGCGTGGTGGTCCCATCTGGCGCAGTCGTTGGTGCTTACACAGACCTTACTGGAACGACGTGTTCCACACAGTGCCAAGGGTACATGCTGTTCCACGGATCGTATGCCACAATCAACTATCCGGGCGCCGCATTTACGTTTGCTGGAGGCGCTAATGCTCCGGGTGACATCGTGGGGATTTACACCGATGCTTCGGGCGTCAGCCACGGTTTTCTGTTTAACGGCGCTTACAGGTCGTTCGACTACCCCGGAGCCATCTTCACTGAGGCAACGGGGATCAACCCTAGCGGTGTCATCGTGGGGCTCTATGTTGACTCCGCGGGCGTGGTGCATGGATTTATCCGCACGCCGTAGACGACGATGGTTGGCTTCCCGCTTGAGATTGGCCTCACGTCAATTCTCTTTCTGTATTGGCGTGGGGCCTTCTTGCGAGGCCGATCAGGCAAAGGAAGCGGAATCAGGTGCCGAGCGACCCGCGTCCGGCTATGAACTACCTCGGTTGTGGTGGATGCCTGAAGGGTCAAGGGGGAAGAGTGGGTCTCGCGTCCACATGTGGCTCGCCAAAATAGCGATCTGATGTTGAATCATGGGAGTGAGCCTGCATTCGGTCAGGGCTGTGTCCGTGCAATTCTAGTCATCTTCGGCATCACACAAACGAAGAGTCGGACGATCAGAGCCATCGGCGTCGCCTGAGGTTCCCGGAAAACAGGGGTTTCCGGTAAGAACTCCGATTGTGCCGAAGTCATCTGTCTGATTTGCTGACTTTCCGGCCAAGTAATGCGCCTTGGAAGGTCGCAACTTGCCTGGCGGGAACATAATACGCGCGTACTCCGGTCCCTCCCCGTTTGGGTTTACTTCAACTCTTGATACACGACGTGCCCTTCTCTATCGCACTTTCGGTGTTCCTCCGGACTCATCGGGGTAGACTTTTCGTTCGGCAGGACCGATACACATCGCAAGTGATTCTCGAATCCCGGCGCTGAAAATATAGCGACAATGCTGAGAGGCTCACTACTAATGTTCTTCAAACCGACCCAGGTGTGGGCGGGAATGAATGCTACGCCCCCTGCGTGCAGATCGCGTTCCTGGTCGCCGAGTCGAATATGCGCAGTTCCCCCCTGGATAAACACAATTTCATCCTGCCCGAGATGCTTGTGTGTGGGTATGCTGTCTCCTGGGAGAAGATTTCCTGTCGTCAGCACGAGATGCTGCGAGCCATTGTTCTCCGGGCTGACCTTTAGAATGAATCCTCCGGGAGGAGGGTCGCGCCAGATCCGCTGCTCACCTTCATCTTTCTCCAGCAAGAGCGGCTTCGCGCCACCCCCAGTAGACGCCTCGTCTTTTTGAGCAGGCTGCTGTGCTCGAGAGACGCAACCCACAATCAGAATTGTCGTAACAACTCGAACCGCAGTTAGCTTCATCCTGCACCTCGCTCGTCATCTGTAAAGTCAGTTACTGTCTCCTGGTCCTATGCGGTGCCTGTGAGGCGCCGTCGCGAACGGCCTGTTCATCGCCGCAGTCGTTGTGCAGGGGACTAGGCGCGGGCGGTCCGGCGATGCAGGGGATCGCTTTCAAATATTCATAGATGGCCACGAGGTCATAGTCGGTCATGTCATGGAAGTTGGGCCAGGGCATGATTTGTAGAAGATTTCCGTCGACGGGAGGCGGAATGCAGTTTGCTGGGGTAGGAGTGGGCGAACTTGCTGTGCAAGTTGGATGCTGGTGGTCCATGTCGATGCCCGTCTTCATGATTCGCATGAATTGTTCGAGCGTGTGGCCGCCTTCAGGCAACCCCGTTTGGTCGGGCGTCAAGTTGCGGGAGACGATGTCCGGACCGATGTAGCTTCCATAGTCGGGTGAATAGAAACCCGGGGGCAGGGCTGGACCGAAGTCGGTGCCTCCAGCCAGGTAGGTGGTGGGGTCTGTTTTCTGGGGCTGGCCAAAGTATGGGTTGGAGCCCGCAACGTAATTGAAGTTGGGAGGGGCGCCGGCTGTGTGACAAAAATTGCAATCGGAGACGGCGTTTACCCAATAGCTGCCTAGCCCAACCAGATTCCGATCTTTTCCCTCCAGATTCAGTGGGACGGGCGCTATCTCGAAACCCCGCTTGATACGCGACGCCTCTGTGTCACGGTTGTTCTGCTGCGCCTGTACACTCGGCGAAACGCTCAACCATGCTGCCAGAGCAATCGCACTCATGGTTAAGGCGACTCCCGCCACCATTTGGATAAGCCGATGTGCCGTCATTTGCGATTTCTCCTTTTGGGATTTGTCGAGCACGAGTGCTTTTGAATCCGAGTTCAGCACTCGCATAAGAATCCACTCTTCAGCGCGGGTCAAATAAACTTGGCGTGAACCTTCTGTTAACCTGCAACTCTTTGGGAACGTGTGAGGTGTGAGAAGTCTGTAAACAGGAATAGACCGTGATAGACTCGGCTGCGCTCGCCTTTTTTGAGGTGATGTTTTGTGGAAACGCCCGTTGGGACTACGTACCGGTTTGGTCCTTTTGAAGCAAACCCTGCTTCCGGCGAACTCCTGAAACATGGCCAACGGGTAAGGGTTCAGGAGCAACCATTCCGTCTGCTGATCATTCTCCTGGAAAATTCCGGGCAGGTAGTAACTCGGGAGCAAATCCAGAATCGCATCTGGCAGGGAAACACTTTTGGAGACTTCGACAGCGGCCTTCGAGTCGCGGTTCGCAAGCTGAGGGAGGCGCTCGGGGATGACGCAGAGAATCCCAGATATATCCAGACGATTCCGAAACGAGGCTACCGGTTCCTTGCTCCTGCCATTCGACCGGGAGACTCCGTAAATCGCAGGGCTGAAACAGACGTGATCTCGCCGGTAGCGGAGGCCCCTGTTGAGTCCACGAGATCAAACAAATGGATCATTGGCGTCGCTCTCCCTTTGCTTGCTGTCCTTGTCGTCGGGTTGTTCCTGTTCTACGGTCACAGCAGACGGGTCCTCACCGAAAAAGATACTGTTGTGCTTGCAGACTTCACTAATTCAACGGGCGATCCGGTCTTTGACGGGACACTGCGTCAAGGCATGGCGGTGCAGCTTGAGCAGTCGCCTTTTCTCAGCCTTGTCTCCGAGGAGCACATTCGGCGGGAGTTGCAAATGATGGGCCAACCGGCGGATGCGCGACTCACTCCAGAAATCGCTCGGGAAGTCTGTGAGCGGACGGCAAGCGCCGCGGTCCTGGACGGCTCGATTGCCAGCCTCGGAAGCCAGTATGTACTGGAGGTGCGGGCAATTAACTGCCACACCGGAGACGTCCTCGATGAGGAGCAGGCGCAGGCGGAAAGAAAGGAAGAGGTCCTGAATGCTCTGAGCCGCATTGCGAGAAAATTCAGGACCAAAGTCGGTGAATCCCTGTCGACTGTGCAAAAGTACGATACTCCGCTCGTCGATTCCATGACACCTTCACTCGAAGCCTTGAAGGCCTATAGCGCTGGCCTGAAGATCCTCTTTTCAAATGGCAGTGCCGCTGCTTTGCCTCTTTTCCGGCGCGCCATCGAAATTGATCCTGAATTCGCGATGGCGCATGCGTGGCTGGGGCGCGTGTACGGCGATCTTGGAGAATCCACCCTTTCAGCGGAGAGTACCGGCGAAGCCTACCGCTTGCGTGATCGCGCCAGCGATGCAGAGAGGTTCTTTATCACTGCTTCTTACGATATACAGGTGACGGGAAATCTGGAGAAGGCACAACAGATCTGTGAGTCGTGGGCGCGTATCTATCCACGCGAGTTGGGTCCTCACTCGTTTCGGGCAGGGATCATTTACGACGTCTACGGGAGATATGAAGAGGCGCTGGAAGAATCTCGGAAGACTATCGCGGTCGATTCCGACTTTGCCATTGGATATTCCATCCTGGCCGTCAACTTTGCATACCTGCAGCGCCTGAAGGAAGCTGAGAACGCACTTCAGCAGGCCTCGGAACGCGGACTGGAGATTCCCGACTACGTAATCGAGCGATACGATCTTGCCTTTTTGAAGGGAGACAAAGAAGAAATGGACAGGCAATCGGCACTGGGAAAGAAAGACACCGGCGCAGAAGCCTGGGTTTCCAGTCATGAAGCTTTTGTCCTGGCATATTCCGGTCATTTGCAAGAGGCACAGAGAATGTCGCAGAGTGCGGCGGAGTTGGCTCAACAGGCAGGCCAGAAGGAAAGGGCCGCGCTGTACTTAACCGGAGCTGCACTGAGGCAAGCGTTCTTCGGAAATGCTTCTGCCGCAAGGCAAAGCGCGATGTCGGCACTTGAGCTTTCAAAGAACCGGGAAGTGGAGTACGGCGTGGCCTTTGCACTCGCCCTCTGCGGGGATTCTTCCCGAGCACAAGCAATGGCGAATGATCTGGAAAGGCGCTTCCCCGAGGATACGTCCATCCGATTCAGTTACCTGCCAGCCCTTGGCGGACGTCTCGCACTGAACCATAGTGGGCCTTCCAAGGCGAGCGAGCTGTTACAGATCGCGGTTCCTTATGACCTGGGTGCACCGCCCAGCAGCTTTCAGGGTTTCTTTGGGGCTATGTATCCGGTCTATGTTCGCGGCGAGGCCTATCTGGCCACACACCAGGGCACCGAAGCCGCCAAGGAATTCCAGAAGATTCTTAATCACCGCGGAATTGTTGTGAGCGATCCCATAGGCGCACTGGCGCACTTGCAAATAGGCCGAGCATTCGCTTTGTCGGGCGATGAGGCGAAGGCGAAAGCTGCCTACCAAGATTTCCTCACTCTCTGGAAAGACGCCGACCCAGACATTCCCATTCTGAAGCAAGCCCAGGCTGAGTACGCGAAGCTGAATTAAAGCAGTCGCCCAGTTCTTTAAGCGCGGCGCCGTTCGTCAGATTGGAATCGGAGGGCATTTTTGTTACAGGCTGTTGATGCGGAGTGATCCGACATGGATTCGACCGTGATGTCTAAGTTCTTCCCGATGAGTAAACCGGAGATTATCTACTTGGCCCGGAAAACGGGCACCTCGGACAGTTGACGTCCTCTGCCCCAGTGAAAGGGAGCGTCCAGCCCAACTAGCCATCAATCTTATTCACGGCAAATGGAAGATGGAAATCTTGTGTGAACTTCAGCACAGGCCGAATCGTCTGAGCTAGCTGCGCAAGGCCATGCCAGAAGCATCGACAAAAATGCTGACGCAGCATCTACGCGAAATGAAAAAGATGGCCTCATTGTCAGGACCGACTTAAGCAAGAGGTTGCGGCATGTTGAGTATTCTCTCTCGCTCAACCTCATGGTCGTCCCACAGTGTAATTGATCAATATGCTGGCAGCATGGTGGACTCAATATCAGTCCCGAAAGGGTCCCCTCCATTCGGGGAAGCGAATGAGCAGCAACGATAAATCCTGAACAGAGCACACATGTGTAGCGTGGATACCCGGGATGATCCGGCCCCGTAGATCACTCCTGCTTGGCGAACTTACCGACTAGCCGACCGCAAGGGGCGCGATATGCAGGAGCCCTCGCCAAACCACCATACTCCAGACGAGGGCCGCCTCAAATTCTCGCACAAAAATATGGCTAGAACTCTCCGCCAGCAAGATGTATCCCTTTTGTATTCCCAAAAAAGCAAACCAAAAGGTTGTCTTTGCAGTTAAGTTATTGATTTTATGGTAGCGCCATCGGGGATCGAACCCGAACTCTCCGCCTTGAGAGGGCGGCGTGTTAACCAATTACACCATGGCGCCGGAGGGGTCTGGCAAGAACCGCCAACCTTCTTAATATAACAGAGGAAACGCGTGTCGGGCAGGGACATGGAGCTCTTCTGCGGAGCGGGAACGAGCCAACTCGAAGTGTAGGAATTCATCAAGACTGTTCTTGACATTGGTAACTAACGAGGACACTATCTCACCTGACGGACGAGACTGTGTTGTCCGGTGACTTTCCTAAGACTCCGCAGACTGTTTCGCGGAACCGCAACGGGAAACTTCCTTCTGACCCTACTGAAGTTGGCGCTGCTTTCGTCCTCCCTGGCTCCGGGTGACGCCGCCCAACAGTCTCTGTGCATTCTGGGCCGGTACGCAAGCAAATACAGCGATAAGGAGAAATATATGGTTCAGGGCGGATATGTGTTCGGTTACGGCTCGCTTATTGAAAGGGCGTCGCGGACGCGCACCAATCCCGACGCTTTCGCCGCCTGGCCGGCGCGAGTTACCGGATATCGGCGCGGATGGTTTCACCAGTTTGCCAACAACGTCGGCAGCACCTGTACCTACTTAGGAGCAGTAGCAAAGGCCGGGGCAACTATCAACGGCGTCATTGTCGGAAGCAAGTGAAAATGTCCGCTTTTGAGAACAAATGAAGTGTCCGGTTTCATAAGTTAGTAGCCGTAGAGGCGGTGGGAAAGTGCGAATCCCGCGCAGTGTGCGGGATTTGCAAGTTGAGA
>JBAVYX010000001.1:0-5848 GCA_049588475.1 Silvibacterium sp. | reverse complement strand
ACAAGGCGCCGCAGATCAACTCGATTGTGCTCACGAAGAGGATGTAGTGGGAGTGGAACATTGCGCCCACGAACTGACCTGCAAGGCCCGGAGGTAACCACTTGGGGAAAAAGTGCAGGAAGGCATTTAGGCCGAAGGCGACAAAGATGGCGCCCAACAAGATGCGTGCGATGATGACCATGATTTTCATGAATGCTCTGTTATTGCAACAGCAAAATTAGGTTCGAAGTATACGCCAATCGAAGTCTGACGAGCAGGTTTTTTTGGGGTTTACAAGTGAATGCTCAGAAGGCGCTGAGCGATTTTACTTAACGACGCAAAAAATGACCCCGAAACTAAACTCGTTAAGTGTTTACGCCAGCTAGCTGGCTTCTGATTATCTGGTTGCTTCAGCCGACCACGAGCCGTAGGGTCGTCCGTTCAGATTGGCACCCAACATCTGGGGCTTTGCTGAAGTAACCGGATAATCAGGAGCACACTAGCTACCAGATGACTTTCAGCCCCTTATATTTTTTGAACTCCCGGTCCCGACCGATCAGGGGAATATCTTCCGCCAGTGCGGTGGCGATAATCATGCGGTCGAAGGGATCACGATGATGGGGCGGCAGCGTGAACAGCCTGTACGCGTGCCGCGCATCGAAAGGCAGAACGCGCAAACGCAGATCACGAATAGCTTCCCGCATCTCCGGCTCGCCTATTGTAGATTTGCCGGTGGCGTTTTTAATCGCTACTTCCATAAGGGAGGCGGCGCTGATGAGCGGTTCCGTGTCGGGGTTTCCCAGCAACGGCTGCACTTTCCTCGGAACTGCGATACCGGCGTACAGATGCAGAACCACCTGCGTATCCAGCAGAACGATCACCTCAGTACCGTCCTTCAATGAAGGCATCGACTTCTACATCGGTCATAGGGTCAAATGCACGCAGATCAATGAGCGTAATCTTGCCCTCGCCTGTGCCGAATTTCGGCTTCGGCCTCTCGGCGGCGGCGGACGGTCCCAGTTCCGCCACCGGCTTCTTGTAACGCATGATCGTGATCCGCTCCCCCCGAGCCACGCGCTCGATGAGTTTCGGTAAATGGGCTTTGGCGTAAGCCATAGTGGTGGTCTTCATGCCTTAAATGGTACAACATTTGATGTACTAGACCAGGCCGGTGATTTCTGCTGTCGTTAGCACATGCGGGCCAGTTCCGGCGACATATACGCGACGGTGCCAAGGGCGGCTCCCGGACTGGTCAGATGTTGTTCCTCTGTCATCTCCGTCAGCGTGCTCGCTGCTGCAATCTGGTCCGGCGAACTGCGCGGGGGCGCGACCTTGGCCAGTCCGAAGTCGAGAATCTTGGCGTGTCCGCGGGTGGTCACGAAGATGTTGGCCGGCTTGATGTCGCGGTGAACGATGCCCTTGGTGTGAGCGGCATCCAGCGCATCGGCAATCTCAATGGCCAGACCCAGCAGGACGTCGGTCTCGACGGGCTTTCCCGCGATGCGATGCTTCAGCGTCATGCCGTAGGGGAACTCCATGACGATGAAGCATCGGCCATCTTCCTCACCGATGTCATGAATGGTGCAAATGTTGGGGTGATTGAGCGCGGATGCGGCGCGGGCTTCGCGGCGAAAGCGTTCTAGTGCCTGACGGTCTCGGGCTACGTCTTCGGGAAGAAACTTGAGCGCGACAAAACGGCCAAGGTTGGTGTCCTCGGCCTTGTGATCACGCCCATACCACCACCGCCCAACTTATCGAGGATGCGATAGTGCGAGACCGTCGTGCCAATCATGCGAGGGAGGCCCCTGAAGGGTTGACTGATGGTACGGCGAACGCCGGGGAGGGTCAATCAGCCCGGCTGTTGCTCTCTGTCCGGTGCTCCGCGCAATTGGAGAGAACAGTCCAGGTAGAGAGAGCTATCAAGGCCACAGCAAGTGTACTGTCGGTGTTTGGGGGAGCGAGCCATCTAGCCGTGAAGCCTAGGGCTGTATATGTAGCGCCCGGCACGACTGTCAGCTATGGGGTTGTATGGGCTGCGGCGGTGTCAGACTGGTCGAGGCAGTTCTCGTTGAAGGCGGGTATGTAGGCCAGCGCAGTGGATCGTGAAGATAAGCGTGGAGTCGGAACTCCTGCTGGCGGCTGAATCGATGAATCCAAAAAGGGAGAGCGCACCAGGCGTTCTCCCTTCCGTGTTCTTGAGTACAGGCCTACCTGCCAGGATGATGTTCTTCCGGTCTCGCCTGCTGGGGGTGCGGCCCTGGCGCAGGACGACTCTCGGGTCTCGCCGGTTCTGGCCTTTGCTCATGTTGAGGCGCAGGATGGTATTCCGGTCGAGCCTGCTGTGGTGGGGCGGGTCGTGGTTCCGGCCGCTCCACCTCTCTTTCCGCTTCCGGCCGTTGCTGCGGTTGCGGAACAGGCCGGTACTCAGGGCGTGGCTGCGGCTTGTTCTGGGGTTGAGTTTCAGGCCGACTCTCAGGCCGTTCCGGTTGCGCCGGCCGCGTTTCCGGTCGATCCATCGGCGTAGGACGAACTTCAGGCGCTGGCCTAGCTTCCGGTCGGTTCACAGGTCGAATCTCTGCCAGTCGTGCTTGTTCTTGGCGCACTTGATTCTGCACCGCCGGAGGCATGGTTGCAGGAGCTCTGCGCTCGGTAACCAGAGGCCGCGCCACGACCAGCGCCGCCGGACGTCCGTGATTGACGGCCACCCATTGCTGACGGTTTACGCTCGCCTCACGCGCATGCGCTACTTGCTCCGGCAGCGCAGCCATATGCCGCTCGCGGAACGCAACATTTTCTGCCGGCAGCGGGCGAGCCATCAGGCCACCGCGCCCGCCATTGTAGCTCACCCGCGTGTTATTGATGATCGTCACGTTGTGCACGTACACGTTGCGCACGATGGTTGTGTTCACCACGGTCACTGAGCGGTTATACATGAATGCGTTGTTGTGCCAATAGCCGCCCACGTAACCTGTGCCCACATAGCCGAAGCCGTAGTTCACGCCGCCATAAAAGCCGATGTGCGGCCCCCAGTAACCCTGGTGCCACCCATAACGATTGTTGTAAAAGCCCCAATAACCCGGCGTCCACAATGCGCCCACGTAAGGCGCGATCACCCACACGCCCGGTACCCAGTAGTAACCAGTCGGTGCGTAGCCCCAGTAGCCCGGCGTCCACATGTAGTTATCACCAGGGACTTCCGGCTGCTGGTAGACGGGCAACGGCGGCGGGGGCTCAGTAGCATACTCAACCGGCTGCGTCTGGTCCTGATTGCTCTGATCGATCGCGTTGTAGTCGTAACTCTGATCGCTCGGCGCTGTGCTTGCCGTTTCATCCGGAGGAGGTGGCGGTGGTGTACCTTGCTCCGGGGCGGCTTGCTCCGTGGGTGTTGGAGCCTGATCTTGTTGAGCCTGTTGCGGTTGATTTGTACTGTTGCTTACCGGCGCAAGATTCGCCTGCATCGCCGGATCCTGGCTATCATCCGTGACCTGCGCGGCGTTCTGTGTTTGATCCGGATTCTTATGGCAGCCGGCAACTCCAAATGCCAGCGCCAGCGCAAAAAGGGGAAAAGATCTAAAGTGGGTCGTCGTTCTCATAATGTTTTGATATCGTTCTCCAGGTCTTAAGATGCAGCGTCAACGTTTCAGGTCTTCTTCACCCTCCACAGTCAAAGATAGGAACCCCGAATTCAACGGCAAGATGCGGATAGTGAATCGCCGAAGATCGCGCGATCATCTTTCAAGTGCCTGAGTCCCTGAATCAATGGAACATCGGGTACAGGAGCATGCCTACCATGACGACAGCAGCCCTGGCTTTTCCGTTACCACACTCTGGGATTTCCTCCATGACGTTGCAGGTCCCGAATCCGGTCGCCACGAATCACGATGATGCCTGGCAACTGATTGCCAATCGCGATCCGAGTGCCGATGGGAGGATTTTCTACGCCGTCCGCACGACCGGCATTTTCTGCCGTCCGTCCTGCCCCAGCCGCCGTCCCTGCCGCAACAACGTAGAGTTCTTCTCTGACTTGCTTTCGGCCTTTGAAGCCGGCTACCGTCCCTGCAAGCGCTGCAATCCGGCCGGCTTGCGTGCGGAGTCCCAGCTCGTCGAAAACCTTTGCGCCCGTCTAAACCGGGACCTCGACCGGTGCGTTAAGCTCGCCGATCTGGCCCGCGTCGCCGGTCTTAGCAGTTTCACCGTGCAGCGCACCTTCCAGCGGGTCTTGGGCATTAGCCCAAATCAGTATCGGGCGCACAAACGTGCGGCTGCCTTGCGCGCCCGGCTGGCCGATCCCGATGTCCGCATCACCGACGCCATTTATGACGCTGGCTATTCAGGCCCTTCGCGCGCCTATGGTAAGGATCACTTAGGCATGCGTCCGCAAGATTACCGCAACCAGGGACGCAACCTGGCCATCGGCTACGCCATTGGCCCATCGTCGCTGGGCTACATCCTGATCGCGGCCACCGATCGTGGGCTCTGTGCCGTCATTCTGGACTCGACAGGAGCCTCAGCGCTCTCGCGCCTTGAGCAGCAATTCTCCGCAGCACATGTAACACTTCGCACCGATCTGGCTCCAATGCTTGAGCAGGTGCTCTCCAGGCTCAGCGAACACCCCGCCGCGCTCGATCTGCCGCTCGATCTGCGTGCAACTGCCTTCCAGATGCGGGTCTGGCAGGCGCTCCAGTGCATCCCACGTGGAGAAACCCGTACCTATGGCGAGGTTGCCTGCGCTATCGGCCAGCCGACCGCCGTGCGCGCCGTGGCCCGGGCCTGCGCCACAAATCCGGTCGCTGTTGTCATACCCTGCCATCGCGTCATCGGCTCTAACGGCAAGCTCACCGGTTATCGCTGGGGCGTCGAGCGCAAGCAAAAGCTCCTCGCACTGGAGAAGCTGCAACGCTCGTAAGACGCGGGGGCCGGTTGCTGTAACAACGCGGTTATCACGCCTTCGCGACGCTTCTATCAGGGCCGCTTGTTGGGCAAGGCCGACTGGATCGCCTCAATGGCCTGGATGGCGATGATGAGGTCGTCTCCAAATCCGCGGAGCCAAACAACATCGGGCTCGCGGCGAAACCAAGTCAGCTGGCGCTTGGCATAGTTTCGGTGCCCCTGTTGGACAGAAGCGATGGCTTGCGGCAGGCTCATCTTCCCTAGCAGCACTGCGCGGGCCTGACTGTAGCCGAGCGAATTAAACGCACGCGGGGATTCTCCATATTTTTCGAGAAGGCGGCGTGTTTCTTCGATGAGGCCGCCAGTTTCGGTTTCCGTCGAAAACATTTCCTTCGCCCGGGCGTCGATGCGGGCATACAGAGCCTTCCGATCCGGATCGAGGCCGAGGCGGAGGATGCGAAAACCTGTGAGCGGGTCGCGGCCAGTCTTCCACGCTTCCGAGATGGGCTGACGGGCAGCGAGCGAGACTTCGATGGCACGGATCAGCTTCGGCGTGTCGTTCGCGTGGATACGGGCGGCGGATGCAGAATCGAGTCGAGTGAGGATGCGGTGCAGCCAGGCTTGTCCGTGCTTACGCCCGCTATGTTCGAGCCGGTCGCGGAGATCGGGGGAGCGCTGCGGGCCTGAAAAGAGGCCGTCGATGAGGGCGCGCAGATAAAGGCCGGTTCCTCCGGTCACGATGGAGAGATGGTTACGCCCCGAGATCTCCCTTAGGGCCTGACGGGCCAGACGGGCGTAGTCTCCGGCGGTGGAGTGCTCGGCGGGAGCATAGACGTCAATGAGGTGATGAGGGATGCGCTGCCGTTCTGAGAGCGAGGGCTTGGCGGTGCCGATTTCCATTTCACGGTAAACGGCGACGGAGTCGCAACTGACGATTTCACCGTCGAACTTCTCGGCACGAACGAGGGAAAGAGAGGTT